>NZ_JBFWIX010000027.1:0-37721 GCF_050253495.1 Acidocella sp.
CGCCGGCGCGATAGTGCTCGTACCAGCGATAGACTGTCGGACGGGAAATGCCGAGCTGCTCCAGCGTCCGGCGCACGGGCAGGTGAGATTGCTCGACCAGGCGGATGATCGTAAGCTTCTCCGTGGCAGGATATCAAACCAAGCGGCGTGGGCGCCGCCAAAGACGTTACCTCTTTCTGCCGCCAACCAGAGCTGATGGGGCAGGCAGGCACGCCCTCCATCAGCAGCTTAGCCCATATTAACGCCAGCTCACGGCGCCGCCCGATATGTTCGGACCGGTTATAAGCCGCTTCGCTGGCGCTGATTTTCTCATCATGCTTGCCGCCACGCACATGCGCCAACATCAAATCGATTGTCGCGCGGTCCTTGGGGTAGCATCATTCATGATCGTGCTGAAGGTTGAGCGCCAACCATGCGGCACATGGCGACCATGGTAACCCGCGCGGTTGAGCAAATACCCCATGGCGTTTGAACTCATGGGTTTATGTGCCCGGCGCACATTCGGGAATAAAAATGGCATTCTGCTAGTTAACGGTCGCACGGCCTCAATCACGGCCAATGCCTCCGGCGCCAGAGGCACAATATGGGCGCACCGCCTTCATACGCTCGGCCGAGATCAGCCAATACGGGGTTGCTCCGTATCCAGCACGAACTCATCCAAGTCGCACCAACGATGTCACCTGGGCGTGCCGCTGTCAGTGCCAGCAGATAGGTTGCAAGTTTCGTTCCCGGATGCGCCGGCATATCGGCAACAGCCTGCAGTATCTTCCTTGCCCCATCCAAGTCCGTAATTGCGGGTTGGCGCCCCCTTATCAGCGGCGCCAGTGCCGATGAAACAACCCGGGCCGGATCTTTATCAGTCAGCCCGGAGGCAATTGCGTATTCAAACACGGCGCTCAATCTTGCGCAGCACATCCAGTACCATCGCCGGCGTGATCTCCCGCACATCTATATTGCCCAGGTGAGGAAAGACACCTTTTTCCAGGCTACCAATCACATCGCCGGCATGCTGACGAGATTTCCACCGAGGCGCATTCAGGTCGTGCCATGCACGCGCCACTATCTCGAATTTCCGGTTCACATCGGCGGCGTTGGCGCGTGGCACCTTGCGCGTCAAACTTGGATCTCGATCGGCCCTCAGCTCAGCGCGGGCAGCGTCCCGTGCATCCCTAGCAGCTGAAATCGTCACCTCAGGATACGGCCCAAAGCTCAAAAGTTTTCTTTACCGCCGATCTGATATTTCATGCGCCAAAGCTTGCTGGCCCCGCTGACAAAGAGAAACAGACCGCCAGAATCTTACAATTTATAGGGCTTTTCGCCTGACTTTGCCCACTTCGCGTCCGCGTCTGTCAGCATTCTACCCCACCCGCACAAACCATCCCCCGGATTCTACCCCGGCAGCTTTCCTGGTAAGGATAGAAAAAGACAGCATTGTACAGATGAAAACCCCAAAATTCCGGCCAAAAATCCAACGTTTCCGGAATCCACCAGGGAGGGGTGCAGAAAGGTGACTGGCGGGCCGCGCCCGACGAAGATGAGAACTATGAAATAGTGATAAGCCTCGAATAAATATGACAATAATCAACGTTATGCGGTGATCGGCGGCTTTCGGCGGTGTTTGCGTATCAAACGGCCGCCATTTCGGGCGTTTGACGGGGTATTCCCGTTTTGCCGGCCGATTACCGCCATGCAGTTGCTCTTTGGATCTGCCGGTCTATCCAACCTGCGCGACGGCTCAATCAAAATGACTTTATCGCTTACGATGGAGATGGCCTGGCTCGTCCTCTTGCCTGATAGACAGCGGGAACGGCCACGCATCGTGGTCATTGGAAACGCTACCCCGACACTCTATCTCTGTCTTTGCGGCGCGATGTCCTGATCGCTTTCGCATGAGCTTCCAATTTACTGATTCCAAGGACGTATCCATGAAAGCCGCAATCTATGATAAAGCCGGCCCCGCCGATGTGCTGCGCTACGCAGATGTCAGCGATCCGGTCTGCAAGGTAGGCGAAGTGCTCATCCGGGTCGAGGCGATCGCCGTCGAGGGCGGTGATGTCCTGTCGCGAGGCACCATAGATCCGCCAGCCCCCGCTTATATCGGCGGATATGCAGCCGCGGGCACCATCATCGAGGTTGGATCGGACGATCTCGGCTGGTCCGTCGGCGATCGCGTTGCCACCATCGGGATTGGCGGGTCGCATGCGGATCTGCGAGCCGTCCCCGCACAAGCCTGTTATCGCGTGCCGGAGGGACTGGACATGGCCAGGGCGGTCGCCGTCCCGGTTCCCTTTCTGACCGCCTCCCACTCCCTGTTTCGCGTTGCGCGACTTCAGCCGGGCGAGACGCTGCTCATTCAGGGGGCGGCAGGCAGCGTCGGGCTTGCCGCTATTCAACTCGCGGCCAGCAATGAAGCGTACGTCATCGCGGTCCAGGCAGGTTCCGAACGCGTGGCACGGCTGCGCGAACTCGGCGCAAACATGGTCATTGACCGCAAGGTCGACGATGTCGTCGAAGCTGTCCGCAGAGGAACGGATGGGCATATGGCATCGGTCGTGCTCGACCCGGTCGGCGGCGCCACGCTGGATAGCTCCATCGCCGCTACTCAGGCCTTTGGCCGGATACTGCTTATCGGCAACGCCAGCCGGGTGCCGATGCGCCCCGATCTGCGGCCCACGATTGCCGAGAATATTTCCCTGTTCGGCGTCAGCCTTCGGGCAGGCTTTGCCGCGCCCGAGAGCAAGGAGGACATCGAAAAAATACTCGAGAAAGTGGCCAAAGGAGAACTTGAAGTGCTCCTGGATAAACGATTTCCGTTAAAGGACGCGGCCGCTGCTCACAAATACATAGAAGACAATCAGATTCTGGGCCGCGTCATTCTGGAGCCCTGAACCGCATCTGGAAGCGGAGATGGTGGGATTGGCTGCGCTCCGTTTCGCCGAACCCGCGCGCCAAAGCGCACTGCCAGCTTGGAGCATGAAAGTATCGGACGATGGCGTGGAGACGGCGGTTCGCTACACCGCATGCTGGCGCGCGATGATCGGCGGCAATATCGGATCGTAGAGGGAAATCGGCGGGGTTGGCGGGCAGCGCCCGATGAAGATGAGAACTATGAAATCGTCATAACCCTTTGATGATTATGAAGATACTTGGCGTTGTGCGGTTATCGGCGGGTTTCGGCGAAATTTGGGTGGCTAACGGCGGCCATTTCGGGCGTTTGGCAGGGTATTTCTGTTTTGTCCTCCGATTGCCGACATGCAGTTGCTCTTTGGATCTATCCCTTTCTCCGATCTGCTCGACTTGTCGATCAAATGACGGAAACTGGGACATTCCTGCCATTCGGCACCACGACAAGTAATGTCCGGTTGCGCTGACAGCGGCCATTCGTAGATCCGCTAAAGCCCTCTCCGGGGCGTGCGATCAAACATAGCTTAGGAACTCCTCATGAGGTCGCCGCGCGACGGTCCAGCGGCCCGCGCTCGCGGGTCTGGAGCGCTCCTCGCAGACCGTGAGGAACAGGCGGAGCTTAGCGCGCGATATGCCGACGAAAAACGCCGAACGCTCGTCCGCCTGCTTGCCCCAGAAGGTGTCCTCCTCAACGCCAAGGATGAACACCGTGTCGAATTCGAGTCCCTTGCTCTTGTGGATCGACATGATGCGTACCGCGCGGTCCCCCGAGAAGGACGAGAGCGCTGTGGCAGGATCTGTTCCGCCGGACAGCAACTCGTGTGCGCGATCTACGGTTTCGACGATGCAGGTCGCCAGCATGTCGCCTTGCGCATATGCCGAGGACATCGCTACGATTGCTTCAGCGCCGACCGCGTCAAGCAGCGTATCCACCAGCTTTTCGAGATCCGGCTTGTGTGACAGATCGATCTTGCCGGTCGCGATCGCCGTGCGCGTCTCGCCTAGCAGCCGATTCCACTTCGAACGAAGCTGATACTCGCGTTCCTCGTCGACCCCTTGGTTGAAAACAACGAGATCCAGGAGGCGGCGATGCGCCGCCGGCTGCCGCGGACTGCTCGTGACCAGAAGAAAATCCACGATGAGGCGCGCTGCGGGCTCCGAAGCCAGGTTTTGGGTTGCGTCCTCTTCCCGATAGGCAATTCCGCGGGCGCCGAAGGCCGCAATTAGTTTTTGGCAATATAGTTGCTGCTGCTTGCTGACGAGGATGGCGATCTCGGACAACGAAACGCCGTCATTGTCGGCGAGTTGCTGAACCCGGGCCGCAATGCCGTTGGCCTCTTCTTCGTCGTCCGCATAATTGAGAATAGCGATCGCCCCTTCGTCCCCGACGATGTCGGCGTCGTCCAAAGCGGCGGGCGGGTCCATCACCCGCACCATTGCATTTTGCATCCGCCGCAGAGTCGGTGCGGAACGGAAATTCTGATAGAGATTGAGGGGGTGTGCAACGAAGTCGTCCGCGAAAGTCTGGAAAATGCCTTCAAGCGCGCCGGCCCAGCCCATGATGCTCTGCTTGGTATCGCCGACGGCAGTCAGCAGACATTTGGATCCGCCGAAGCAGGCGGTAATGAGCGCATATTGATCGGCTGTGCAGTCTTGGAACTCGTCCAGAAAGACATGGCTGTAGGTCTGCCGAACGGCGTTGCGGGCGATACGACTATTCTCGATGATCGTCTGGGCGAGCGGCACCATGTCGGCGAAGGTGATCGATGTTCGCTGAACGCGCCGCTGGCCGATCGAATAATCCGGGTCGAGCGCATTCGCGCCCTTTAGCACCGGACGGAATTGGTCGATCAGACGCTTTGCGAAGGCATGAAACGTATAGCTGTCTAGCCGCGCCCCAAGATCTGGCCCGCAGCGCCGCCGGACTCGGGCTCGCAGATTCTGGGCCGCGTCGACCTTGAAGGAGATGGCGAGGATGCGGCGCGGATAGCGACAGGTCGCGGTGCGCAGCAGGAAGTCGGCACGCTGGGCGAGCATCTCGGTCTTGCCGGCGCCGGGCCCCGCGGTGAGCGCGAGATTGCGGGCCGTCTCCTTTGCCGCCTCGAGCGCATTCGGCTCCAGGAGCAGCCCATCGGATGGCGACCAGCGCTCGATGGGAATCATTCCGGCAATTCCGCGAGCTTCACCTCAATGCTGTCGAACATTCGGTCGAGTACCTCGGGCATGCTTTCGAGCAGCGCGTCGTCGTCGAGTTTGGCCATCGCCCGGATGTGCCAACTCGGTTTGCTGCCGAGCTTGAAACGTTCCTGATACGCCACGAACAGTTGCTGCTGGGCATCGTTATATTGCCCGCCGAGCGCGTCGTGTGACTTGCCGAGCACGGCGTCGATCGTGCCGTCGTCTGGATCCTCAAGTTCGGCATCGGTCAGGCCATAGGCGTCGGGAAACGCCTCGATCATCATGAAGTCGAGGTCGAGCGGAGAGGAAAAGAACACCGCATTCTTTTCCAGCGTGGCGATCCAGCCATCGTCGTTGAGCATCAGGCCTTGCTTGCTATCCCATTTGGGAATCGCGTCCGCACCTTCCTCATCGAAATCCACCGGGTCTTCCTGGAAGCGCAGCAGCTGCTTCGCCGCGTATTTGATCCGGCCCCAGCCACCCTGGTGGCGCGCGAGGTCGAGATCCAGCAACGTTACGAAGGGAATGCCGAGATCGCTCAGCAGGCGCCAGAAATGGTTCACGTGGCGTCCACCTAGCGGGACGACCGAGATCGAGGCATCGTCGGCTAGGATACCACGCGCCGCGAGCAAACGCGGCAACACCACCTCCTCGCTGTCTCCCTCGCCTAGGATCAGCAACCTCGCGAAGTAGAGCTCGGGAAAGGCTTGGATCGCTTCACGGACATATTTGTTCGCTTCGGCCCCGCTTGGCATAGTGATCCGGGACACCGTGGTGCGCCGCTCCTCGTTGAGGCGCAGGTAGCGGATGCTCTCCGGTTCGACGCGGCGCAGCAGCGAGGGGGCATGGGTCGCGATGACGGCTTGTGCATCGCCGTCTTCCGCGAACTCGCTCAGCGTCCGTAGGACGCGACCAAGATAGTGCGGGGACAGGCTGTTCTCGGGCTCTTCGACCGCCACGAGTGTGAAAAGCGGTGGGCGCAGCTTGTCGATGTCGAATGCATTGGTATCGCCGGCAAGCACCGCATTGCCGACGGCCCGCATCGCGAGAACGAGCGTAATGTACAGCAGGGATTGCTGACCGTCGCTAAGTCGGGAAAAGTCGACCTGCGGCGTATCGTGGCCGGGCGCGAAGCTCAGGCTGAGGTGCCGCAGCAAATTTTCGATTTCGCTCTGCGCGAACGACAGAGTCGGATTGGCGTAAAATTTTCCCTTGTGAAGCGATTCCCAGAGCTTGGTGACCTCATCACCGATCCCTTTAACCGACGCGTTGCCGACGAGCGCTGCGCTGATCTGCTCCGTGAGGGCCGAGATCGTCTGGCGCTCCGCCGACCAGTTGGCGGCACGAAGTGCGCGGCCGAGCAAAGCGTTGGCGGCGTAAGAGATATGGTCTGCGGGATTGCGCCGGGCTGGCAGGTAATGGACCTGCACCGCAGCCCGGTCCTGCTTGGAAACCCTGCCTTGGACGGTTGGAACTCCATCATCATCGACCTGCGTGACATGGGTGAAGCTTTCTTCGATGTCCCCGTCCTCGTCGAGGCTGGCATGAAGGCGGAAGCGAATTCGAACCGATGCGTCGTCTGTTTCCATCTGGAGATGGGAGAAGTGGCCTGCGACGGCAGGCATCGTGCCTTCCTCCGCCTCATCTGTATCGGCTAACTCGGGGAACTCGAAGTCTGCCTCAATCCACAGTTCTCGCGTCGAAGGCGCGTCCTCCGGGTCTTCATCCGCTGCGATGTGGAAATCCGACGTGCGGATCTTACGCTGCGCGGGGTCGAGACTGAACATTCTTCCAAGCGCCTGCAGAACCGCAGTCTTGCCTGAGCCATTAGGGCCGAGGATGAAGGTCGTATCTGCGAGCGAAATCTCCGTGGCTTGCGGTCCGAAGCTGCGGAAATTCGACAGTCTTAACTCCACCAACTTCACGACAATCCCCTTCATTCAATGCGCGTTACACGCGCTCTTATGCGCGCAATCCCAGCGCCTAGGCCGTAATCGGTCGCATCCTGTTAAATGTTTAATTTCCAACGGTTAAGCGGAACGATATTGTCGTCTGGGGTCTTTTCCACTGGCAGCGCAAGGCCAGAGACGTGCGCGAACATCTCGGCCTGCAAACCCGAGGCATCGACCATGCGGGTCAGTGAACCGGGAAATGCTGCCTCGAGGGCCTGCAAAGCCTTGGGCAGGAGTTCGGGCATCTCTGTGGGGATCTGATCGTCGAAGCGCTCAGCGCGCCTTTGGCCGGTCTTGCTAAGATGGATGTAGCCGGTCCGATACTGATCCGGAGAGATCATCCTCAGATCATAGGCTCGCCGCAGTATCGCAGCGGCTGATACCTTCCAGCGCAGTTTCAGCGAGAATATGGCCGACCAGTCTAGGAGGCGGCTGCGCGGAAACTCATGGATGAACGAAGAGCGCGGCAACAGGAAGGCGCTGGCAAACCGGTTTGCCTGATCCTCAGTGACCTTATCGCCGGTCTGAATGCCTCGATGCATGATGAGGTGCCCGGCCTCATGCGCCAGGTCGAAACGCAGCCTGCAGGCGGCAGGCTTCGCCTCGCTACGGATGATCATCGGCCGAACACAATCTATTGAAAGAGCGTCCACCCGTTCGGACACACCACTGAAGAAGCTGACGACGGCCCCAGCATTTTCCACAACCCGCATCATGCTCGAGATCGGACCGGTTCCGAGCCGCCAATGCTCACGCGCATGATCGGCTGCGGCTTCAATCTCGGCCGCGCTGGCCACCGGAATATCGGGGAAAGACACGGTCGGAAGATCGAGTTCATGGTCCAGCCTGCTAACGAAACCGTCAAGCAGGGTACCGCGCGCCAGCACCTGGCTGACGACGGACACGGGTGTCGTGCGCTGCTTACGGAAGTGACACTGCTCCGGACTAATCCCAGCCGATGCCGTGATCGCGAAGAAATGCTCCGCAATGCCGAGAGCTGCCGCGAGCGCGGCGCGCATCTCGTCGGTAGGTACCTTCAGCCCCTGCTCAAGCTGGTTGAGATATTGGCGTGTGGCGCTGACCCGCGCACCCAACTGGTCGAGCGTCAAGCCCAGCGCCACTCGAGCGAGGCGCAAGCGCTCACCATGGAAAGCGGAAATGACCATTTCATTCCTTGCCGTTTGAACGGCGTTACTCGCCTGTCTTCGTCTTCCGATCGCGCACGCCCACGCTGGGGGCATCGAGCTCAACAGACTCGGTCGCTGGCATACCGATGCCACCAGTGAATGCGTCCAAACCGAGAGGCACATTCCAGTTCAGCACAGCCGTCTCACCGCGCAGGCCGACGAACTTGACGGCGAGAGCGCTGCCATCGACATCGGTCTCAACCGCAAAGCGATAAGCGAGATCGTGACCCTCGTCGCGCTCATCGAACGAGAAGCCAAGCTGGTCCAGCTCGCTCAGGCTCTGATGAAGGGTACGGGCGGTTGGCTCCTCCGCCTCACCGCGATAAATGCGAACCGGCACCTCTCCGATCGTGAAGATCAGACGGCGGGAGCGATCGATCACGGTCAGCCAGGGAAAGCGCTGGCCGTCGAAGGCCGTGAGAATGCGGTATCGAGCGAACTGGGATGCACGGCACCCCAAGGTCCAGCCATCGTCACCAATGTCGGAATCGAAAAGTTCGACCGCCAAACGCCGAGCCTCGAGGACCATCTGCCCGACCGCAACGAGGCGCTCTTCGGTCAAATCTTTGTGATAGTCCCAAGGAAAGGTCTTGGTCATGTCGGTCGGCCCTCGTCATCGTTTCAAAGGCACTATGGGCTAAATGAGGAATCTGTCAACTGGCAGAAAATCTGTAAACCGGCCGGTTGATGCGTTGCTATGGCCCGATGCGGCATCAGCGCCAATAGCCTAGGCGACGCTCAATGTTGTCCGAGAGATTGCACAGGTCGATGGCAGGTTCTGACATAAGCTGCTGTTCATGACCTACCCTCAAAACGGCGAGAATTGGTCGGAAGCTGTCGCGCTGCGGGTTCGGGCATGGAAATGTCGGGCAATAGCGTGGAATCGGCGGTTAGCTATACCACATGGTGGTGTGCGGTGATCGGCGGCAATATCGGGCCATAGAGGGAAAACGGCGGGAATGGCGGAAGCGGTGAGATTCGAACTCACGGTACGCTTGCACGTACGGCGGTTTTCAAGACCGCTGCCTTAAACCACTCGGCCACGCTTCCCTTACGGGTTCCTTTCCCCCGTCCTGCTCACACGGTCAAGCGTACCCCCAGGCGCCCCGCCATGTCCTGGATGAACTGCCAAGCCACGCGGCCAGACCGGCTGCCGCGTGTCATCGACCATTCCACCGCCGCGGCGCGCAGCTCCTCATTGGAGATAGGCAGCTCATAGGCCGCGGCATAGCCTTCGATCATGGCGAAGAATTGCTGCTGATCGCTGTTATGGAACCCGATCCACAGCCCGAATCTGTCGGAGAGGGACACGGCCTCCTCCACCGCCTCACCGGGATTGACGGCGGTGGAGCGTTCATTGTCGATCATGTCGCGGGGCATCAGGTGCCTGCGGTTGGAGGTGGCATAAAAAATCACATTGTCCGGCCGCCCCTCGATTCCGCCGTCCAACACGGATTTCAGCGCCTTATAATCCCCATCGCCCTTCTCGAAGGAGAGATCGTCGCACAGGATGACCGAGCGCCGGGGAGCCTCACGCAGCACATTCAACAGTTCCGGCAAGGTGCCTATATCCTCGCGGTGAATCTCGATCAGCGCCAGGGAGCCGGAAAATTGCCGGTTCGCCTCCGCATGGGCGGCCTTGACGAGCGAGGACTTGCCCATGCCGCGCGCGCCCCACAGCATGGCGTTATTGGCGGGCAGCCCCTTGGCGAAGCGCAGCGTGTTCTCCAGCACGAGCTGCTTTTGCGATTCGACCCCTTGCAGCAATTCCAGCGCCACCCGCGCCACCCGTGCCACCGGCACCAGACGGCTCTGCTCCGGATGCCAGACAAACGCATCCGCCCCGCTCAAATCCGCCTTGGCGGGCGGCGGCGGCGCCAAGCGTTCCAGCGCTTCGGCAATCCGGCACAGCAATTCGTCAGTCATTCGTCCCCCCTATTGACTGAATTGGCACACCCCAGAGTGCGATGACGTTCATGAAGCGTGCCCTATGCGCGGTTCTTAAAGTCTGAATCGCCCCCTGTCTCCATGCAAGCCGGGCAAAATCCCTGTTTTTGATCCCTCGAACGGGCTTGATCAAAAATCATCCCGCTCTATGGTCCGCGCAACTTTACGGAAACCAGGAGTTCCCATGTTCATCTCCGCCGCCTACGCGCAAACCGTCACCGGGGCCGACGCGGGCCCCGCCGGCCTTGCCTCGCTGATGCAATACGCACCGCTTGTTCTCATCGTCGTCGTTTTCTATTTCCTGCTCATCCGCCCGCAGCAGAAACAGCAGAAAACCCTGAAGGCCAAGCTGGGCGGGCTGAAGCGCGGCGACAAGGTGGTGACGGCGGGCGGCATTGTCGGGCTGGTAAAAAAGGCTCCGGAGGGCTCCACGGAGATCGAAGTCGAGATCGCGCCGAACGTGACGGTGAACATGGTCCGGTCCACCATCACGACGGTGCTGACCCCCGCCCCGGCCGAAAAATCGTAAAACACGGGCAGGGGCGCCAGCCCCTGCCTTAGCCCCTTGGGTAGAGCATCGCCACATCGCAACGCGCGTAACGGGCGCCAAATTCGCGCATAATATCCTCATCGTGGCGAAAGCCGAGTTTCTCGTAGAGATGGATGGCCGCCGCGGATTTACGGTTCGAGAGCAAATAAAGCCGCCTGGCCCCCTTCCGCCTGGCCCTGGCGAGCATCGCCCGCAACAGAAACTCCCCGACCTTGCGGCCACGGGCCGCTTCCAGCACCCCCATCTTCGTCAGCTCATATTGGCCATCTCCGGTTTTCTGCAAAGCGCAGGCCCCAACCACGCCAAGCCCGTCGGCCTCCACGAATAATATATCCCCTCCCTTGTCGATGATCCGCTCGCGGGGATGGTCCAGCACGTCACGATCGGTTGGTTCCATGCTGTACATGGCCTCGATCCATTGAGCGTTGATGCTGCGAAATAACGGCGCCAGCGCATCGCTGAACTCATGAATCCGCAAGCCGCCGCCAATATGCGCCCGCGCCCGCGCGCCCAGCGGTTTTTCCGCCAATCTCGCCTCAATCTCGTCGATCTGCGCCAGAAAAGCGCCTTGCAGGCCCTCCAGCAGCTCCTCCACCGCGGCTTCCACCCCTGGCCAGACGAGACGTTTGGAACGATCCAGCGCCCGCTGCCCGGCTTCGGTCAGGGAGACGGTCTTATGCCGCTGATCCTTGCGCAGCCGGTCTATGGTGACCAGCCCCATATCCGCCAGCTTGGCCGCCATGCGCGTGATGGCGGGTTGGCTGAGCTGCATCGCCTGGGTGAGCTCACCGATCGTCCCCGCGCCGTAACGGTCCAGCGTGGCCAGCAGAGAATATTGGCTGGGCTGAATTTCCAGCCCCGCCTCCGAGGCCAGCCCCACCACATCACCCTGCATACGCTCCGCCAGCCGCTTGAGCCGGCTGCCGAGAAACAAGGCCGGGCGCTCTTTTAAAACATCGCCACTCATTTGGTTTCCCATAAACATAGACATTTATATAACTGCACATATTTTTGCGCGAAACAAGCATGGGCGCGCCGCTCCCCCAACGCCCAGCCCTTCTGGAACCAGCGCCCAAAACCCCGGTTTTTAAAGATGCGCCTGGAGCGGCGGCTTAATGCCGGCGCGCGGTGGTGTAACGGGCCACGTCGGCCAGCGCGACACGCATATCGCTTTGCGGAAACCGGGAGAGCATGCTCACGGCGCTGTCGATAAACTGGTCCGCCCGGGCGATGGTCCGGGCCGTGGCATCGTATTTGCCGATCAATTCAAACGCCGTGGCCAGATCCGCCTCTGTCTGCTCGCTTTGCTCCAGGGTGCGGACCCAGAAGGCCCGCTCCTCCGGGGTCGCCTCGGCCAAAGCCAAAATCACCGGGTAGGTCAGTTTCCCCTCGCGGAAATCATCACCCACCGTCTTGCCCAGTTCGGCCTGGTCCGCGGCATAATCCAGCGCGTCGTCCACCAATTGGAACGCCATGCCGAGATCCATGCCGAAATGTCTCAACGCGGCGCATTCCTCGGCGCCAATCCCGGCGATCACGCCCCCCACCTCGGCGGCGGCGGCGAACAAGGCGGCGGTCTTCCCCCGGATCACGTCGAAATATTTATCCGCGGTGGTGGAAATATCGTTCTGGGTGGTGAGTTGCAGCACCTCCCCCTCCGCGATGGTGGCCGAAGCGGAGGACAGGATGCGCAGCACGTCCAACGAGCCATCCTCGACCATCAGTTCGAAAGCGCGGGAAAACAGAAAATCCCCCACCAGCACCGAGGCCTTGTTGCCGAACACCGCATTGGCGGAGGCGAAGCCACGGCGCAACAGGGACTCGTCCACGACATCGTCATGCAGCAAGGTGGCGGTATGAATAAACTCGACACAGGCGGCGAGCTGAACCTGCCGCCCGCCTTGATAACCGCAGAGCTTGGCCGTGGCCAAGGTGAGCAAGGGGCGCATGCGCTTGCCCCCGGCGGCGACGATATGCGCGGCAAGCTGGGGAATGAGCGCGACGGGGCTGTCCATCCTGGCGATGATGGCTTCGTTCGTCGCTTTCAGCTCAGCCTCCAGCAACGCCGTGAGGCGGCCAAGAGCATCGATCATCAATGGCGTCGCACCGTCCAAATTCAGCGCCCTAACCTGTCCATGAGAATTACTTTAACTCCATATCGGGCGGTATTCCGGAAGGGTCAAGCGGGTGACGGTTAGCGTGATGAGCATGGGCGGGTTGCTGAATGGCCGGCTGGTCTACCGGCAATTCAGCCAGGGGCACCGGAGCGGGTTCGAGCCCGTGCTGATGGCGGCCTTTGTCCCGGCGCGGGCGGGAGACACGGTGCTGGAGGCCGGCACCGGCGCCGGAGCCGCCTTGTTATGCCTGGCGGCGCGGGTGCCCGGCGTGCGCGGCATTGGCGTGGAACGCGCCGGCCCGCTGGCCGAACTGGCCGCGGAAAATTTCTCCTCGAACGGCTTTGCGGGACTCGGCGCGGTGAATGGCGATGCCACCGCCCTGCCCTTCGCGGCGCATGAATTCCATCATGTCATGGCCAATCCGCCTTGGTTCGGCGAAGAGACGACACCCTCGCCCGACGCGGCGCGGGCATTGGCGCATCATGCCCCGGCCACGATGCTGGAAGCCTGGGTCGGCGAATTGCTGCGGGTGTTGCGCGACCAGGGGACGATCACCCTCGCCTTGCCCGCCAGCGCCCACGCCAAGGCCGCCGCCCTGCTGCGTCCGGCTTGCGGCGCCATCACCCTGCTGCCGCTCTGGCCGCGCCCCGGCGCCAAGGCGAAACTGGTCCTGATCCGGGCGCGCAAGGCCAGCCGCGCGCCGGACACGATCCTGCCGGGATTGTGCCTGCATGGCGAGAGCGGCCTCACGCGGGAGGCCGAACAAGTGCTACGCGACGGAGGCGGGCTCGCTTGACGCAACGTGACCCGCTGACTATCGGCGGCGGCATGCGTCCGCTTTCCCCACCACACCGCTGATGCCCCAGCCAGACGCGCCGACGCGGGCGGCTCCCTCAACCCGCTATCTGACCTTGGAGGCCGCACGTTTCATCGCGGCGCTGTTTGTCGCGGTCGGGCATCTCAGCGATTTCTCGGCCTTGCTGGGCCGGGGGAAAATGCCGCTGGGCTTCAGCCTGCCGCCGATCATCTCGGTGCTGTTTTTTTTCGTTCTGTCCGGGTTTGTCATCCAGACCGCTCACGGCAAGGACACCGGACAGAAGGCGCTGCTGCGCTATGGCTGGCGTCGGTTCTGCCGGTTATTTCCACTTTACTGGCTGTCCCTGCTGGTGCCGCTTTATTTCCTGCTGCGCGTCACGCCGCCCTTGAACCTCATCGAGAATCTGACACTCTCTCCCTTCGCCAGCCCGCATTTGCAGGAGCTGAACCCGCCCGCCTGGAGCCTGCGCTTCGAACTCACTTATTATCTGATGTTCTGGTTCATGCTTCTGAAGCGGGTGCGCACCCCGCTGATCCTGTTCTGGCTGACCGCCATCACCGTGCATTGGCTGCGCGGCATATACGGCATCAAGGTGCAGCTTCTGTTCGGCCACTGGCAGGACGGATTCGACATGCGGTTTCTGGGTGTCCATGGGTTTCTGTTCCTCGCCGGCATGGGCGCCGCCGCCTTGCATGCGCGCCTGCGCCTGCCCGCGAAGCTGCTCTGGGCGCTGCTGGGCCTGAGCCTGGCGCTGCTCATCGCCCTGATGCCGGTGCAGGATTGGGGCTATGCCTACCCTCCCGCCGCGCTGGAGCCCTTGACCGGCCTGCTGCTGGGCGGGCTGATTCTGGCCTTGGCGGGGCTGGAACGCGGCGGGCATTTGCGGCTGCCCGGCTGGTGCGCCTGGCTGGGGGCCATGTCCTATCCGCTCTATCTGATCCATGCGAGCGTTTCCTTCCTGGCCGGATACGAGATCGCCTTCGTGCATCCTCACGCGCCGCGCCCGGCGACCTTCCTTCTGTTCCTGGTGCTACTGCTGGCCGCCCTGGCCCTGGCGGCCATCATCGCGCTGATCGACAAGCCGTTTCAGAGGTTGGCCCGCCGTTTGATCTGAGCACGCGATTCGTCATGGCTTTTTCAATTGAACCGCGCGGCAAATCGGAACATACTGAGAACACAGACCTTGCCTCCTGGCCCGCCAGTGGGCCGGACTCGTCTTGGACTCAAGGCAAGCCCATTTCGTGCATTAAAAGTGACCTTCGCAGTGCTAGTAGCGATTGCACGGCGCGGTCACCATATGTTGTTATGATGACCGCTTTATGAACAGGGGTCCGGCATAAGATGAACATGATGACAAAGCCTGAAGCCGTGCTGCTGGATGCGCCCGTGCAGATGCCGGGCCGCTTCCAGGTGAAGCTGGACCGGTCGCGCGACGCGCTGCTGACGGATTTCGGCCGCGCCACGCTGGATGACCGTTATCTGCTGCCCGGCGAAGGCTATCAGGATCTGTTCGCGCGTGTCGCCTCCTATTACGGGGACGATCAGGCCCACGCCCAGCGGCTTTACGATTATATCTCGAAAATGTGGTTCATGCCCGCCACGCCCGTGCTCTCCAATGGCGGCACGGATCGCGGGCTGCCGATCTCTTGCTTCCTCAACGAGGCGACGGACAGCCTGGATGGCATTGTCGGGCTGTGGAACGAGAATGTGTGGCTGGCCTCCAAGGGGGGGGGCATCGGCTCCTATTGGGGCAATTTGCGCTCCATCGGCGAGAAGGTGGGGCAGAACGGCAAAACCTCCGGGATTATCCCGTTCATCCGCGTGATGGACAGCCTGACGCTCGCCATCTCCCAGGGCTCGCTGCGGCGAGGCTCGGCGGCGGTGTATTTGCCGGTCTGGCATCCCGAGATCGAGGAGTTCGTGGATATGCGCCGCCCCACCGGCGGCGATCCCAACCGCAAGGCGCTGAACCTGCACCATGGCGTGCTGGTCTCGGACGATTTCATGCGCGCCGTGGAGAAGGACGAGATGTGGGGGCTGCGTTCGCCCAAGGATAACAGCGTCGTGCGCTCCATCTCCGCGCGCGCGCTTTGGATCCGCATTCTCACCACGCGCATCGAGCAGGGCGAGCCCTACATCATTTATTCCGACCATGTGAACAATGCCCGGCCCGAGCAGCACAAGCTGGCGGGGCTGGAGGTCAAAACCTCCAATCTCTGCGCCGAGATCACGCTGCCGACCGGCGTTGACCAATATGGCAAGCAGCGCACCGCCGTGTGCTGCCTCTCCTCGTTGAATCTCGAAACCTGGTTCGAGTGGCACCAGAATGAACAGTTCATCGAAGATGTGATGCGGTTTCTGGACAATGTGCTGGAGGATTTCATCCAGAAGGCGCCCGATTCCATGGAGCGCGCCAAATATGCCGCCTTCCGGGAGCGTTCCGTCGGCATGGGCGTGATGGGCTTCCACTCCTTCCTGCAGGACAACAACATCCCGTGGGAAAGCGTGATGGCGAAGGTGTGGAACACCAAGATGTTCAAGCATATCCGCGCGCAGGCGGACAAAGCCTCCAAGACCCTGGCGGCCGAGCGCGGCGCCTGCCCGGATGCGGCGGATTACGGGATCGAGGAGCGGTTCTCGCATAAGATCGCCATTGCGCCGACAGCGTCCATCTCCATCATCGCGGGCAATGCCTCCCCGGGGATCGAGCCGATCAGCGCCAATGTGTTCCTGCAAAAGACGCTCTCGGGCAGTTTCTCGGTACGCAACCGGGCGCTGAAGAAAGTGCTGGCCGGGTACGGACGGGACGATGAGGAGACTTGGTCCTCCATCACCATCAATAAAGGCTCGGTGCAGCATCTGGACTTCCTGAGCCCGCACGAGAAGGACGTGTTCAAGACCGCGTTCGAGCTGGACCAGCGCTGGGTGGTGGAGCATGCGGCGGACCGCGCGCCGTTCATCTGCCAGAGCCAGTCGATCAATCTGTTTCTACCGGCGAACGTGCATAAGCGCGACCTGCATCAGATCCATTTCCAGGCCTGGAAGAAGGGCGTGAAGTCACTCTATTACTGCCGCTCGCTTTCCATTCAGCGCGCCGACAATGTCTCCGAGAAGAAACAAAAGGCGACCGTATCCGTGGGCGAGGCCAACGATACCGGCGACAAATTGCCGCTGGCGGCCAGCGGCAATCAATATGAGGAATGCCTGGCCTGCCAATAATGGCGGCCAAGACCGGGAAGCCCCAGCAAGATCAATCTTGATCCGCGCGGGTGGCGGGCTTCCCGCGGGGCGCTTGCTCCAAATTTCCATTTAAAGGATCAGGGCCATGGCCCAGTCTTTGAAGGCTTTTATCATGAGTGGACAGATTATCGCCCCCGAGGCGGACAAGAAGATGGATTTGCTGACCGAAAACCCGGTCTATAAACCCTTCCGCTACCCTTGGGCCTATGAGGCATGGCTGATCCAGCAGCGCGTGCATTGGCTGCCCGAGGAAGTGCCCCTGGCTGAAGATGTGCGCGACTGGCACAAGAAGCTCACCGAGGCGGAACGCAATCTTCTCACCCAGATTTTCCGCTTCTTCACCCAGGCGGATGTCGAGGTGAACAACTGCTACATGAAGCAGTACGCGCAGGTGTTCAAACCCACCGAGGTGCTGATGATGCTCTCGGCCTTCTCGAACATCGAGACCGTGCATATCGCTGCCTATTCCCATCTGCTGGACACGGTGGGCATGCCCGAGGTGGAGTACCAAGCCTTCCTCAAATACAAGGAGATGAAGGACAAATACGACTACATGCACAGCTTCTCCGTCGAGAACAAGCATGAGATCGCCAAGACCCTCGCCGCTTTCGGCGCCTTCACCGAAGGGCTGCAACTCTTCGCCACCTTCGCCATCCTGCTGAACTTCCCGCGTTTCAACAAAATGAAGGGCATGGGACAGATCATTACGTGGTCGGTTCGGGATGAATCGCTTCATTGTGAATCTGTCACGAAACTGTACAGCACCTTCATCTCTGAAAACCCTGAACTCTGGACCGAAGAGCTGCGCCGGGAGATCTATCTTACCTGCGCCACCATCGTGGATCATGAAGACAGCTTCATCGACCTCGCTTTTGAACTCGGCGCCGTGGAAGGGCTGACGGCCGCCGAGGTCAAGCGCTATATCCGCTATATCGCCGACCGCCGCCTGGCCGGGCTGGGGCTGAACGCCCTCTTCCATGTGGAGAAAAATCCCCTCCCCTGGCTGGATGAGATGCTGAACGCGGTCGAACACGCGAATTTTTTTGAGAACCGCTCCACGGAATACAGCAAAGCCGCGACCTCGGGATCCTGGGAGGAAGCCTTTGCCGATTTCGAGGCACCAGCCGACCCGGCATGACGATAATTTGAACTAACAATTATTAATATCACATAACAAAGAAACCCCTCTGAACAACAGGAACTTCCTGATTTTTCAGAGGGTTTTGTTTTTTTCTGGCGTGAAAAGTAAAATTCTTCTAAGATTCGCTGAATAATTCATTGGACGAGCCATGCGCGGACTATACAAGACACTGGAAACGCAAGTTTTGTACAAAAATTGAGATGAACCACTTTACAAAGTCTCGCACCGGCCCTTTTTATAAAGTCCTCTCCTCCACCCACCACCTCACGACCGGATGAAACGATCATGGCAGGTTTGATACCCCCTGGAGACGATCTAGACTCCCCGTCCTCCCGGACACAAACAGCTACGCCACGCTATAGCCGCCGCCTATCGGACAAGATCCTGCTCGCCTTCCATCATGCCTGCGACCAGGGAGATTACGAAATCGCCGAACAGCTTCTGCGGATCCTGGAATCCATGCTGACACGCCGCACCGTGCCGCCCGACGCCAATCGACGTAAAAGCATCGAAAGCCTGGTGGCCGCGCATGAAAGGCTCTGGCATCTACGCCACCCAGAAGAAACCTTCGGCTAAATCATTCCGCCTCAGGTCATGTATTTCTGGAACGTTTCATGGCCATCCACGTTGAACGCCAAGCCCGACCACTGGTCGTATTGATCGTACCAGACGGACAAATGCAATTTTCCCGTCACATTGAAACGCTGCGCGATGACGAAGCCTCCCTCGGCCGTGGGTAATTTGTTCCACCCAGGAGAATTGACGATGGCGGGGTAATGCCGCCCAGTTTCCACATTCAGAATCATCGCCTTCAGCATGGCCTTGTTCCAGTAGGTCAAAGGCAGCATCTTCGGCTGGCCGGTATATTCATAATCCCCCGCCTTGGTACTTTGCACCGCATAGCCACCCGGAATCGGATCCGCCTGAACGGAGAGTTTGGTGCCATTGTGATTCACCTGGCTGTCCAACCGGCTGAAATGCCCACCGGACCAGCGCTCCACCGCGCTGGCCCGATAATGAAATACCGGGATCCCCGCCAGGGTCACCACGAGATCGGCATTGATGTCGACACGCAGATCGTCTCCGCTTTGAGTAAATTTCATATGCTGTTCACCAATCGGTGAGCCATTGCGCAAAATCTTGAAGCGCATTTCATTGCCAGGCGGTATGGGCAAGGGGGCCGCCAAAGCGGGCCTTGTGGCCGCCAAAGCCGCCGCACCGGCCAAAAATCCACGCCTTTCAAGCTTTTGCCGCATCAGCTTCATGCAGTCCTTCCCGTATAATCCGTGAGCCTAGATAGGGGCGACATCCTGATTATACCATGGCACTATCCTGCTCATGCACCAGTTGATTCTTATGCGTCATGCCAAGGCGGAAACCGAGACCAAGGGCCTGGCCGACCATGACCGCGCCCTGACGGATAAGGGCCGCAAGGCCGCCGGCAAGATCGGTCAGGCCATGCGACGGGCCGGGCTGGCACCCGAAGTCGTCCTGGTCTCCACCGCGCAACGGACGCAGCAAACGCTGGAAGAGCTGGAAAACGCCCCCGTATGGGATGAATGGCCGAACATCGACGCGCTGCCCCAATTATACAACGCCACCCCGCCGCAAATATTGGGCACGCTGCGCGATTTGCCGGAGACCGTGCGCAGCGCCATCGTCATTGGGCATAATCCTGGTCTGCACGAACTGGCATTGACGCTGGCGGGCCCCAACCGGACGGATGCCGCCACCGCCCGCATCGATGAAGGATTCCCCACCGCCGCCACGGCGGAGTTTCTGGTCACCAGCACATGGCGGCAACTATCCTCGGGCACGGCCAGTCTCAAGCGCTTTCTGCTGCCCAAGGATTGCGGCTGAGGCACGAAAGCCCCCCCTCACCCCTGATCGTGATGCCCGCTGAGCACTTCCCCCGCGTTCCGGGGCAAACGCGCGCAAAGCGGGCAAGCCGCCAGAGCCGCCAGCGCCACCACCAGAAACGCCACCGCATAATCGGACAAGTCCGGCGTGGCATGACCGCTGAACCAGCTTGAAACCTCAAGGCTGGCCGCCCCCGCCACAATGCCCATCGTCAGCGACAATTGCTGGACCGTGGAATAAAGCGTGGTGGCCGCGGACATGCGCTGGCGCGGAATATCGCCATATGCGATCGAGTTATAGGCCGTGAATTGCAGGGAACGGAAAAACCCGGCGACGAACAGCACCCCATCCATTAGCCAAACCGGCCAGTCAGGCCGGAAAGCGGCGCAAGCCGCCATGGTCACGGCCGAGACCACGCCATTCCACACCAGCACGGCCCGGAAACCGAACCGCGCGAGCACAGGCTGCGCGGCCAGCTTCATCAGCAACGCCCCCGCCGCCGCGGTAAAGGTGACCAGCCCGCTTTGCAAAGGCGACATGCCAAAGCCAAGCTGAAGCATGAGCGGCAACAAAAACGGCAAGGCCCCCACCGCCACGCGGAACAGACTGCCCGCCAGCAGCGAGACCGCAAAGGTCGGCACCCGCATCAAGGACAAGTCCAGCACCGGGTTTTCCGCCCGCCTCGCATGCAGCCCGTAAAGCAGGCAGGCCAGCCCGCCCCCGGCAAAGGCCGCCAGCGTCCAGCCCAGGGGAATCAAACCGCGCCCCACTGTTTCCAGCCCGGCCATCAGCAGCGCCATCGCCAGACCGGACAGCACGATGCCCGGCACATCCAAATGCCCGCCACGCCCGTCCTCACGAACATCGGGAATAAACAGGGACACCGCGACGGCCCCCGCGAGGCCAATCGGCACGTTAATGTCGAACACCCAGCGCCAGGACGCCACCGAAACGATGAAACCACCCAAAGGCGGCCCCAATACCGGCCCCAGCAAGGCCGGCATGGTCAGCCAGGCCATGGCCGAGACCATCTGCGCCCGGCTGACCGAGCGCAGCAGCAAGAGCCGCCCCACCGGCAGCATCATGGCACCACCCAGCCCCTGCAGCACACGCGCGGCCACCAGCGCCAACAAATTCGGCGCCAGACCACAAAAAACCGAACCGAGCGTAAAGAGGATCACCGCGGCGCGGAACACCTGCCGGGCGCCGAACCTATCCGCCACCCAGCCCGAGGCTGGAATGAACACCGACAGTGAAATCAGATAGGAGGTGACCGCCACGCTCATATAAAGCGGGTCCGTGCCGAAGCTCTTGGCCATGGCCGGCAGCGCCGTGGTCACCACCGTCGAGTCGAGATTCTGCATGAACAGCGCCACCGCGACGATCACCGCGGTGACGCGCATGCGCGTTGCCGACCCTTCTTTCGTGGCCTCCCCCTCCGCCCGCGTCACGGATCGAGCCGCCTCGCCTCCTCCACCAACATAATGGGAATGGCATTGCGTATGGGAAACGCCAGCCCGGCCTTCTCGCTGATCAGCTCGGCGCGCGTGGGGTCGTAGCGCAGCGGCCCGCGCGTGAGCGGGCAAACCAGCATTTCGAGCAGGCGGGGGTCCGGCCCGGGTTCATTCGTTGCATCGGTCATCATCTTAACTCGCCTTGGGTATCTTGCCGTTTCCCGGGCCGCCATCGAAGGAGTCGATCTCCAACAAGGCGCGCAGGGCTTCGGCCCGCCGGGTGAGATCGCGCGCCTCCAACAGGGCCTGTTTTTCCTCATTCGTAAAGGGACAGGCCATGCAGAGCGAGGTGACCAGTGCCGGATCGCTCATCTCGCCGATCGCCTCCCAATTCGCCTCGACGCTGGCCGCCGCGAAATAGCGCGCCAACGCATCCAGCAAGAGCTGGCGTGGAAACGGCAACGCCTCATCGCCACCGCGCAGATCCGCCGCAAACCCCGCGAGCCCCGCGCGTACCCTCCTGTAACCGCGCCGCGCCTCGATTTCCTCGGCAATGGTAAAGCGGATCACGCCGGTCAGCGTGATCAGATAGCGCCCGTCATCCGTTTCCTCGAAGGAGGAGATGCGGCCCAGACAGCCGGTGCGGAACAGGCCTGGCCCGTTCTCTCCCGGAAGCAGCCGTTTATCCGGCTGCACCATGCCAAAATACCGCCCCTCGCCCAGCGCGTCCTCGACCATCGCCAGATAGCGTGGTTCGAAAATATTCAACGGCAGCCGCCCTTGCGGCAGCAGCAGCGCGCCACCGAGCGGGAAAACCGGAAACTCCTCCGGCAGGCTGTCGAGGCGCTGTGCGTCGTCCGTCATCCGTTTAACGGAACAGCATGGCGGAAAGCTTGCGCCGGGCCGCCATGGTCGCCGGATCGTCCATGCCCCAGGCCTCGAAGAATTTCAGCAATTGCAGCCGGGCGCCATCCTCGTTCCAGCTCCGGTCGCGCTGGATGATCTCCAGCAGCGCCGCCGCGGCCTCGGCCCGCGCGCCGCTGGCGTTCAAGGCCGTGGCCAGCTCATAACGCGCCTCATGATCGTCTGGATTCGCGGTCAGGCGCTGCTCCAGCCCAGCCATGGCGGATTGTGCCTTGCGGCCTTCCTGCGCCAGGGTCAGCACCGCGCGCGCGCCGGTGATCTCGGGATGCTGGGCCAGCGCCTCCGGCACCTGAGCGAGCAATTGCTCCGCCCGGTGTTCATCGCCCATGCCGAGCAGGGCGCGCACCAGCCCTCCCCAGGCTTCGGGTTTGTCCTGCGCTTCCTGCAAGGCCGCCCCGAAATATTGCGCGGCCTGCTCCGCCTGGCCTTGCTCCAGCAACGCCTTGCCCTCGGCGACAAGCTCCTCGCCAGGAGCCGATGAACCGGCGAGTTTCAGCAACCCTTCCACAAACCGCTTCAGCTCGCTCTCCGGCAACGCACCGGAGAAAGTATCCGCGATCTGCCCCTGCCAAAAAGCGACAACCGTGGGCACGGACTGCAATGGCAGCCCCATGCGGGTGAGCTGCGCCACCAGCGCCTGGTTCTTGTCCACATCGATCTTCACCAGCTTCACACGGCCATTCTGGGCGCGAATGACCTTCTCCAGCGCCGGGGTGAGGGTTTTGCATGGGCCACACCATGTCGCCCAGAAATCCACCATCACCGGCAGCTCGCGCGATGCCTCGATGACATCGGTCATGAAACCGGCCTGATCGCCATCGGTAATGAAGGGCGCCCCGCCGGCGGCTGGCGCGCCCGGCGCGTCGTTGAACAGCGTGTTCATTTTATTTTGTTCCGTCATAGGGTTCTCGCCCCCTTATATAGGAAGGATCCCGGCTCTCACACCCCAAAGACGAACAGGGCGCAAACGTGCCTGAACGATCTTGCAATCCGCCGCGTGCCCCTATAAAGAGCCTCCCACGCCGCGAGCGGGCGTAGCTCAGGGGTAGAGCACAACCTTGCCAAGGTTGGGGTCGAGGGTTCGAATCCCTTCGCCCGCTCCAATTTACCAGACCTGGTATTCGGCGGGACAGAATGCGGGCGTAGCTCAGGGGTAGAGCACAACCTTGCCAAGGTTGGGGTCGAGGGTTCGAATCCCTTCGCCCGCTCCAGTGTCCTCAGGGAATATCGCAAGCCCTCCCGGCCGCCCGCGAAACCGCAAGATCACTTTTCCGCATGGGCCGACATCTCGATGTTCGCGACCTTCATCATCTCGTCTCGCAAGGCGCTAAAAGCTGGCGTCGCAAAGCCAGGCCGCCATGCGAGATAGGTGTCCACCGTCATCAGGGGTCGCACAACGACTTGAGCGGCGCCCTTCAGGAGGGCGAACACGCTTTTGGGCATGACGCTGACGCAGGCTCCAGAGACCGTGCAGGCGAACATTGCATGGTAAGAGCCTATATCGTGAACGGCAAAGCCGCCCCGCCCGGCCGGGTTCAGCCATGCCTCGGCGAGCATTCTGTAAGTGCAGCCTGGGGCAAAGGCGGCAAGCGATTTCGGCCCGATGTCTTGGGGGGTTCGGACCACGGGGTGTCCAGGAGGCAGCACGAGAAGCAGCTCCTCCCGAAACAGAGGCACCTTTTCCAACTCCGCCGATGACAGGCACCACGCTCCGGGTGGCGCGGCAATGAAGCCGCAATCGATCCGGTGGGCCAGCAAGGCGCCGATCAGCGCCTGGGTCGGACCGGCCGAAAGCTCCAACGTCACCTCCGGCCATTGGGCGTTATATGCCGCAAGCGGCGCTGGCAGCCGACTGGCGAGCGCGCACTCCATCGAGCCGATCCTCATCCGCCCGGCGGGACGCGTTGGGTTGACGGTCTGCCGCGCTTCATCGGCCAGACTCAGTATCCGCTCCACATAATCGAGATAAACCTTGCCCGAGACCGTGAGTTCCATCCCCCTCTTGTCACGCTCGAAGAGCGCCACCCCGATTTCGGTCTCAAGCTGCTGGATCCGCGTGGTGACATTCGAGGGAACCCGCCCAAGCAAGTCCGCGGCGCGGGTGATGCTGCGCTCTCTTGCGACAGTTCGGAACATGGCGAGCGAGGCGAGGTCCACCAGAAAATTCTCCGTTGCAGAATTTGTTCAAAGATGTATTCTTAATATATAAAAATGTGTCAATTAATATTCTCAATCCATGAACACCAGACGCCACGGCACGACGGAGAAAACCATGATGAACAAGCTCGGGATCGCACTACCGATCATCCAGGCGCCGATGGCGGGTGTTTCAACCCCCGCCCTCGCCGCCGCCGTATCGAATGCCGGCGGTCTGGGGTCCATCGGTGTCGGCGCCACCGATGCCACCGGCGCGCGCGCGATGATCACAGAACTTCAGGCGAGAACGAAGCTGGCTTTCAACGTCAACCTGTTCGCGCACGCGCCGGCCCAGGCCAACCCGGCCAAAGACGCCGCTTGGCTGGAGTGGCTGGCACCGGTTTTCGCGGAATTCGGCGCGGAACCTCCGCCGCATCTTCGAAGCATTTACAAAAGCTTTGCCGAGGCTCCGGACATGCTCTCCATGCTGCTGGAGACAAAACCGCCCGTGGTCAGTTTTCATTTTGGCTTGCCCACGCCCGAGGCCGTCAGGGCATTGAAGGCCGCCGGCATAATGCTGCTGGCGAGCGCGACATGTCCGCGAGAGGCGGAGAGGATTCAAAACGCGGGCCTGGATGCCGTGATTGCGCAAGGCATTGAGGCCGGTGGGCATCGCGGCATGTTCGATCCGACCGAACCGGATGACGCGCTTGGGACGATGGCGCTGACGCGGTTGCTTGTGCGCGAGGCGAGGCTGCCGGTGATCAGTGCCGGTGGGATCATGGACGGTGCTGGAATCGCCGCGGCCCTATCCCTTGGCGCGGTGGCGGCGCAGCTTGGCACCGCCTTCATCCCCACCACCGAATCCGCGGCGGATGCAGCTTACCGCGCGGCCCTCATGGGGCCTGGAGCGTACCATACGCGCCTTACGAGGCTGATCTCCGGCAGGCCGGCCCGCGCTCTTGCCAACCGCTTCACGGCTCTTGAAGAGAGTGCCGGGGATCGTCCGCCACCCGACTATCCCATCGCCTATGACGCCGGCAAAGCCTTGCACGCCGCGGCGAAGGCCAAGGGCGAACATGGTTTCGCCGCCCATTGGGCCGGCCAGGGCGCACCGCTGGCGCGCGCCATGCCTGCCGCAGATCTTGTCAGGACACTAACCAAGGAGATTGAAGAAGCGATGCCGCGCCAAAACACCCCCTAGCCACCAGGCGCAGCACGAACCTGGCACACAAACGAACCTAAGCGGCGATGCGCGCCAACGCCGCCGCCGCGCGCAGCCAGGCGAGCCAGGTGTCAAACCCCTCGCCCGTGCGGGCGGAGAGCAGGATGCTCTTGATGCCAGGATGCACACGCCGCGCATGCTCCTGGGCCTTGTCCACGGCAAAATCGACATGAGGCAGCAGGTCGGCCTTGTTGAGCAGCATCAGATCCGCGGCGTGGAACATGTCGGGATATTTGAGTGGCTTATCCTCACCCTCGGTGGTGGAAAGAACCACGACCTTGTGAGCCTCGCCCAGATCGAACCCGGCGGGGCAGACCAAATTTCCGACATTCTCGATGAACAGGATGCCCCCTTGCAGGTCCGGCAAATGCTCCAGCGCATGGCCGATGCCGTGCGCGTCCAGATGGCAGCCCTTGCCCGTGTTGATCTGGTGGGCCGGCACGCCCGTGGCCTCGATCCGCGCGGCATCCAGCCCGGTCTGCTGGTCGCCCTCGATCACCGCCACCGGCAATTCCGCCTTCAGCGCCTCAAGCGTGCGCACCAGCAGGCTGGTTTTACCCGAGCCGGGAGACGAAACGAGATTGAGGGCCAGAATGCCCCGCCTGGCGAAAACGGCACGATTCTCATCGGCATGGCGCTGGTTGGCGGCCATGATGTCCTGTTCAACCCGCAGCATGCGGGTTTTGGACAAGCCGGGCGCATGCGCGTGCGCCGGCTCGCGCTGGTGATGATCGTGGTCGTGAGAATGACCGTGATGATCCTCGCCGCAGCCGCAAATGCCGCACATATTCAGGAAACCTCCAATTGTTTGATCCGCATCTGCTGGCCATCGCTGATTTGCAGCTGAAACCCGCCGCAGAGCGGGCAACCCGCGCCAAAGGCCCTCACCGCTACCGGGGTGGAGCATTGCATGCACCAGCCATGCCCGTCCACCGGCAGGATTTCCAGCACCGCCTCCTCGGCCAGCGTGCCACGCGCGACGATGGGGAAATTGAACCGCATCGCCTCCGGTTCCACCGTGGCCAACGCCCCAATTTCCAGCCAGATCCGATGCACCTTGCTGAAATCCTGGGAAGATGCCTGCTCCATCAGAGACTGCACCAGCCCCTCGCACAGGGCCATTTCATGCATCGCCGTCATCCAGCCGGATGAATTTATCCCGGGCGGCGTCGCAGACCGGACAGGTCCAGTCCGCGGGGAGATCCTCGAAGGCCGTGCCAGGCGGGATCTGCCGGACTTCGTCGCCATCGGCGGGATCGTAAACATGCCAGCAGATACGGCATTCATAACGTGCCTGCATACGGCGTCCTCTCAGCCATAGGCGGCACCGAGCGCGCGAATGCGTCTGGCTGAATCGGCGATGTCCTCTGGCGCGGCGCAGGCTACGGCGGGAACCGCGCAAATTTCAAGCGTATTGAGAATCAGAATATCGCTGGCGTTGGAAAATTGCACCCACCAGGCGCCGTTCAGCCCGGTGCTGCGGACCCGGCAAGCCCCATAGCCGGACGAGACGATGACCACCGGCCCCTCGCCCAGCATGCGCACCAGCCAGCCCAGATCGGCATCCGACATCGGCACCAAGTCGAAATTGAACACATGCGCCGCGCCGCTTCGTTCAAAGGCGTCGTGGCGGGCCAGAATCTCCGCGAAAACATGCGGGGCATTGACGAGATCGCCCGGTAGGTCCGCCGGGTCCGGCAGAGCCAGTTGCCCGGCCACGGCGCGCCGGCGCAAAATGGCGGGGATGTCCGCGGCTTCAAGATAATCGACCCCTTCGCCGCGCACGCGCCACAACCCGGCGAAGACGGTTTCCTCCACCTGCAGATCCGGGTTGCCCATGGCCAGGGCGGAGACCTCGCCGGCGCCAAGAACCTCCTTGAGAAAACGCAGCCCCTCCGGAGAGGCGCCGCGCAGATCCAGCACCATGCCGGGGGCATCCGCGCGCCAACTCTCCAGCGCCGCCGCCATGCGCTCCAGCCATTGCGCGCCGGCGCTGCGCAGGGCCGTATCCTCGGGCAACAAGGGGGGGACATATTGCGCCACCGTGCTTGGCATCGACAGGTAGGCGGGACCGGGCTCGGGTGTGAGGCTCATCTCAGACAGGTTCCGTGGCGAGCAAGGCGGCAATGCCGTCCAGATAAACCGCCCAGTCGCGCATGCGCGGCAGGCTGCCGAGCACCGTGCCGTCGCGTAGGAACACCAATGTGGGACGCACGGTGACCTTGAACCGCACGGCCAGTTCGCGCTCCTGGTCCGGGTCGACCACCCCCAGGCGAAACACGCCCGGAAATGCCTTCATCAATTCCGGCAGCACCACGGCAAGATCGTCGATCTCAGGATAGCGGGCGCTGTTGCCGGTAAAGAACAGGGCGCTCACCCCATGCGCCACGAAAGGGCCGAGCGATGCCCCGCTCAGCGCCGCGACGCCGGGCAGGCCCAGCAGACGCCGCAACGGCGCCGACAAAGCCGGGGCGCTCATGAGGATCTCGCCGCCTCGTAAGGCGCCAAGGTCACGGATAGGGGGCCGAGCGGCTCCGGCGCCCGCGTGGCGGGACGGGGCACGGCCGCCACGCCAAACCGCGCCAGATAGGCCAGCGCCTCGGCCAGGGCGGGGTCCAGCTGGGCGCGCACCGGCGCCGACATGCTGGCGCCATAGGTTTCCAGATCGCAAGGCTGCACGCCGATGAGGCGGATATGGGCGGGCAGTCTGCCGGACAAGCGGGCCAGCCCCAGAACATCCAGCATGCTGGTTTGGTGCAGGCTGATTTTCTTGGCGGTCAGGCAACGCGGCACGTCGTCATCGTCGGCCATGAACAGCGAGCCAGGCGGCAGCACATAATCCACCGCGTCGAGAATCACCAGCACATCGGAATCTTCCACCAGCGGCAGCAAGGCCAGCCCCTGCGTGCCGCCATCCACCAATGCCACATGCTCCGGGAAGATATGGCGCTCATGCAGCAGCTCCACGGCGCGCACGCCAAACCCCTCATCAGCCCACAGAATATTGCCAACACCCAGCACGGTGATCCGGGTCATGGGGTCTGGTCCGTCATGGGCGTTTATCCTTGAAGAAGCGCCAGCCGCTGATCATCGCGCTCAGCATCGTCTGGCGGGACATGATCTCCTCACGGATGACGAGATAGATATGCGCCATCACGAACAGCAGAATGTACCACATGCCCAGATGATGCCAGGTATGAACCTGCTGACTGCCGCCGAACAGCGGGATCACCCAACTGGTGAACAGCATGCCGGACAGCGAACCCGGACCGGCCCCCTCGCCATATAGCGCGAAGCCCGTGACGATCTGGAACAGGATGCCCAGCACGAAGAGCAGGAACATCGCCATTTGCGCCACGGGATTATGCCCAGCCTCGCGCTGGGAATCACGCTCCAGGAACAGATACCAGCGCACGGACATGTAGAACTCATGCCGCCATTGGCGGCTCCAGAACGCGGGCAGGAAAATCTCCCGCGCATAACGGTTGCCCACCAGCGCCCAGTAAATGCGCCCCAGGAAGGCGAAGGTGAGAATATAGGCGGCCGCGAAATGAATGAAGCGTATGTCGCCCATCAGATAATGATGGTCGGGCTCCCCAACGAAAAGTGGCCAGGCCGGATGCCCGATGAGAAAGCCGGTGATGGACAGAACCACGATACAGGCCGCCGTGACCCAATGCCAAAGCCGCACCGGCAATTCATAGACATAGACGGGGGCATGCGTCTCGATGGTTTTGCCGGGAATGGGCGCGTCCATGACTCAACGCACCTGCACGCGGACCAACTCGCCGCCATCGGGTGCCATGACATGGGTCGAGCAGGCGAGGCAGGGATCGAAACTATGCAGCGTGCGCAGAATTTCCAGCGGTTGGGATGGATCGGCCAGCGGGGTGCCGAGCAGCGACGCCTCGAAGGCACCGATATTTCCGGCCGGATCGCGCGGGGAGCCGTTCCAGGTGGTGGGCACCACCGCCTGGTAGGATTCGATCTTGGTGTCCTTGATGTGCAGCCAATGGCCCAGCGCGCCGCGCGGCGCCTCCGCGAAACCAACCCCCTTGGCCTCGGCGGGCCAGCTGGAAGGTTCCCACAGCGCGGTGTTGGCGGTGGTGCTGTCTCCCGCCACGATCGTGGCAATGAGGTGATCGTGGCAGTCGCGCAACGTGTGCGCGGCCCAGCTTGCCTCCAGCGCGCGGGCGGCGGTGCGGCCCAGCGTGGTGAACAGCGCGCCGAAGGGCAAGCCGAGATCGCCCAGCAGCTTGTCGACCGGCTCCTTGAAGGCGGGATTGCCCTGCGCATAGCCGATGGTGAAACGAGAGAGCGGCCCGACCTCCATGGCGTGGCCACGCCAGCGCGCCGCCTTGATGAATGAATATTTGGCGCCCTCGTCGATCTGCTTGATGTCGGTCTTCGTGCCGAGCGTGTTGGGGCCCAGCACGAAATCCGGATCGGTCATGCCGTCCCAGGGATGCAGCCCCTTGGACTCATCGGGGTATTTATACCAGGAATGATCGACGAATTCCTGCACCTGCGCCGGGTCGGCCAGATCGACATCGTGAATCTCGGAGAGATTGCCATTGATGATCGCCCCGCGCGGGATCATCAGGTCCGTATAATCATTGGCGTGACGGGGAAACTCTCCGTAAGAGAGCACGTTCTTGCCCGCCAGTCCCTGGCCGTAATCCCAATTCTTGTAGAACCCGGCGATGGCCCGCACGTCCGGAACATAAACCTGATCGATGAAGGCGATGGTGCGGTCGATAATATCCGAGACCAGATTGAGCTGCACCTGATTCACCGGCGCGCCGGCGGCCATCGGCGCATCCATGTTGATGGCGCAGGCCATGCCGCCCACCAGCCAGTTGGGATGCGGGTTCTTGCCGCCGAAAACAGTGTGGATCTTCACGATTTCACGCTGGAAATCCAGCGCTTCGAGATAATGCGCCACGGCCATCAGGTTGGCTTCCGGCGGCAGCAGATAGGCCGGATTGCCCCAATAACCATTCATGAACGGGCCGAGCTGCCCTGAATCGACGAAGCGGCGCAGCCGGGCCTGCGTATCCGAGAAATAGCCCGGGGAGGAGTTCCCCCAGGGCGAGAGGCCTTGCGCCAACGCGCTGGTGGCCTTGGGGTCGGCCTTGAGGGCGCTGATGACGTCCACCCAATCCAGCGCGTGCAGATGATAGAAATGCACCAGATGATCATGCACCCACAAGGTGAGCTGCATCATGTTGCGAATGGTGTTGGCGTTTTCCGGGATCTGGATCTTGAGCGCATCCTCCACCGCGCGCACGGAGGTGAGCGCATGGGTGCCGGTGCACACGCCGCAGATACGCTCGCAAAAGGCCCAGGCATCGCGGGGGTCGCGCCCCTTGAGGATCACTTCCAGCCCACGCCACATCGTGCCGGTGGATACGGCGTTGCGGATGATGTTGCTAGAATCGAGATTGACCTCGCAACGCATATGGCCCTCGATCCGGGTGACGGGATCGACCACCATGCGCTTGCCGCTATTATCCAGCGTGAAGCCGTTGGGAGTCACGACGGTCATTGGCGGTCCCCTTCCTGCCCGGAATCCTTCCGGGTATGGTTCTTGGTGTCCTGCGAGGGTTTATGGGAAAAATGCTTGACGGCGCTGGCGCCCGCATGAACGGCGATGCCCGCCCCGACGACCGCGGCGGCGCCGATGCCGACCTGATCAGCCGAAGCCTCGATGCCGAAAGGCGTGCCCACATGCGAGAGATGCTTGTAGAACGGCCCGTTATCCCAGAAATTATCCTCTGAACAGCCGATACAGCCATGGCCGGACTGGATGGGAAAGGAAACCCCGCCATTCCAGCGTATGGTGGAGCAGGCATTATAGGTGACCGGCCCGCGGCACCCCATCTTGTACAGGCAATAGCCGCGCCGAGCACCTTCGTCATCCCAGCTTTCCACGAACTCACCCGCGTCGAAATGCGGGCGGCGATAGCATTTGTCGTGGATGCGCTGGCCATAGAACATGGCCGGGCGGCCACGGCTGTCCAACTCCGGCAGGCGATCGAAGGTGAGAATATAAGAGATCACGCCGGTCATCACCTCCGCGATCGGCGGGCAGCCCGGCACCTTGATGATCGGCTTATCGGTGATCACCTTGTCGATGGGCACGGCGTTGGTGGGATTGGGCCGGGCCGCCTGCACGCAGCCCCAGGAGGCGCAGGCCCCCCAGGCGATGACGGCCTTGGCATTGGCGGCCACCTGCTTCAGCCGTTCCACGAAGGGCTTGCCGCCGATGATGCAATACATGCCATCCTCGTTCAGCGGTGGATTCCCCTCCACCGCCAGCACGTATTCACCCGGATATTTACGAGGGATCTCATCGAGGATCGCCTCAGCCTGATATCCGGCGGCGGCCATCAGCGTATCGTCGTAATCCAGCGAGATCATCTTCAGAATGACATCGGAGGAGAGCGGATTGCCGGAGCGGATGAAGCTCTCCGAACAGCATGTGCATTCCAGCCCGTGCAGCCACAGCACCGGCAAACGCGGTTTTGTTTCCATGGCATGAGCGATCTGCCCGGCATAAGCCGGCTCAAGCCCCAGAGCCGCCGCCGTCAGGCTGCAAAATTTCAGGAAAGACCGGCGGGAGGTGCCCTGCGCCCGCATGAGTTCATAAAAAGTCTGCGGCCTGCGTTCCACCGCGATCCTCCCCTAAAGCGACCATTCCGCCCCGCTGGGGCGTTCGGTTCATCCACATCGCTCCTCGGGGCAGCGCATTGATCCAGATCAACGATCTCCGATCAAATGCCCGCGACGGTGGAGAGGAAATGCGCCCCCGAGGCCGCTGGGGAGAGTTCGTGTTCGCCCGGTCCCCTCACACGAGGCTTCGCGCCAATTTTGTCAGCTCCCCCCGCGGGTCGCGCAATTGCTCCAACAAGGTGAAATGATTAGCCCCGCAGATCTGATAAAGCGGGCCTGGCGCATGCGAGGCGGCGCGATGGGCATGCAGATCCCGGCTGTTAGCCACCAGATGCGGCAACTCGCGCGAGCCATAGGCGATGGCCAGGGGCTTTTGCACCGGCGCGCGCCGCAATGGCGACAGCATGTCCACCTCTTCATCCCGCAATTGCAGCGCCTTGTTGAGGTAAGTGTCGCGCAGCGGGCCCAGCTCATAGATTCCAGACATGGCAAGCCCCGCGGATACGGACGGATGACCCAGCGCCAGCGCCGCCATATGCCCGCCCGCCGACCAGCCCGAGACGACGATCTTTCCCGTAATGCCATATAGCACCCCATGCGCGGCCAGCCAGTTCAACGCCGTGTCGATCTCCATGACGATCTGCGTCAGGCTGGCTTCCGGCGCCAGGGAATAGCCCGGCATGGCGACCGCCCAGCCATGCGCGCGCAGCCCCTCCGCGAGACAGGCAAAATCCTCCCGTCCGTTCCATTGCCAATAGCCACCATGAATAAAGACCAGGCAGGGAGCGGCCGGGTCCTCCGCCGGGTAAAGGTCCCAGCGATTGCGCGGCGACGGACCATAGGGCAGATCCAGCGCGCCACCATGGGCGGCGCGAAAGGATTGCGAGGCCGCCAGACGCTCCACCTTCAATGCCGGCGCATCGGGCACGGCGGCGTTATTGTCATATGCCAGATCGCGTGCCTTCTGGCTCATCTCTCCCCAGCCTTGCATCTGCTCGCTTGTCCACGCCATCAAACCACCACCTCCCGCGGAGCCGGGATGAGCGGGCTGTTGCAATCGAATCGCCGGCCGGCGCGAATGGCCAGCACAGGCATGAACATCTGTGGGGCGATGACTTTCATGCCGCTATTATCGGCCAATTCGAAATGTCCTTCCAGCAGATCCAGCACGGAAATATCCGCCGCCAAGCCAGGCCGCAACGTGCCGATCTCATCTTCCATCCGCAACATCCTCGCCGGGTTGGCGGTGACGGTGGCGACCACATCGGACATATCCATGCCAAGGGTCAAAAGCTTGGTCATGGCGTTGGTGAGATTGAAGGGAGCAACGCCGAAAAATGGATTGGCCGCGCGGGCATCGCCATCGCTGGCTTCCGGCACACGCACATTGTAACCATGCATATCGGCCCCCAACGTAAAGGGCCGTATGCCCTCCGCCATCACCCGCCGCGCCATCTCAAAGGAAAAATGCGATCCGTGACCGACATCGATGGTAACGCCGCGATCCAGCGCCTCCCACACCACGGGGTGCACCTGCCCGGTTTCCACGGACAGAAAGCCGCCAGGATGACGGGTGAAGGGATGGGCCAGAATATCGCCCGGTTCCATGATGGGGATCAGATTGCGGACCACCTCATCAGGATCGATGCTGACCCCGTCCTTCTCGGGCCAAAGCTGCCCCAGATGGATGTAAAGCGGCAGTCCGGCACCGCGCGCGATCTCCTTGCCGATATGAATGACCTCCAGCCCCCAGCGCGAGGCGCCGCCAATTTCGGCATGCGCCTTGATGCCCTTTACAATATCGGGATTCTCACGCGCCACCCGCACGGTGTGCTCGACATTCAATTGCCCGGGCCCGTATAGCTCTGGGTAAAGATGCCCTTCCAACCCACCGACCAGATAGGCGGAAATAAAGCAAAGCACACGCGTGTGAGAGCGTTCCGCAATGAAGTGGCGGAACCCACCGATGGTCATGCAGCTTGGACCGCCTTGATCGACGATCGTGGTCACGCCTGAATAAACGCCGACAAGATCCGGGTTCAGACCAAACTTGCCGGAGACATGCTGATAGATATGACCGTGCGTGTCGATCATGCCGGGCAGCACCAGCTTATCCGACAGATCGAGGATCTCACGCGCGTTATCCACCGGCAATTGCGTCTCGATGGCGGCGATCTTTCCATCCTTGATCGCTATATCGAGATTCTCATCGCGGCCAGCCGCCGGATCGATGACCCGCCCGCCACGCAAAACCAGATCAAACATCAAGAAACTCCTTATCAGGAAATCACAAAACCACCAGCCTGCCCTAACCTGAGCCGACAGCCCATCAACGGCAATTCACGTAACGTTGGATGAATTGCCTTGCTCTTTCAGTCTTAGGGGCGGTGAAGAAATCTTCCGGTCTGCTATCCTCAACCACATAGCCCTGATCGAGAAAAATGATTCTATCCGACACATCCCGGGCGAACTGCATCTCGTGCGTGACAACCAGCATCGTGTAGCCATCCCGCGCGAGATCGCGCATGACGGTGAAGACTTCTCCGACGAGTTCAGGATCAAGCGCGCTTGTCGGTTCGTCGAACAACAGAAGATCCGGACGCATCGCCAAGGCGCGGGCAATCCCCACACGTTGTTTCTGGCCACCTGAAAGATGCGCCGGATAGGCATTCTTCTTATCAGACAAGCCAACTTTTTCGAGAAGAATTTCCGCGTCGGCCAGCGCCTCGGCCCTTGGCCGACTCTGCACATGCACGGGCGCCTCGATGATGTTCTCCAGCACGGAAAGATGCGGCCATAGCCCGAAATGCTGAAACACCATACCCATGCGGGTTCGAATCTTGGCCAATTCCGCATCGGACATGCGGATATGCCCGCCGCGCCTGACACCGACCCTGACGCCATCCAACCGGATCTCACCCGAATCCGGCTGCTCAAGCCAATTTATACAGCGCAGCAAAGTTGATTTCCCGGACCCGGACGGACCCAGGATGCACACAACCTCTCCCTTCTGGACGGTGAGATCAATCCCCTTGAGGATCTCTCGCCCGGCGAAGCTCTTCTGTAACCCGCTGATCGCAAGCAAGGGCACGGAATGATTACCTGTTCCTGCCTGAGAAACAATAGACATGGGATTCCTTTTTGAGATCACCGCATCATCTCCGCGCGGCGGGTGGAGATTCGAATACCAGCTTCGATAACGAGACAGATGGCCCAATAAAGCAGAGCCGCGCAAAGAAAAGAGGCAAAGGGGATATAATAGGTGGCTTGAAGTTCATTGGCTGAATAGGTCAGCTCCTCGACGGTGATGATGACGAGAAAGGCACTATCCTTGACCACTTGGATGGTTTGGTTGCCAAAAGTCGGCAATGCGATCTGGATCATCGGTTTTAAAATAATCCGGCGCAGCAAACGAAACCCGTAATGCCCAAACGCCAACCCCGCCTCCACCTGCTCATGCGGAATCTGCTTCCAGGCCGCGCGCAAAAGCTCAGAGAAATACGCGGCATTGTAAAATGAGAGAGCCAACACCCCGGCATAAATGGGAGACAGATAAATATGCAGTACCGGCAAGCCATAATAGACGAAATAAAGCAGCACGAGAAACGGTACGCAGCGCATTCCATTGATGAAAGCGGTGATCAACCGGTCGAACAGCTTCCAGCGCAACCCGACACCAAACAACATGAGCGCCAAGAGCACGGCACAAAAGACGGACACGGAGCTGATCGCTATCGTGGTTACCAGCCCCTTGAAGATGAGCCCGGCATGCTGCCAAACGATACCCCACCCCATCATGACGAAGCTCCAAACCGGCGTGCGACAAAACGCTGCGCAACCAGCAACGCCCCGATTAAAGCAACGTACAGCAGCAGAGCGACAAAGAATGGTGGCAAGGGCTGGTATGTTTCCGCCCCGACCCGCACCGCGGCGCGGGTCGTATCCACCAGCCCGATCACCGCCACGGCGGGGCTGACCTTGATGATCAATGTGGCTTCGTTCATCAAGGCGGGCAGACAGGTGCGGATGAGTTGCGGCAGGACAATCCGCCTGAAGCGCAAGCCGCGCGGCATGCCGAATGCAACCGCCGACTCCAACTGGTCTTTCGGAAAAGCCCTGAGGCCAGACCGCCAGATTTCACAATCGAACGCCATTGTACCCAAGGCCAGAACAACGATGGCGGCCTCCATCCGGCTAGGTGAGATCCCCCATACCGGCAAGGCAAAGTAAATCAGCAATGCAAGCGTGACACTCGGCACCGCACGCAACAGGCTGACCAAAGCCGCGACAAAAAGCGACAAGAACGGCACACCGCGCCAACGGATCAGCGCGAGCCCCAATCCACATGGTATACCGATGCAAATAGCCGCCAGGGAAACTGTGAGCGTAACCCACAGCCCCTGAAGCATCGAAATAAAGTCGTATTCACTCATGAATTGGCGATGGGCTCAACCGGCAAATCGGTAAAAACCGTTCCAAACCACTTCTTCTGCAAGGCCGCCATCGTACCATCCTTTTTGGACTCCGCGATCTTGGCATTCAGAAGCGCAAGCAAAGCGCTGTTACCTTTCTGCAGGGCCCAGCCAATATAGGAAGGCTTAGAAACCGGCTGCCCCAGCGCGAACACCGATGGGCGCTTATTCACCAAATCCCTGAGGCTGAGATAGGTGTTCACGACATAATCGAGCCTGCCCGAGGCCAGATCCTGATAGGCGGAGGGATAATCCTGATATTGCACGACCTTGCCCAGCTTGCCGCCACTGGCCTTCAGCATATCGCTCAATTGCGGCAGCAGCGCCAACATGGCGCTTCCCGCCTCGACACCGAGCGTCAGACCGTTCAAATCTGCGATGGTCTTGATCCGGGTATCGTTCGCGCGCTTGACGTAGTAATCGACACTTTCTGAAACCGGACTGGTGAAATCAAGCGCTTTCAGCCGCTCTGGCGTGATCAGCACGGCGCTGATTGCCGCATCGTATTTTCCTGTGGTTACACCCGGCAAAATTCCCGTCCATGGAATCATGTCGTGGTGGACCTTAAAGTCAAACCCCTTGGAGATGGCATTGAAAAGTTCAATGTCATAGCCCGTCGCCTTACCGTCCTGCATGAACTCAAACGGCCGGTAATCGTCCTCGCTGGCGACATTGATATAGCCGCGCTGACGGATCTCATCCAGCGTCGCGGCCTGGGCGGCGCGCGCTCCACCCAGCAATCCGACAGCGGGTACCGCAGAAAGCATCGCCAGAACACGACGCCTCTTAAAAGAGGAATTCCGATTATTCTGTTCCATCCCACATTCCCCAAGTAAATCGCTGATTTTGCTGTCAGGATCTCAATATTTCCGATATAAATCATGGTGTTGATGGCCGTGAGGGGCGCGTTTGATGGATCACCCAGAGGGTGCGGGTTCGAAG
>NZ_JBFWIX010000028.1:0-34205 GCF_050253495.1 Acidocella sp.
GGGCGCACCCATCATAACTTGCGGCCGGACGGACGACCGATGGGGCCGGCCGACGTCGGCGAAATTACCAAGCAAGTAAAGATGGTTGCGGGGATAGGATTTGAACCTATGACCTTCAGGTTATGAGTTAGATTTCGGGCATTTTCGCTACCCTGCGATATTGCCGCCGAACCTATCCAATTATCCATTTCATCACGGATATAACTAGACTTTTTCAAAATTAAATCCCACCGTCTCTACGACTGAACCGCCGACGACTTTCCCCCTGGCGCTTCCACTGTGCTGCCACGGAAAAAGCCGCAGGCTACCAAGGATTAGAGACAAGACCATGCCGAAACTTACCATACGCACGATAGAAGCACTAGAGACCCGCCCATCGAACTACATCGTGTTCGACGACCAGTTGCCAGGCTTCGGCATCCGGGTCATGCCCAGCGGGCGGCGTTTCTTCCTGGTCCAATACCGCCGACATGGCCGGACCCGGCGCATCATGATTGGCCAGTACGGCCCCATCACGGCCGAGGTGGCACGGCAGCAGGCCATGTCGCTTTTGGGGCAGGCCCGCGGCGGCGGAGATGACCCCGCAGCCGTACGCGACGCCATCCGCCAGTCGACCACCCTCCCCCAGCTTGGCGAACGGTTTTTGAAGGAGCACGTCGCGGTACGCTGCAAGCCGACCACCCAGGCTGAATATGAACGATCGGTCCGGCTCTTTATTAACCCATTCTTCGGGAGCCAGCGGGTCCGCTCGGTGACGGAGGCCGACGTCGCCGAACTACATGGGGGGCTTTCCCATATACCTTACCAAGCCAACCGCACCCTGGGCGTCCTGTCGAAGATGATGAATCTCGCCGAAACCTGGGGGCTGCGCGATCGTCACACCAACCCGTGCGACGCCATCGAACGGTACCCGGAGAAGAAACGGGAACGCTTCCTCTCCCTGGCAGAGGTACAGGCATTGGGCACCGCCCTGGCGGACGGCGAGGCAACGGGTGGGGAAAGCATCTATACAGTCGCCGCCTTCCGGCTGCTTCTGCTCACCGGTTGCCGCCTGTCAGAAATCCAGACCCTGCAATGGGCGCATGTTCACCTGGCTGAAGCCGAACTGCGCCTGCCCGACAGCAAGACGGGCGCCAAGACCGTCCATCTCGGCAACGTGGCCGTTGACCTGCTCCACGTTCTGCCCCACGTGAAGGATAATCCCTATGTCATCGCGGGTGCAAAGAAGGGAGAGCATCTGACCGACCTCCAGAAACCCTGGCGTCGAATTCGGAAGGCCGCCGGTCTGGAGGACGTGCGGATACATGATTTGCGCCACAGCTTTGCGTCCGGCGGATTAGCCGTCGGCGAGGGGCTGCCGATGATCGGGAAGCTGCTTGGCCACACCCAGGTGCAAACCACTGCCCGCTATGCTCATTTGGCAGCGGACCCGATCAAGGCCGCCGCTGACCGGATTTCAGCACGATTAGGGGCCGCCTTGTACCAGAAGGCAGCATCAACAACACACCGACAAGCTGTGAATCAAACGATTTCGACTCCCCCTTGATCAACTCGTTTGTCCAACCTCAAACAGATAGAGCTGCCAGCAACCTGAGAAACACTTATCTTCGTGCTGAAATCTCCGCGGCAGGCGACGGGAGCCCTCCTGACCCCGCTCCCGCCGCAAACCACGGCCAGACTCTCATCTTTGACCAACCAAGAGACGGTCAGCCCAACGATCAACAACTCCAGCCGAGGCATCCCTATTGATTGAAGAGAAATACAATGCTAGCGAATTTCTATAAGGTTGGTGCGTTTTCCAGCAACGGGAGGTTGATCTGCGTGTCGATGACGCCTGAACAATGCCGCATGGCGAGGGCTGGATTGCGTCTCAGCCAAGCAGAACTAGCACGGCGTGCAGGAGTTTCACCCGCGACACTCACCGAATTCGAGAAGGGGACTCGTTCTCCATACGAGAGAACAATCCGCGATATCCAGAAGGCTTTGGAGAACGCTGGCGCAATCTTTACACCAGAAGGTGTCGACTTGAGAAAAGGTGAATAATGACTGATGACAGCCTTCAGCTAACAAGAGTCCCCTTACAGGAAACCCACAAGGTCCCTGTTGAGTGGCTGCGGTTGGACCATCATAACCCCCGATTGGTCGGCATCAATCAGAGAACAACAGATGAAAGCATAATTGCACAGCTTTACCGAGGCGAAGAACTCTCGGAGCTGCTGCAATCTATTTCTGCCAACGGATATCTGGATATCGAGCCGTTGATTGTCGAACTCGAGGGGAACAAATTAATTGTACTTGAGGGCAACAGGCGTCTCGCCGCCATTCTACTGTTCAAAGACCCCAGCCTAGTTGAAAGGATCAATGAAACTGAACGTTTACGGATCTCGGTTCCGGAATTATCGCCTGATAGGCGCCTAACCATCAACAACGTTTCGGTGTATCGTGTACCTGAACGAGAAGCGGCACGTTCCTTTATCGGCTTTAAGCACATCAATGGTGCCGCAAAATGGGAATCATATGCGAAGGCGAAATTCGCTGCAGACTGGTTCCGTACTGGGGGCAAAACTTTAGAAGAGATTGCGGGAAAAATCGGTGATAAGCACGACACTATCAAAAGAATGGTGGCGGCGATCTATGTCCTAGAACAAGCGGAATCAAGAGGAATGTTTTCTCTGGACAATCGGAACGCCAAGAAATTTAATTTCTCACATCTGTATACTGCTTTGTCTCGCGCCTCCTACATGAGCTACCTTGGCCTGGATATTGCTTGGTCTAATTACGAACCACACCCAAATCCTATACCAGAGAACAAGTTGGATGCTTTAAAGGAGGTTCTCGTTTGGATATACGGCTCGAAGGAAGATGCCATTAATCCTGTTGTTCAATCTCAAAATCCAGACATTAAGCGTTTGGGAGAAGTACTCACCAGCACTGAGGGGCTTCACATGTTGCGAGCGGGCCGTTCGCTTGATGAAGCGCATATCAGTACCCAACCCGCCGATGAGCAACTTTCATCGTCGCTTATTCGCGCACGCGCAATATTAAGGGAAGCATCAAATAATCTGCGCGGTTATGATGGACGAGATCGTTCTCTTCTCGATATAGCGGAGGACATATCAGAAACAGCACAAGCCATGTACGATCGCATGAGAAAGAAATTCAATTCATCAATAGGAGGAGGCGAGTGACTCTGTCATTGTATCTTCCTATTGATGAACTTAACTCGCATAAGCCAAACCCCGATTTGGCAGCTGATTATTTGGAATTGACGGCGTTCTTCTCTAGGAAACATCAAGCTTTTACCAAAGACTTAATTAATGCGTCCGAAATTGGCGCCGAAGATGATTATGCTGACGTAGAAGATGAATTTTGTAATCGAGATGAAATCGTCTCTGGAGCGTTGGCCAGAATTCTCGGACGCCAACAAGCGCTTGGTCCATCGTATCCATTTAATTTGGACGAGGGCGGGGATCTTTTGCTGTTTTCAGAAGACGAGCTAACTCTTGGGCAAACGGCGTATTTGCTATGCCTCATATTGTCTCACTTGAAATCCGTATCCGCAATCTTGAACGGAAGCATTGTATACCCCAATGCGAATGAAATTCGTCAATTACGTCAATATTTTCAATATTTTGCGACGGCCGGGCTCGCAGCTGAAGTCGGGGGACAAGCCTGGTCTTTTGGGCATCCCCGCCCCGATCACAGTGGCTTCCTGGATAAACTTGAAAAAATTTGGGGTGTATTGAAGGACGGAACAGTTGACCCAGACCCAGCGTCTCCATCTCAACCAAAAGATGATCAAATCGATATTTTTGCGTGGCGAAGCCATCGCGACGGCTTACCTGGTTTCTTACTGGCGGGAGCACAGGTAGCTACTGGAGATAATTGGCGAGAGAAGTCTATCAGATCTCATCTCACTGATGTCTTCTGGAAAAGGTGGTTCGGTCGGCAACCGGTCTCTCAGATGGTCTGTTACCATATTATTCCGTTTGCTCGGCCGGACGTAGATTTTCGTGACGATGTACTGACTTTGGGAAATATCCTGCATCGTCTGCGTTTACCATATCGCGTGGAACAAGCTGTAGCCTTAAAGGACTCAGGCGTACAAATCGAAGCATTTGATCATCTGTCTGCGGCCAAGGAATGGATCACAAACTATAGACACCGAGCCTATGCCGAAACTGCTGCCGTCTCGGGACTAAATGGATAGAAATCACAATGCAGAACGATATTACGACAAGAAATTGTCTATCCATTCATAAACATAGTCAGAAATTCGATCCACTAGCGAGGGAACATGGCTGAAATAATTAGGCTCACGATCGATGACCTTCTTCTGGATTTACAAAATCCACGCCTCGATCCCGTTGCAAGTCAAGCCGAGGCTCTGGAGGCGATCGTTACTCTTAATCACGATCATGTCCGGAACCTTATGAACGATATCAAAGAGAATGGTCTTGACCCAGGTGACAGCTTGTATGTCATGCAGAGCAGTGGGGATGATAATGACTATATTGTCCTTGATGGCAACCGCCGCCTCTCTGCGCTTAAAATTCTTTCAAACCCACCCATTTTGGATGGAACAACAATTACAGACTCCATAAAAAAATCTCTTAAGCGAGCAGCGCATGGGTTTAATAACTCAGATGTTGAACCAGTTCGGTGCGTTCTGTTCACTGATCGAAGTGATGCGGAACTGTGGATTTCTCGCCGTCATGCCGGCGAGGATGATGGGAGAGGGCGCATAACGTGGGGAGCGCTTGAGAAGCAGCGCTTTTCCGGTGACGTTTCTACTCTAGATGTTATCGAGTTCATTATTCAGAACGCCGCATCACCAGAAGAAGCGGAAGAAATTAGAAAGCTTTTCAAGAAAAGTTCAACAACTTTGACACGTCTACTAGAATCGTCGTTAGGCCAGAAGCATCTCGGCATTTTTCTCAGCCAGGAAGATGATGAGATCGTTCCGTTTACACATTATAATCCGGATTGGGTTCTTCGTGTATTGATGCAGGTGACTAACGACATCAGGGAAAAAGCAATCAACACTCGCAAGCTAAATACCGAGAAGGATATTGAGGAATATCTAAATAAACTACCCAAGGAACTGCAGCCTTCTGGGCAATCCAAGGGTTTTCCCCTTTCATTTCGAAAGATTGACTTGAGAGCAACTGGGAGTGCTGATCGGCAGCCCTCCCCCACAAAGCCCGTAACCGTGGGAACACAAGCGCCCACAAAATCGAAACTATTGCCAAAAGCTAGATCAACATTGGCCCCAAAAAAGAATCCTTTTAAACACCCCGCCTCCGAAAAAGCTCGTCAACTCCTTAAGGAAGCAGGCAATATCACGATTCAAAATCATCGTATCTCTGCAGCATTTCTACTTCGGGCGTTTGTCGAGTTTGCTATTGACCAATACTTGGACGACAACAAGTTGTTCAAAGTAGATAAAAAGTCAGGAAGAGAGCTCTATCTAAAGCAAAAGGCAGAAATCATTGTGAGCCACATCGAAACAAATGACAACTCTATGAAAAAGAAACTCTTGGGCTTTAAAAAACTGATAAGTGGAAATGGGAGTCCGATCTCCATTGAAGGGCTCAATGCTTTTGTCCATCAAGATTATCAAATTCCCGCCGCAGACGCCCTTATCGCAGGATGGGATGCTTCAGTGCCAGTTTTTGTCTCCACATTCGGGGTTCCATAATGGATAGTTACCATCCACAATTACAGCAACCAGGGCGCTATTCCCCACTGCGCTATCCCGGAGGGAAAGGTAAAATCGCACGCTTTATGCGCGACATTATTCGTCTCAACGATCTGTCTGATGGTCGTTATGTTGAACCCTACGCCGGGGGGGCAGCAGTAGCGTGGGAGCTACTCATCACAGGTATCGTGCGGCGCGTGGAGATCAACGACGTTAGTCGGCCCGTCTACGCATTCTGGAACAGCGTTCTCAACCGTACAGATGCCCTATGCAATATGATTGAAAAGATTTCCGTTACGGTTTCGAATTGGGATCAGCAGAAAGATGTGTTTCGTCAGCATGAGACAGCAGACGAACTTGAGTTAGGATTTGCATTTTTCTTTTTAAATCGCACCAATAGATCCGGTATTTTAAATGGCGGAATAATTGGCGGGCGCGAGCAAACTGGGCTTTGGAAGATTGATGCCCGATACAATAAAGAGGAATTGGTTCATAGGATCCGGAAGATCGCGTCTCATCGGTCTCGTATTCAATTGACTATGATGGACGCACAGGAGTTTATTTTGGGGCGTTCCAAGAACTGGAAGTCAAAAACGCTCGTCTATATTGACCCACCTTATTTCGAAAAGGGACGGTACTTATACTATGATGCATATGAACCAAAGAACCATGCGTCCATCGCGAATTCTGTCCGTGACATGGCGGGAGTAAACTGGATTGTCTCCTACGATGATGTTCGGCCTATTCATGACTTGTATCAAGATAACTCTTGGCTTCAATACACCCTGAACTACAGCGCTCGACGGTCCGTGCGAGGGCGCGAAGCGATGTTCTTTAGCGACAACCTAAAAGTCCCGAACACATGCACACCACTGGTAGAAATTGATCGTGACATCGGAATGCCGCCTCGCCCTGTTAACGAACGGCAGTTTGCCACGTAGAATTTGATACTAAATGACAGAGTTTGCTGGGGCGTTAACTGCTAGCTCGACAACATAGTCTTCGGCGTTCTAAAGGATAAATTGCCATCCTTAGGGGTCACCCTGGTTCGTCGCTAACGCCGGATATTCTGCCCCAAGGCGAGTGGTATCGGGCAGCATTCTCTATGGGAACGAAAAGCTACAGGCTAATTGTCTTGATGAAATGTTGAGTTTTTACAGTTTGACTTTTCTTAGATGCAGAATTTGGCAGCCAAAGGCAATCCTCGAATACCCGCGAAAGCTTCCAGCCTCGGCGGATGTAAAATCTCTCAGCGCGAGTATTTCCTTCGGTACAAAATAATTCAGCGACTGTGATGCCATTGCTAGCTAATGTTGCCTCCGCAAACTCCATAAGCAACCAAGCGGCATTCTTGCCTCTAAATTCTCGATTTACATAAAGCTTAACGATTTCCGAGCCACTTAACGAGACGAAACCCACAATCTGCTCTTCTTCATATAGCACAAAGAAATCATCCGGGCACTCGTCCATCCAGACAAAGAAATAAGGAAGCGTCCGATATTCGAGTATCGTGGCAGGTACCAAATGTGCATGAGCATCATGCCAGCCTTGGTGCCATAAATTCAACATCGCCCTGCGGTCGGAAGTTTGAAACGGTCTGATTTTCATCAATCGAGCCAATGCCTCATAATACATGCTTGCATGGGTTATGAGGCATAATTTGTCCAGCTATTTCTGGCCGTAAATCGCAATTCAAAATGCTGTCACGCCACCATTCAAAAATTAACGAATCGACCGAAAATCGCATGCGAAGGGCCAGAGGACAAATACTTGTTGGCCGCAGACGCGGCCATGCCGCTTAGGGTCTCCGCCCCTCGGCGCGTATCAACCGCCTTCCCCCAAAACGACAGACGAAATTTCCGCTCGCGGCAATTTCGTTGCGTTTCGGTTCCACTCGAAGCCGGTTGACACTTGCACACCCCGGCCTCGCCGGCGGGCAAGGGTGCAGCGCGCTGCACCTCAAACCCAAAGGAGACCAGAAAATGACTTCAACCTTTCAAAACACCATCCTGAACGGCGATTGCATCGAATTGATGCGGAAACTGGAGCGGGCTTCCGTTGATTTTATCCTCACGGATCCGCCCTATATCACCAATTACCGGGGACGCGATGGCCGCACGGTTGCCAATGACGATAATTCCCGCTGGCTGAAACCCGCCTTTAACCAGATGCACCGTGTTCTAAAATACGGTGGTTTCTGTCTCAGTTTCTATGGCTGGAACAAGGTTGACCTGTTCATGGATGCCTGGCGCTCGGCGGGCTTCAACATCGTGGGGCATGTTGTATTCCGCAAGCGCTATGCCTCATCGGAGCGGTATTTGCGCTATACGCATGAGCAAGCCTACCTCTTGGCAAAAGGCAACGCCACAGCGCCGGCCCATCCAATCGCTGATGTAATCGACTTTGATTATACCGGCAATCGGCTGCATCCAACGCAAAAGCCCGTGCAGGCGCTCCGCCCCCTGATCGAGAGTTTCTGCGAGCCCGGCGGGCTAGTTCTGGACCCGTTTTGCGGGTCTGGTTCCACACTCGCCGCGGCACGCGATACCGGCCGTAATTGGCTAGGCATTGAACTTAGCAAAGCTCACTTTGAGACAGCAACAAATCGGCTCAACGAAAACGGCCAGGCTGCCGCATAGGCCGCCGTTTCCCCTTCACTCCGCGTCCGCCCGTGCGGCGGACGCCACATCTTACACGAAAGGATCATACCATGCGCTGGATCGTAACCGCAGATCACTGGGGCGGCTGTCTTGGACTGGGAGAGGACATGGACGGCGCCCCCACGCGCGGCACACCGGAACAGGGCGATGCCCTTCCCATGGAATTTCGGCTCTATAACGCAAGCGGCAATCTTTTGTTTGAAGGAAGATGCGGCGACATCGAAGCCGATTGGTGGCATGGCTTCGAGCCGCTTATGTTCACCTGGAACACATTCCGGTGCCGCCGCCTTTCATATCGCCGCGCCGGGACGGAAGCCCCCTGGCAATGGCTTCAGCCATAACGCGGCGTCCCGGCAAAACAAGGCAGGGCGGCGGCATAAGCCGCCCTTTCCTCGCCGATCATCACTACCTCCCCGAAACCGCATGCAAGACTTCGCGGCTTCGGGTTTGAAAAAATCGCCGATCCGCTATCGCGGATCGGTAAAACCGGGAGTACAAGAACGGAACATAAATTTGTATTATCGCTGCTGTGCAGCTGATCTTTCCAATTATTTGATTCCAATTCCATCCCGTTTCGGCTATGTTCGCAGCACATCGCGCGGCAAAGGCAATTGTCACCCGCCCGCCGATATCAGAAAGCAAGGAAAATGGGCTTAGCAATCTCTCATGCCAGACCATTTGAAGGATGCCGCCTTGGCGCTCTCATGGGAGGAAATAAACATGACCACCATACTCGAAGTCCACGGCTACCAGTTTTGAAAAGATCCTGTCTCATCACTCACCAGAATGAGTCTCCGCCATGATCCTCCTTGGCATCCTCTTCAGCATATTCGGCATCGGCTTCATGTGCTGGCTGATATTCAACGTCGCAATTTACGCGTTGCCGTGTTTCGTGGGAGCCTGGGCCGGCATCGCCGCGTATCATAGCGGCGCGGGCTTCATTGGCGCGGCCATCATCGCCCTTGCCATTATGGCCGCCACCATCATTGCCGGGCAGTTGGCAATCCTCGCCACACCCGTGCCGGCCATCCGCGCCGCGATTGCCCTTCTTTTCGCGGTGCCGGCGGCCATCGCCGGCTACAGCGCAACCCTGGGCCTCGCGGAAATCGGCATCCCGTCGCACGCCTGGAGTGTGGCCTTCGCCGTGATCGGCGGCGCCATGGTCGGCGGCACCGCCTGGGTACGCATGACCCTTGTTGCTCCGTCCTTTGGCCGTCAGGCGCTCGCGGGCGATTCGAACCAGGCTTAGCCGGGCTTGCGGCCGCGGGACCAGATGAGTGTAAAGCCCTTGCCATCCTCATCGCGGAACAGACCGGGCCGGGGCATGGGTGGTCTCGTTCAGCTAGAACATACGAGATGGTGCGCCCCCTTCCCGGATTGCTTTGACCAACTTGCCTCTATTGACCCGCCATTGTGGTGGACCCGGTGGCTGGGCGCGGGCGCTGCGCGGTCGATTTCAGGAATGATGCGAAAGACGCCTTCCTTGTGCATGCCACAGCGTCCCTCCGTCTCCCTGGAACGCGATAAGCGGCTTTTCCTGACAGCACACAACATCCACCATGTCTTTCCCTGGCTTGCTGTCACGCAACCACGAACCACGCTTCCTCTCATGGCCTGATCTGACCGAAAGGTGATCGCCTTCCTGCAATGGCGTCGCCCGGCTTTTTTCCGCCGGCGCTGAAGCGCCTTTGCAGCGCGAGACAAAAAAGCCGGTCGCCTACCATTCGGCGCTGACGCTGGGTCGCAGGCGACGCAGGCCGATCTCCTCCCGGTCAATGATCGCCATCGAGGCAGCGATGGTCGCAGCCGCGATAACAGCAAAGAGGATAAATGACATGGCTAACATTGGTTCTTTCAAGAAATCCGCCACCAACGAGTTCCAGGGCGAGATCACGACCCTGACGATACAGGCCAAGGGCATTCGCATCGTCCCCAAAGCCAGCCGGAGCAACGACAAGGCGCCCAGCCACCGGGTCTACCGCAACGGTGTGGAGGTCGGCGCGGCCTGGTCCAAGCGCTCCAGCGAGGGTCGCGATTACCTCTCGATCGCGCTGGACGACCCGAGCTTCCCTGCTCCCATCCACGCCAATCTCTTCCGCGATGAGGATGGCCAGGGCTTCACACTTACCTGGTCCCGCGGCCGCCGGCAGAACGGCGACTAAGCCGCCTCCAGAACCCGCCCGGTGGCAGCCCCACCGGGCGGGCTTCATGGCTTGCAGGTGGTCATCCGCGAATCCGGACCTCGCCGCACGCCGATTCGGAAGAACCACGACGACCAGGAGGTTCAGGAAATTGGCTAATCCGATGCCTTGATCACGCATAAAACGACTATTATAGTCGTACTTGTCGCACGCGGCCGTCCGTCTGTTGGAGGTAATCATGAATGATTACCTCCCGGCAAGTTCGGGCCGCGCGGGCCTTGTTGAATTGGAAACAGGAGATGCTCGCCGAAAAGGCCGTTGTGGCATTGACCGCGCTGAAGCGTCTGGAGTCGGAGCGCGGCCTTCATGTGCATGAAAGCACGCGGGACCAGGTACGCCGGGCATTGGAAGCCGCGGGCGTGCTGTTCATCGATTCCGACCGCGGGCATGGGGTCATGCTTCTCAATGAGACCGCCGTGCAACCGGGGGAGGGAAAATCGCGCCCTCGTCCGTAGCGATGTCGATACTTCCAGCCTGGATCACTGCCCCCTGCAACGAACCAATGCCTCCGATGGCCGGAACCACTCGATAAAAAAATCGTAATCCAGACTTTCGTAGTGCGCGGACAGCAAGCATGCAATGCTCAAGCTGCATCATGCACTTACCGGCCGCGGGCATGTTGCGGGCCGGTAAAACCATGACGATATCACCTTGATCTGAAGGAGGCCGACATGAGCGCTCCAGAATTTGAGGACCGCCCACCCGATTCACCCCATCTTACGAGCTATGACGAACGCCATCTGGTGGACTACATCCGCTTGCTGGATGCGGATGACGAGGGCGCCGACTGGCGCGAGGCCGTGCAAATCATTTTCGGCCTCGACCCGGCGCGGGAGCCCGAGCGCGCCCGCGTGGTCCATGGCAGCCATCTCGCCAGGGCGCGATGGATGACGGAGACCGGATATACGTACCTTCTCCGTCCTCCCCTGCATTGACGCCCCCAGCCGAAAACCACCGCCTCCGGCGCCGGCTTATCTGACATTATAAGCATCAGGAACGTACAACTTAGGGGCTTCCTCAAGCAGCGGTTGTAAAAATACTCGGCCGGACAATCCCCACAGAGGGTATAGCCAGGAGGAAAAACATGCCTTTGACGTCAGACTGGCGGTCGCCGCATGCCGCCGATAATTTAAAGAACCTTGAACGCCCCGGCTTTGCCATGGAGTTTCTCCGGCGAAACCCTGAGTACCGGCAGGACTACAACCGCATGGCCCGCCGCGTCGCGGCGGGCACGGTGAGCGAGGAAGCCGCAACGGCGGACCTCGCCCACCGATGGGGGTTGAGCTTTCCCGTGCAACCCTGGCCGCCCTGCATGCGAAGAACCGGCTCTATGGCGCCCGGAACTTCTTCCTGACGCCGTTCTTATCACTGCCGCGCCCGATCAGTTTGCCAGTGCGCGGGCAATCGACATAGCGGCTCTGTCACCCGCGGCCCCGTGCCGTAGGAGTGCGGATGGACAGCATGCCGTCTGGAGGGACTCAACGGACGATTATCGTCTTTGGCTGATGGATCGCCGTCCCATGCTCAGAGCGGCCATCCTGATCCCGATCGATGACGATTTCGGCCTTCGCGCCGCAAGCGCCTTGCGGTTCGTCCGGCGGCTGCACGGCAAGCGGCCTGGGCCTCTGCCCCGCGCCTTGCGCCTCACGCCGCTGCGGCGGAGCCGGTTGATTCTGATGTTGCGCGCCCTCGACGCTGATCTGGCGGGCGCCTCATACCGTCAGATTGCAAGCGTGCTTCTGGACCCTACCGCGGCCCATATGCCAGCCCGGGATTGGAAGGAGTCCGCGTTGCAGAGCCGCGTGTTCCGGCTGGTGAACGACGCCATCGGCCTCATGAATGGCGGTTACCGCGAACTGCTGCGCGGCGACTGACTCAAGGCGAGCATTCTCCCTGTAATCGGACTGCGCGATCACACGTGCATATTCCGCCTTCGTGGTCACTCAACCCAGGAAACATGGGCAGTGATTCCTATAAGCTCTGAGCAGCTGGTTTAGCGTCGTATTGCGGCAACATTTGCGACATCGACACAAGTTCCTGTGCCTTGGGGTGCCAGCACATTTGTGCCAAGCCTCACTGATTGTCTTGATCAAGGCTCTTTAGCCAATCCGCCCGCGCCTTTGGGTCGGGTGGATTGAACAGGATATGGATCTTAACTGGACCGACTTGCCGCGTAAGAATTTTCACTAAAGAAATATTCGGCAGAGTTACCTTGAGGATGTTGCTTGCATCCCAGGCAATTTGCGCCCCCATATCGTTATTCCCGCCAGTATCAACTCCAAGAACGCCGGTGACGTGCCTGGGGTCGTTGGCTGGTGCTACTTGTACAGTGTCAGTTATCGCGTCACCGCCCATGCCGGGTGAACAATCCGATTCATCAACAGACGCCACCCATTTGCCATCGGGCGATTTGATGGAAGTCAACAATTGATGGCTACACCCATCGGCATCAGCCAACGCCGCCGCTGGAGACACACCAAGAATACCAATTATCAGGATGACGGGAAGCGTTATTCGCATCGCTAACTCGCTACTTAATCCGCCCGGAATCATAAAGGGTGTAACCAAGCCGCGTGTTAAAGACATTCCGTTCAGGCAAATGCTTATACGTGCCGTCCATGGGTACGCTCCGTGGGAAATGGCTGCGCCGCGCCGCGTACTGGTTCTGCAACAACATAATTGCAGCAAATAATATCCCGGCTGAGGCACAATAGAGACCGATGGCCACACTGGCATAGTCAATGAATTCAGGATGCTCAACGCCTTTTATGCGTTGCACGTCCCAGGGACCATTTTGCCTGAATTGACTTAGCTGTGCGACTTCATAAGCATCGTCTGCCAGCGCCCCCATCTCGCCCAATGCTCCCGATACCCGGCCGACTATTTTGTCTTGATTGCCCCGGCTCGTGAAAAATGAGGGTGGCCGGTCGATTGGCCGCAGCATTGGCCGTCCGTAAAGGTTTGTAACCGTTTTGCCCTTATCATCCACAAACGGCACCGCGCCAGACGGTACGCTTCCAGCCATCATTCTACTCCGCGAGGTCCGCCGCACAATCTAAGAAGCTAGGCACAAATTGTAAATATTCGGCGAGGTGCCCATGGCCTGCCCTTCAGGTGTTTAGGCTGGTTCCATCCCTGGTCCGCGCGGATATTAACTCAGCACCTACGTTACTGGACCAACCGCACGTGACCACTGGAGTACACTACACGCCATCGTATTAGGCCATCGCATATCACACCGGAATTTTGCGCCTCGGGGTGACGCTGACGCGAAGCACCAATTCCGTCATCCACCCTCGCGCAGATTTTTCGCCACCGTGCTGTTCGAGACGCTGCCGTTACCGGCGCTGTCCTGCGACCCCACGGAGATTCATGATGCCCGATTTGTCCGACCCTTTGCTACCGCGATATCTGCGCACGCCCGAGGCCGCACGCTTTCTCGGTCTTTCCGCCCGTACATTGGAAAAACACCGGACCTACGGCACCGGCCCCGCCTACCGCAAATTAGGGGGACGGATCGTGTATGCGCCAGCCGACCTGTCAGCATGGGCCGAATTGGGCGCAAGGCAATCGACGTCCGATCCAGGCAAAGGCGTGGTTCATCCCGCCAGATGGCGGGATGGCGACGAGCGGCGAAACGCCCCTGTCCGGCGGCGCTGACGGGAGCCACACGGATGCCCAGCCATCGCAAATCCAGCTCCGAGCGCGCCCACCTGGATGCGTTCATTGTCACAGGCGACGATCCCGGCTTGCGGGATCAGCGTGACCTGATGGAGCGCCCCTTCTTTTCCTTATCGAAATCCCGCCGCACAAAGCCAATTCTCTACAAGGCGCGTGATGTGGAGGTCCAGGTTTACGCTGTGCCCGAACATGGCATGGCGACAATCTGGGATGCCGACGTGCTGATCTGGGCTGCGAGTCAGATCGTTGAAGCTGAAAATAACGGCTGCCGCACATCTCGTTTCTTCCGGTTTACACCCTACCAGTTGCTGACCGCCATCGGCCGCGCGCGAGGCGCCACCGAATACCGGCTGCTCAAGAGCGCCCTCACCCGTCTGCAATCGACCGTTGTCGCCACCACGATCCGGCACGGCGAACACTGGCGGCGCCAGCAATTCTCCTGGATCAATGAATGGGAAGAAATGATAACCCGCTCCGGCCGGATCGAGGGCATGGAATTCGTCCTGCCTGAATGGTTCTACCGCGGCGTTGTCGACCGTTCGCTGGTGCTGACCATCGACCCGGCATATTTCCGGCTGACGGGCGGCATCGAGCGCTGGCTCTATCGTATCGCCCGCAAGCACGCCGGTCACCAGCCACAGGGTTGGTCGTTTGAAATCCCTCACCTGTACGCCAAATCCGGCAGCCTCGCGCGGGTCTCCGATTTCGCACTCGACATGCGCCGTATCGCCGTGCGTCAGCCCCTCCCAGGCTACACGCTTCGCCTGGAGCGCGTGAACGGAACCGAATTTCTGCATATTCTGCCATTGGCGTTTTCCACAGCACCGGTGGAAAAACCTGTGGATGCCCACGTGATATCGGGCGCATGGCCTGTGAATCCTCACGTGATATCAGGCGCACCGGACACGGGATATCAGGCGCACGAATTCCGAAAAATTCCTGATTATATGTTAAGGGTTCGAGCCCTTAACTTATCTAACTTAAAAGAATCTAACTTAGTTGTTGTTAGGCCGGTGGAAAACTCGACCAACGTGCCGCGGTCATCTGCCAAGAACGGCGAGAGGGATGGCGGCAAATGAGAAATCTTCCTTCAATTGATAATCGCAGCCCAGAGCGTCATCTTTCTGAAGATACTTCGAAGCCATCGGCGGCGTTCTCTATCATTCGAGCATCTACACTCTCTTTCGCTAATACCGAATTTTCAACGCTTTTACGCGCGCAAGCATACACATACCTGCGTGCCACCGTCACCAGTCCCAGCCAACATGAATCGGCTCCGCATGCTTCCAAAGAAAAGGCTCAGGAGAGGCTACGGAGACCATTCCCTGTCGCGGGCACATTGGACCGCATGCTCACGCACAAGCGCCTATGCAGCCCAGGAAGCGCGTCATGAACGCCAACGAGCATGCCGGCATAACCGGCGAGACCGGGCGATCGATAACCCGTGTGGAACTGACCTGGATCGAGAACCAGGTCGAGTTCTGGATCAGGTTCGGACGCGACGCCGAAGAAACGATTCTCGACCGCCGCCGCCGCGTTCTGGGTTTCGCGCCGGGCAGTGTTTTCGCCTTCGTCCGCTGGGCAGCAAATGAATACGGCACGGCGCTTTCCCGCATCGATATCGTGCGTGCGGTTACCCCCGACGAACCCTATTCGACCGTGTCGTTTGTCGATCCCGGCGGCGAGATCCTACTCCATATTTCAGGCTGGCCGAAGGTCGAGCGTGTGCTTCAGGCGATCGATGCCGTGGAGGCCATCGGCATCGACGCGGCCGACGCCGCGCCGGACCATTGGCGGCACGTCCATAATCGTCTGACCGCAGGCGAGCTTCCACGGCCCTACAGCCGGAGCCGGCATGTTGCCTGGCTTATGCGCCGGAGGATCGCGCCGTGACGCGCCGGGCTGCCTGGATGGCCGTGGCCGCCACCGCCATGGCGCTGATGCTGGCTCCCGGCTTCTCCCCGCCCAGGCCGGTACTGCTGTGGAATGCAACGGCGAGCACGCCTATCGGGCTCTATCGGCTGCGGTCCCCTGGCGTCCTGCATGACGGCGAACTGGTCGCGGCCATGCCGCCGAAGCCCATCGCGTCCTACCTCGCCCATGGCGGCTTCCTGCCGCGTGGCGTGCCCCTCCTGAAGCATATCGCGGCACTCCCCGGCCAAATGGTCTGCCGCGCGGGTGATGCCATCACCATCGACGGCATCGCTGCCGGGGCCGCGCTCGACCGCGACCATCTCGGCCGCCCCCTGCCGCGCTGGAGCGGCTGCCGCAGGCTCGGCGGGGATGAGGTCTTCCTGATGAACAGCACCGTCCCAGACAGCCTGGATGGCCGTTATTTCGGGCCTTTCCCGGCCGCCTCGATCATCGGCCAGGCCGTGCCGGTCTGGACCCCGCATTCCCGCCGCCCCAGCAGCCCGGAAAGCGCCCCCACGGTTTCACCCTCACCAGCAGAAGGATAAATCACGATGTCACAACAAATTGGCGTCTTCACGCGCGAGAGCGGCAGCTACACGGGCCGGGTGCGAACCGCCACGCTCGATATCGAGCTGGCGATCGTCCCGGCGGATAATTCGGACACGCCGAACGCGCCCGATTACCGGATTCATCTCGGCGACGAGGACGGTCCGGAAATCGGCGCCGCCTGGAAACAGACCGGCGAAAAGGCGGGAGAATATCTCTCCCTGCTGTTCGACGACCCCACTTTCCCGCAGCCGATCCGCGCGAATCTGTTCAAATCCGGCCGCAGTGGCAATGCCTACCATCTGGCCTGGAACCGCCCGCCAAGGCGCGGCGAGCGGGAATAACCCATGCGCTACGGGTCCGTATGCAGCGGCATCGAAGCCGCGACCGTCGCCTGGGAACCGCTCGGCTGGGAGCCCGCTTTCTTCGCCGAGATCGCCAAATTCCCGCGCGCCGTGCTGCGCCACCATTACCCGCATGTGCCGCTGCATGGGGATTTCACAACCATCAAGGCCGGACAATATGGAACAATTGACGTTCTCGTTGGAGGAACACCGTGCCAGTCCTTCTCGATCGCCGGCCGCCGCGGCGGCCTGGATGACGAGCGCGGCAACCTGGCCCTCGAATTTCTGCGCCTGGCTGGCCGCCTGCGCCCCCGCTGGGTTCTCTGGGAGAACGTCCCCGGTGTCCTGTCATCAAATGGCGGACGGGACTTTGGCGCCTTTCTCGGGGGCCTGGGAGAACTCGGGTATGGGTTCGCCTTCAGGTGCTACGACGCTCAATTTTTCGGCCTGGCTCAGCGGCGGCTCCGTCTGTTCGTTGTCGGCTATCTTGGAGACTGGCGGCGTGCCGCAGCGGTATTATTTGAGCCCGAAAGCCTGCGCGGGGATCCTGCGCCGCGCCGTCAATCACGGCAAGACGTTGCCCCGACCATTGCAGCACGCCCTACAGGCGGTGGCGGACTCGGAACGGACTCCGACCTCGACGGCGGGCTGATTCCAACGCCACTCTGGGCGAGCGGCGCGTCCGGCTCCAATGGCTGCGGCATCGGAAAGCCCGGCGATCCAGCCATGACGCTGGACACGACCAGGGCGATGGCCGTGGCTTTCGGCGGCAACAATTCATCCGGTCCGATCGACATCGCCACCGCCTTGAATGCTTCGCCAACGGCCAGCGGGCGGCTGGATTTCGAGAGCGAGACCTTCATCACGCATGCGCTTCGCGCCGATGGTTTCGACGCCAGCGAGGATGGCACCGGGCGCGGCACACCGATCATTCCCACCAGTATTTTTCAGGACAGCGTCTTCGGTATCCAGGAATATGATTCGGCTGGAACCTTACGGGCCGGGCGTATTCCAGAACATCAAATGCTTCTGTCGCCGGTCGCGTTCTCCTGCAAGGACCATGGCGCCGATGCTGGCGCGCTCGCGCCGACATTGCGCGCCATGGGGCACCATTGCAGCCACGCCAATGCAGGCGGGCAGCTTGCCGTCGCACTGCGCGGGCGCGCGGGTGGCGCCATTGCCGAACTCGGTGACAACCTCTCGGACGCCATTCGTGCGTCCACGGGCGGCGGCGACAAGGCACACATCCTGACGCATGCCGTGCGCAGGCTGACGCCGCGCGAATGCGAACGGCTGCAAGGCTTCCCGGACGATTATACGCGCATTCCGGTCCGCCATTACGCGGTCAGGCGCATCACCAAGCTGCGGCCCGCCGATATGTGGGAACCAGCGGCGAACGGCGGCTGGCATCTCATGGCCGCGGATGGCCCGCGCTACATGGTGCTCGGCAATTCCATGGCGGTGCCCGTCATGCGCAAAATCGGCGAGCGCATCGCCCTCATGGAAGCCGTCATCGGCGGTGTATCATGGGCGTCGAAATCCTGACCGGCGATTGCCGCCAGTTGCTCGACGCCATGCCGCCGGCGTCCATGCAATGCTGCGTCACCTCGCCGCCGTATTTCGGGTTGCGCGATTACGGCGTCGCCGGACAGATCGGCCTTGAACCAACGCCCGAGCAGTACATCGCCGAGATGGTCGATGTGTTTCGCAAGGTCCGCCGCGTGCTGCGCGACGACGGCACGCTCTGGCTCAATCTTGGCGATAGCTATGCGAGCGGTAGCCGGAAGACACGGGGATATGACAAAAAGCTCGCGGCGCGCGTGACGCGATCACGGCCCGCAGACGGTGCAAAACCCAAGGACCTGCTCATGATCCCCGCCCGCGTCGCGCTCGCTTTGCAGGCAGATGGCTGGTGGCTGCGGTCGGACATCATCTGGAACAAACCGAATCCGATGCCGGAGAGCGTCACGGACCGGCCGACATGCGCGCATGAGCATGTGTTTCTGCTGACCAAGCACGCGTCCTATTTCTATGACGCCGATGCGATCCGCGAGCCCTTGGCCGCCTCTTCCATCGTCCGCCTCGCGCAGAATGTCGCGCAACAGGCTGGCAGCCACCGCGCGAATGGTGGCGCGAAGATGAACGGCCCGATGAAGGCCGTTGCGCGCACCGATAAACAGCGTGGCCACTCACGGCGCCATGCTGGGTTCAACGACCGCTGGGAAGCAATGGCAAAATCGGAGCAATGCGCCAACGGTGCCAATGCCCGCAACGTGTGGACCATCGCTTCCGAACCGTTCCCGGAGGCGCATTTTGCGACATTCCCGCCCGCGCTCGCGGAACGCTGCATCCGGGCCGGAACCCGCTCCGGAGATACGGTCCTCGACCCGTTTGGCGGCGCCGGGACCACCGGCCTGGGGGCAGACCGGCTGCAACGCAACGCCATCCTGATCGAACTCAACCCCGATTACGTCCGGCTGGCCCGCAGCCGCATCGACGCCAACCGGGGGCCGATGGCGGCACTCATGGGTGGCAATGCCTTACCTCACGATCCCGCACAGAAGGCGCTGCTCTGATGAACGCGCAAGGTTCAAAACCCCGCACCCAAACAATCATCCCCTTGTTCGCGGAAAAACCGTCTCATCCCCTTGCCCCGCTCGATTGTCCGCCTGCCGTCGCGCGCAGCGCCGGTCAAGGGCGGTCCTTGGACCGGCGCCCTGGCGCCTTGCCCTTGACGGGCGCGAGCACGATGGCAGGCTGGAGGATCGCCAGAGGAATGGTGATTTCCGCTGCGTTGCTATCCGCGGCTCTGTTTCCGATCGGCGCCGCCCACGCGCAAATCGCCGAACCTAATGCAGCACCTCAGCGCATCTCCGGCACCGGATCGATCGACGGTTATGTGTCGGAGGCTTCGCAACGTTTCGACATTCCAGCACTCTGGATACGCGCTGTCATGCAGGCGGAAAGCGGCGGCAATGCAAATGCTGTGTCACCGAAAGGCGCGTTGGGGCTGATGCAGCTCATGCCCGCAACCTACGCGGACATGCGCCTCCGTTACGGGCTGGGCGACGATCCAATGCAGCCGCACGACAACATCATCGCCGGCACGGCCTATCTACGCGAAATGCTCGACTGCTATGGCACGGCAGGTTTTCTGGCGGCCTATAATGCAGGACCGGCGCGTTACGATGCCCATCTGGCGACCGGCCAGCCATTGCCCCTTGAGACAATTCTCTACGTCGCGCGCATCACACCGATGCCGGCCGGAGTGCAATCTGGCAACACGATGATTGCACCGGCATTGTCCGATTGGAATCACGCGCCGCTATTTGCCGGGCATGTTTCCGGCAGCCTGGCTGTTGCGAGTTTGTTTCCCGATGCGCAATCTGACCGCGGCTCGGCTGCGCCTGCGGCGTCGTCTCTGGCCGCTCTCATCCCACAGTCAAACGGCATGTTCGCTTCCCATTTTGGAGTGGCTTCGCCATGATCGCACCATTCGCGTTTTTTCGTGCTATAGCGCAGATATTCATAAGCGGGGCATTGTTCCTGGAGGGGGCAGCACAACCAGACGGGGGATCGCCAGATAAAAGCAGCGCCGTCTGTCACGGTGCTGCCGGGCGGTTTGGCTGGGGTTTTGGAGCGGCACTGTACCCGCCCAGAGCGGCGTTTTCGATGGAAACATCAATGAGAGCGCCAATCCATGCGCCATCGCCCATATTTGGGCCTGGAAACGGGAATAGCGATGAGCATCCGCGATGACGACCTGCGCGTCCGCCCTGGGCGCATCCGGCACAGCCCAAGCGGCCAGGCTAAGAGCTTTGTGGGCGAGGTCATGCAGGCCGCCAGGAGGGCGGGTCATACGGGACGGAATTTCGGGCAGCGCCGGTCAACCGGCGGCAGTTCGCGGTTCGGGCGCAGCCGCGCCGCGTCGGTTGCGAGGTCCCTGCGTTCGCCCGCGCGGCGCGTCATCATCAAGGCCCGCATCGTCCGCCATGCCGGAGCAAAATTCCGCTCGGTCCCGATAGCACGCCATATCCGCTATCTCGAACGCGAAGGCGTCACCCGCGACGGTGCGCCAGCTCATATGTTCGGCGCGGACACCGAGAGCACCGACGTTAAGGCGTTCGCGGAACGGTGCGAGGATGACCGGCATCATTTCAGGTTCATCGTCTCGCCCGAGGATGCCGGCGAACTGGCCGATATTCGTGCCTTCACCCGCGAGCTGATGCAGGATGCCGGGCGCGATCTCGGCACAAGCCTCGATTGGGTGGCGGTCGATCACTGGAATACCGACAACCCGCACGTCCATGTGCTGGTCCGGGGCCGCGCCGAGGATGGCCAGGATCTGGTCATCAGCCGCGACTATATGAGCCGGGGATTTCGCGGCCGCGCCGAAGAGCGTGTCAGCCTGGAACTCGGCCCGCGCAGCGAGCGTGAGATTGAAGCCGCGCTTCAGAAAGAGGTCGAGGCCGAACGCTGGACCAGCCTGGACCGGGCCTTGCGCGAAATTGCCGACGATGGTGGCGGCATCGCGGACCTCCGCCCCAACGCCCATAGTCCAGACCCGGAACTGCGCCGGTTGATTGTCGGGCGGGCGATGAAGCTGGAGCGCATGGGGCTGGCTGATCAGGCTGGCCCAGCCTGCTGGACGCTCAAGCCAGGCATCGAGACGACATTGCGTGACCTGTCGATCCGGAGCGACATCATCAAGACCATGCACCGGGCCATGGCCTTGGGTGAGCGCATCCCGGACGTGGCAGGGTTTGCCATCCATGATGACAATGTCTCGTACCAGGTGCTGGGCAGGCTGGTGGAGCGTGGACTGCATGACGAGCTGCAGGGCAGCGCCTACGCCATCGTCGATGGCGCGGACGGGCGCACCCATCATCTGCGCTTCCCTGACATCGACATGACCGGCGACGCCCAGGCCGGCGCGATCGTCGAACTGCGCTCTTGGGAAGACACGAAAGGCCGGCGGCGGCTCTCCCTTGCCACAAGGTCCGATCTGCCGCTGGCGGCCCAGGTGACAGCGCCCGGCGCGACTTGGCTCGACCGGCAGCTTGTCGGCCGGGATCCCGTCCCGACAGCCGGTGGCTTTGGCGCCGAGATCCGCGATGCCATGGCACGCCGCGCCGATCATCTCGTGGCGGAAGGGCTTGCCCACCGCCAGGACGGCAGAACCTTGTTCACGCGGGGCCTCATCAATACGCTGCATAAACGTGAACTGGACAGCGTGGCCAACCGGCTGGCCACCGATACCGGCCTCGCTCACACTCCCTCCGCCGCGGGAGAGTATGTCACCGGCACCTACCGGCAGCGCGTGACGCTGGCCTCGGGCCGGTTCGCCATGATCGATGATGGGCTTGGCTTCCAGCTCGTGCCCTGGCGGCCCGCCCTGGAGCAGAAACTCGGTCAGCATGTTTCCGGCACCATGCTGCCAGGCGGCGGCGTGGAATGGAGTTTCGGGCGGCAACGAGATCTCGGGCTGTGATGACTAAACTGATCGAATTAGTCCTGTCTGCAGCTCTCAGCCTTCGGCGCTAATCGCGTGGAACAATCTTTACCTTCCGCTTGGCACTGGCTTCCAGCAACGTAGTTTTTACCTCGTCGTAAAGGCGAGGAGGAATAAAGCCATAGGCATATGAATGTCTGCGCCCTGACACCGAGCGCAGATCGAAGCCTGGCCAGTCGAACTGATTGACTTCATCGAGAATGATCCACGACCGCTCGTCGTCCAACCCAAGGCTCATTTTGACCTTCAGCGGCATTTCAAGCGCGACGGCATCAGCGGGTGGCGGGGTGTGGGTAACAGCGGCGACTGTCACCCGCACGGCATCACCTCCCGCCTTCGCAACCGCAAGTACAATCACACAAGGGCGATTCTTGCGCCCTTCCTCCTGCCCCCGGTTATGCTCATGGCGCCAGAGATAAGCGTAGGAGACGACGAGGCCCGGCTCCGGCCGCGGTATCGGCAAGCTTCTAGTCCATCAGGTCATTGAGAGGGGCGTGACGCTCATCCATTTTCGATTCCGCCAGGGCGTGAAGCGTGGCGTCATCCAGTTCTTCCGCGGCAAGCGCAACAGGCATCATTCCCTTGAGGCGCTGATATTCCTCGTATTCACGCGCCGACAGAAAATATCCCGTGATCCGGTCATGCACCTTGACTGCGATGGTCTCGCGCTGGACCATTTCACGGTAAAGCCCGAAATTACGGGCAAACTCCGTTGCGGCGATTTCGGCCATAGCGGTTTCCTTTCAAACTTGTTGGCATATTATGTAAAACGCGCGTTTTACGCAACCTTGATCTCACCGCACAGCCTGGATGGCTGCCATGCCAGCCAATGCAGGCAATCACGCTAACGAGTGCCCAGCCAGATTACTCACAGAAGGTGAGTGCAAAGCAGCAACTACCCGGCGGGCCGCTCGCCGATGTCCTCGGCCAGCCTGAGCAGGTAGCCGTCCGGGTCCAGCACCAGGAACTGGCGCTGGCCGACCTCGATGCCGCCGGCACGGTACCATGCGTCCTCGGGCGCCATGAACAACGGCCATCCGTCCCCGGCCAGGTGGTCCAGAATCGGCTGAAGCGCCGGCACCTCGATCTGGAAATTGATGCCACGGCCCAGCGGCGATTCAAGCGGCCCGGTCACCCACTGGTCCTCTGCCGTGCTGCGCTGCTCAAGCATGACCTGGGCGCCGTCCAGATCCAGGTAAGCAAAGCCGGCCTCCGGCCGATCGTATGCCACAGAGAAGCCGATCAGGTCGCGCCAGAAGCGCAGGCTCGCCTCCAGGTCCGTGACCACAAGTTCCGGCACCAGCTTCGCCCAGCTCCCCATGCGCTCCTCCCGCCTTCGGCGGCACGGTCGCACGGCGGTTTGGCAGGGACAAGACGGCAGAGTTGAGTCGGCGCCGATTTCCTGATCCTCAGATTTGTAATATGGACCGATCAGAAAAAGCTGACTTCAACTTACCGAGGTGCCGCCCGCAAATCCAAACCCGGCGCCTGCTCAACCACATCCTGTCCAACCGCCATCAAGCCGCACAACTCACGCTGCTCGGACGGACTAAGGAGTTCGGCGTCTTCGCGCCAGTCACCCAACAGAAGCTCATCCGGAGTGATGCCCGCCTGAACCAAAGCAGCCGCCAAATCCTGTACACTGCCGCGCATGATCTTCCGGCCGTCAAAATCGGCCACAAAAACACCCTGACTCAATTTATAGACGCTCGATTTCATGTTGCCGGCTTATCATGACCGATATGACCGGACCATAGTCCCCTTCAGCGGGCCAAAAGTGGTTCGAGGCAAATTACGCTGCAACCTGTCTTTGCACGATGGACTCGCCGATCCCACGACAGCAACCAAATTGCCCTTGCAAAGCCCTGATTGGCATCTCGATGTTCGAGGTATTTGCCAATGAAGGGATACCGGAATGTCTGGCAGCAAAATCCTCTGGGGCCAGCTTATCGCCGTTTTCACGGTCGTGCTCATCGCCACATGGAGTGCTACGGAATGGACCGCCTGGGCGCTCGGCTTCCAATCGCAACTCGGCCGGCCCTGGTTCATGCTCTTCGGTTTCCCATTCTACCTGCCTCCGACCTTTTTCTGGTGGTGGTTCGTTTACGATGCCTATGCCCCGCATATTTTCATCATCGGCGCCTATATCGCCGGGTCCGGCGGCTTTATCGCCGCCGCGGTTGCCATTTTCATGTCGGTGTGGCGTGCCCGTGAGGCCAAAAGCGTCGTCACCTATGGCTCGGCCAAATGGGCAGCACCGGATGAGGTCCGCAAGGCGGCGCTGCTTGGGCCGGATGGCGTTCTGCTCGGGAAGCTGGGGCGGGATTATCTGCGGCATGACGGCCCCGAGCATGTATTGTGCTTCGCGCCCACCCGGTCGGGCAAGGGCGTGGGTCTCGTCGTACCCACGTTGCTGACCTGGCCGGGCAGTTGCATCGTCCATGACATCAAGGGCGAGAATTGGGGCCTGACCGCAGGTTTCCGCTCGCAGTTCGGCCGGGTGCTGCTGTTCGACCCGACCAATGCGAACTCGGCCGCCTACAACCCATTGCTGGAGGTCCGCAAGGGCGAGTGGGAAGTGCGCGACGTGCAGAACGTCGCCGACGTGCTGGTCGACCCCGAAGGCTCCCTGGAGAAGCGTAATCATTGGGAGAAGACCAGCCATAGCCTGTTGGTCGGCTCGATCCTGCACGTCCTCTACGCCGAGCCGGACAAGACCCTGGCCGGTGTCGCCAATTTTCTGTCCGATCCCAAGCGATCCATCGAAGCCACGCTGACCGCGATGATGCTCACCCGCCATCTCGGCGAGGCGGGCACGCATCCCGTCATCGCCAGCGCCGCCCGCGAGCTGCTGAACAAATCCGACAATGAGCGCTCCGGCGTGCTGTCGACCGCCATGTCGTTCCTGGGTCTCTACCGCGATCCGGTCATCGCCTATGTCACGCGCCGTTGTGACTGGCGCATCGCCGATCTGGTCGAAGGCCAGCGCCCGGCCACACTCTACCTCGTGGTGCCTCCCTCGGACATCAGCCGGACCAAGCCGCTCATCCGGCTGGTGCTCAACCAGATCGGCCGCCGGTTGACGGAAGAACTGCACGCGAAGAACCGGCGGCATCGCGTGTTGCTGATGCTGGACGAATTTCCGGCGCTGGGACGGCTGGATTTTTTCGAGAGCGCGCTGGCCTTCATGGCGGGGTACGGGCTGAAGGCATTCCTGATTGCCCAGAGCCTCAACCAGATCGAGAAAGCCTATGGGCAGAACAACTCGATCCTGGATAACTGCCATGTCCGGGTTTCGTTCGCCACCAATGACGAGCGCACCGCCAAGCGCGTATCCGATGCGCTGGGCACCGCCACCGAGATGCGAGCAATGCGAAACTATGCCGGCAACCGCCTCTCACCCTGGCTCGGCCATCTGATGGTCAGCCGCCAGGAAACCGCCCGGCCATTGCTGACGCCTGGCGAGGTCATGCAGCTACCGCCCAGCGACGAGATCGTCATGGTGTCGGGAACCAATCCGATTCGCGCGAAAAAGGCGCGCTATTTCGAGAACCGGCGCTTCACCGAGCGGGTTCTCCCCGCGCCAAATCCAGGCAAGGCGCAGCCTGCGCCCAAAGCCGATGATTGGAGCAAACTGCCGCTGCCGCCAAAGGTGACGGTGGCCCCGCCAGCGCAAAGGCCCAAAGCCATCCCCAAGAGCAAGAAGCAATCCGGCAAGGCCAGTGCTGATCCCGCCAATGCCGGCATCAGGCGGGAACCCGATCTGCCCGAACATGAGGACATAGAACCGCCTAAGCCTGCGGTAAAACCGGAATTCACCTTCGGCGACGATACCCGGCGGCAGAGCGAAGAAGCCATCCGCCTGGCGGAATTACGCCGTCAGATGGGTGGCGTTGCCCGCCAGGCAGCGCTCGATCCCGGCAACGGCCTTGATCTCGGAGGATAGTCCGATGCGTATCAAGCACACATTCCGGCTGCCCCCCGCCCTCTCCTCCCAGCTCGCCGACTACGCGGCGCGCAAGCGTATTTCCCAGGCGCTGGTAGTGGAGGCGGCGCTGACGTCGTTCCTGTCTCCGGATGGGGCGGAACGGCTGGAGGCCGCGATCAGCCGGCGCCTTGACCGCCATACGCGCAACCTCGACAGGCTGGAGCACCACGTAAAGATTTCCAACGAGGCCATTGCGCTGTTCGTGCGCTTCTGGCTGACCACGACACCACCACTGCCCGATACCGCGCTCGCCGCCGCGCAGGCCAGCGGCCAGGAACGCTATAAGGGGTTCATCGAAGCACTCGGGCGCAGGATAGAAAAGAGCCAAAGCCTGGCACGGGAAATTTCGGAGGAACGCGGCCCCGATGAAACAACAGCATGACGACCTTGCATCCGAATGGTTGGTTTCGGAACCACGATGGCGATGCCTTTGTGCTGGGTCATTCGGAATTTTCGCTCACGTACTTGAACGCGGTTTTAGCGACATCCTCCACGTCCAAACTCAGCGCCAGATCCCCCACCGCCAGTTCATGCATGGAAAACCATCTCGCCTCGGTGACATCGTCCGCCGCGTAAGGAACGCCACTCACGAATTCGCAGACTACAGCAATCAGAACGAAGTGATGCAATACGGCCCCGGCTGAAGACCGCTCGAAAGCATCCACTGCGGTGAGAACGTGGCGTGCCTTTCCGGTAATCGACGTTTCCTCGAACAGCTCGCGCTCGGCAGCGCGCATGATCGTTTCTCCCCGCTCGATCTTGCCGCCGGGAAACCCCCATCGCCCCGCGTCCGGCGGATTGGCGCGCCGCACCAGAAGCACGTCCGCGCCCCGGAACACGACGGCAATGGCCGCCGGGATAGGATGTTGTACCGGCATGGAGAGTCCTTCTCGTTTTAGTTGCCTCGAATACATGAGATCTGGCCTCAGCCTCACAACATTTGTAGCGCCAATACCGCGCCGGGCCACCCCAAGGGCAAACCGCCATTTCCCTGTTTTTGCACGCCAGAGCACGATGGCACCAAGAGCGTTGTTGCACACAATGAATTCCTGCCTTCTCTAATCATCCCCTCGCCGGCCGGCTGTCTTGCCCGGCATTGCACAGGGGACGATCTTGGTATTTTCACCATCCCATTCCGAAGCCTCATCCCGCGGCGCGCGCATGCTGCGCACCGCGCTCGGTCCGGCAATCGCCCGCTTCCTCGAAGATCCCGCGATCGTCGAGGTGATGCTGAATCCTGACGGCAAGCTATGGATCGACCGCCTCAGCGATGGTCTTGCCGATACAGGCGAATATTTGTCTCCAGCCGATGGCGAGCGCATTGTCCGGCTGGTGGCCCACCATGTCGGCACCGAGGTCCATGCCGGGGCACCTCGCGTCTCGGCCGAATTGCCAGAGACCGGCGAGCGGTTCGAGGGCCTGCTGCCCCCGGTTGTCGCGGCTCCCAGCTTCGCCATCCGCAAGCCCGCCGTCGCCGTCTTCACCCTGGGTGATTATGTCAATGCCGGGATCATGACCGCCGCCCAAGCGGAATTCCTTCGTGTCGCCGTTTTCCAGCGCCGCAACATCCTGGTCGCGGGCGGCACCTCCACCGGCAAGACGACGCTGACCAACGCGCTGCTCGCCGAGATCGCCAAGACCTCCGACCGTGTCGTGCTGATCGAGGATACGCGCGAGCTGCAATGCCAGGCGCCCAACCTCGTGGCGCTCCGCACCAAGGATGGCGTGGCCTCCTTGTCCGATCTGGTTCGCTCCTCGCTGCGCCTACGGCCCGACCGCATCCCGATCGGCGAGGTGCGCGGACCAGAAGCCCTCGACCTCCTCAAAGCCTGGGGCACCGGCCATCCCGGCGGCATCGGCACCATCCATGCAGGCACGTCGATCGGCGCACTCCGGCGCCTGGAGCAGTTGATCCAGGAAGCGGTCGTCACCGTGCCGCGCGCGCTGATCGCCGAAACCATCAACGTCATCGCGGTGCTGGACGGACGCGGGGCACAGCGCCGCCTCGCGGGCCTCGCCACCGTCCAGGGTCTCTCCGCAGCCGGCGACTACGTCCTGGCTCCCGCCATAGCCGAACCCGGCAACCTCATCGCCATAGGAGATCATCCATGATGTCCATGTTCACCAATCGGCTGCGCCGCCGCATCGGTGCCGTCTCCACGCTCATTCTTACCCTCATCCTGATCGCACCGGCCTATGCAGCCGGCTCGGACATGCCGTGGGAATCGCCGCTCAATGAGATCCTGGAATCCGTCCAAGGACCAGTGGCAAAAATCATCTCGGTCATCATCATCACCGTCACCGGGCTGAGCCTGGCCTTCGGCGAAACCTCCGGCGGCTTCCGGCGGCTGATCCAGATCGTCTTCGGGCTCAGCATCGCCTTCGCAGCATCCAGCTTTTTCCTTTCCTTTTTCTCCTTCTCCGGCGGGGCACTGATCTGATGGACGGCGCGGAGCCCATCGCCGGATATGAAGCACCGGTTCATCGGGCGCTGACCGAGCATATCCTGCTCGGCGGAGCGCCACGCAGCGTCGCCATCCTGAACGGCACGCTGGCAGCCGCTCTCGGCCTGGGTCTGCGCCTGTGGATTCCGGGCCTCGCCTTCTGGCTGATCGGCCACGCCGCCGCCGTCTGGGCCGCCAAGCGCGACGCGCAGTTTGTCGACGTGACGCGACGGCATCTGCGCTATCCAACCTATTTCCGGGCGTGAGGTTGCACCGTGATGAACCTCTCCGAATACCGGCACAAATCCGCGATCCTCGCCGACTACCTCCCCTGGGCGGTTTTGGCGGCGCGCGGCGTTGTGCTAAACAAGGACGGCTCGTTCCAACGCACCGCGCGTTTCCGCGGCCCCGATCTCGACAGCGCCACCCCGGCGGAGCTGATCGGCACCACGGCGCGGCTGAATAATGCGCTGCGCCGGTTGGGATCGGGTTGGGCAATCTTCGTCGAGGCGCAACGCAGCCCCGCCAACCACTACCCCGACAGCCAGTTTCCCGATCCGGCCTCCGCCCTGGTTGATTCCGAGCGCAAGGCACAATTCGAGGAAGAAGGCGCTCATTTCGAGAGCAACTATTTCCTGACCTTCCTGCATCTCGCGCCGAGTGAAGATTCAGCACGCGCGGAAGGCTGGCTCTATGAAGGTAGCGAGAAGCAGGGCGTTAACCCGCATGAGGTGCTGCGGGGTTTCATCGACCAAACCAACCGCATCCTCCAGCTCGTGGAAGGCTTTGTGCCGGAGATCGAATGGCTCGATGACGCCGGGACACTGACCTACCTGCATTCGACGATCTCAACCAAACGCCAGCGCGTCCGCGTGCCCGAAATCCCGATGTATCTGGACAGCATCCTGCCCGACGAACCCCTGACCGGCGGATTGGAACCCAAGCTCGGCCGCCACCATCTGCGTACCCTGACCATCATGGGATTCCCGTCGGCGACCCATCCAGGGATTCTGGACGAACTGAACCGGTTGGCTTTCCCCTATCGCTGGTCCACGCGCGGGATCATGCTCGACAAGACCGACGCGACGAAGCTGCTGGTGAAAATCAGGCGGCAATGGTTCGCCAAGCGCAAATCGATCATGGCGATCCTGAAGGAAGTCATGACCAACGAGGCGTCGGTGCTGATGGACACGGACGCCGCCAACAAAGCCGCCGACGCGGACATGGCGTTGCAGGAACTCGGCTCGGATGCCATCGGCCAGGCTTACGTCACCGCCACGGTGACGGTGTGGGACGAGGATGCCCGCATCGCCGATGAAAAATTGCGCTTGGTCGAGAAGGTGATCCAGGGGCGTGATTTCACCTGCATGATGGAAAGGGTCAACGCGCTGGAAGCCTGGTTCGGCTCATTGCCGGGCCATGTCTATGCCAATATCAGGCAGCCGCCGGTCAGCACCTTGAACCTCGCGCACATGATTCCCCTTTCGGCGGTCTGGGCCGGACCGGAACGGGACGAGCATTTCCGTGCGCCTCCGCTGTTCATGGCCAAGACGGAAGGCTCAACCCCGTTCCGGTTTTCCCTACATGTCGGCGATGTCGGCCATATGCTGATGGCCGGGCCGACGGGTGCCGGCAAATCCGTGATGCTGGCGCTGATGGCGTTGCAGTTCCGGCGCTATGCCGCATCCCAGATTTTTGCCTTCGACTTCGGCGGATCGATCCGGGCGGTAACCCTCGCCATGGGCGGCGCGTGGCAGGATCTCGGGGGCGGCCTGTCCGATGATAGCGAATCATCCGTCGCTTTGCAGCCGCTTGGTTGGATCGACGACGATGCCGAGCGCGGCTGGGCGGCGCAATGGGTCGCCAATATCCTCGCCCGTGAAAAGATCGCCGTGACACCCGAGGTAAAGGAGCTGCTCTGGACGGCCCTCACCTCCCTGGCATCGGCACCAGTTGCGGAACGGACTCTGACGGGTCTCTGCGTATTGCTACAATCGAACACGCTGAAACAGGCATTGCGGCCCTATTGCCTGGGCGGACCATTCGGGCGGCTGCTCGATGCGGATGTGGAGCGGCTACACGACGCGAATGTTCAGACCTTCGAGACCGAAGGGCTGATCGGTACCGGCGCGGCACCCGCCGTGCTTGCGTACCTGTTCCATCGCATCGAGGCGCGTCTCGACGGTCGCCCGACGCTGATCATTATCGACGAAGGCTGGCTCGCGCTCGATGATGAGGATTTTGCCGGGCAGCTGCGGGAATGGCTCAAAACCCTGCGCAAGAAGAATGCTTCAGTCATCTTCGCCACACAATCGCTATCGGACATCCATGACAGTGTCATTGCCCCCGCGATTATCGAGAGCTGTCCAACCCGCATCTTCCTACCCAATGAGCGCGCCATCGAGCCACAGATCATGGCCATCTACCGGCGCTTTGGCCTTAATGACCGCCAGATCGAAATTCTGGCGCGGGCCACGCCGAAGCGGGATTATTACTGCCAGTCACGGCGCGGCAACCGCCTGTTCGAGCTTGGCCTCGGCGACGCCGCGCTGGCTTTCACCGCCGCCTCCTCGAAAACCGACCAAGCCGCCATCGCCGGGTTGATGACCGAGCACGGCCAGGACGGTTTCGCCAGCGCCTGGCTCCGGCACAAAGGCGCCGATTGGGCGGCGGATATTCTCAACGGCGGGGAGATCGCACCATGACCCGTAGCTACTTCCGGGTGGCGCTCACAGCTGGCATCGCGTCCGTGTCACTCAATGCGGCCTTCAAACCCGCGCACGCGCAGGTCGCCGTATTCGACGCCAGCAATTTCGCCGAGAACGTGATGACCGCGGCACGCGAGCTGCAGCAGGTCAATAACGAGATCCAGAGCCTGGAAAACCAGGCCACCATGCTCATCAACCAGGCGAAGAACCTGGCCAGCCTGCCCTACTCCACGCTGGCCCAGCTCGACCAATCGATCGACCAGACCCAGCAATTGCTGAGCCAGGCGCAGAACATCGCCTACGACGTCACCACCATCGATCAGGCGTTCACCGAGGTCTATCCCGAAAGCTACTCCGCCTTGGCTTCCTCGGCGCAGTTGGAGAGCGACGCGCAAACCCGCTGGGAAAATGCCCGCGCCGGTTACGAGGATGCGATGAATGTGCAGGCCGGCGCCGTGCAAAATCTCGCCACGGCCCATTCCGAGGTGGATGCGCTCGTGTCGTCGAGCCAGTCGGCGGAGGGCGCGCTCCAGGCGAGCCAGGCCGGCAACCAGATTTTGGGTGTCCTGAGCGGCCAGCTCGCCGATGTGACAGCGCTGATCGCGGCCCAAGGCCGCGCCGCCGCTCTGGCTGGTGCCGCCAAGGCCGAGAGCAAGGAAGAAGCCGAGACGGAACTCAACCAGTTCCTCTCCATCGGCAGCGGCTATCAGCCGCAGACGGTGGAGATGTTCCATTCGCAATGACTGCGTTCTCCACAAAGCGCAATCGGGCAGATCAATTCAATTTTCCTTTTTAATCGAAAGGCTTGTCATGAACCCCGGCGTCATTGATGGCTTTCTGAACGCCTTCACGAGCTATATCGATAGCGGTTTCGGCCTGTTGCACGGCGAGGTCATGTATCTTTCCTCGACGCTGATCGCCATCGATATCACGCTTGCCGGGCTGTTCTGGGCCTGGGGCGCCGATGAAGACATCATGACGCGGCTTATCAAGAAGACGCTCTATATCGGCTTCTTCGCCTACATCATCGGCAATTTCAACGATCTGGCGCAGATCGTTTTTAATTCCTTCTCCGGTCTTGGACTGAAAGCCACCGGCTCAACTTTGCCCGCATCCGAACTTCTGCAACCGGGGCGCTTCGCGCAGATCGGCATCACCGCGGGCATTCCGGTTCTCCAGGCTGCCGGGAAGCTCATGGGCTTCACCTCGTTCTTCAATCACGTCATCCAGATCACCGTTCTTCTGGTCTCCTGGTTTTTCGTGGTGATCTCTTTCTTCATCCTGGCGATCCAGCTCTTTATCACGCTGATCGAGTTCAAGCTGACCACGCTCACGGGCTTCGTGCTGGTCCCCTTCGCTCTGTTCAACAAGACCACCTTCCTCGCCGAAAAAGTGCTGGGCAATGTTGTCGCCTCCGGTGTGAAGGTGCTCGTCCTGGCCGTGATTATCGGCATCGGCACGACGTTTTTTGGCAAGTTCACGCTCAGTCCTGGAACCGGGCAATTGACCATCGAGGATGCCCTGTCACTGCTCCTGGCCTCGCTGTCGCTGCTCGGGCTCGGTATATTCGGACCGGGCATCGCCACCGGCCTGATTTCCGGCGCGCCCCAGCTCGGCGCGGGCGCCGCGGTCGGCACCGCGCTCGCGGCGGGCGGCATCGGCATGACGGCGGGCATGGGGCTGCGCGCCGGGGCTGGCGCCGTAGGCGCTCTGGCACGCGGGAGCACGGCGCTCGCGGGTGGCGCGTCCACCGCCTATAGCATCGGGGCCGCTGCATCTGGGCAGACAGGCGCCAGCGCCATTGGCGGCGGTCTCACAAATGTCGCCAAGACCGGGATGAACACCGCCGCGGCGCCGGTCAAGGAGATGGCCGGGAAGGTCGCCGGCAACCTCAAGAGCCGGTGGGATGCCGGCGCGCAAGCCGCCCGGCAAGCGGCCGACGGTGGCGGTGCGGGCAATAGCGGCAGTACGGCATCGTCGGCTTCCACCCCGGCCAGCGCCGCCACCGCGCCTTCATCGTCACCACCTGCCTGGGCCAAGCGCATGAAACGCGGCCAGACCCTCGGCAATGCCGTGTCCACCGCTGCCAACGCCGTGCGCGCGGGCGATCATGGCGGCGGCTCCACCAATCTCGATCTTTCGGAGGAAGGCTGATGTTATTCCGTCGCCCGGGTGCGCGTTATGGCCGCACCCCAGAACCGGAAACACCCTACCAGAAGGCCGGACAGGAATGGGATGAGCGCATCGGCTCTGCCCGTGTGCAGGCCAGAAACTGGCGTCTCATGGCCTTCGGCGGTCTGTTTCTTTCCGCCGGGTTGGGAGCGGGGCTGGTCTGGCAATCCACCCATGGCAGTGTCGTCCCCTGGGTGGTTCAGGTCGACAAGCTCGGTCAGGCCCAGGCCGTGGCCCCCGCCATGGCCGATTACCGCCCGGCCGACCCGCAGATCGCCTGGTACCTGGCACAATTCATCGAGGATGTCCGCTCCATTCCCGACGATCCCGTCAT
>NZ_JBFWIX010000029.1:0-31202 GCF_050253495.1 Acidocella sp.
CGGGCCGATCTGCCCTGTCTCAGCGCCTTGCGCGCCCGACGACGCCGCTCGGGACGGAAAATGATTGTCCTGCGGTCGGATTCAGGCGAAACTCACGTCAGACGGCATGCCACTTGGGGAATGTATGGTGAGGTGCAAAATAAGTTAGAGCCAAGCAAAAAAACATGGGGAGAAGAAATTTATAGACATTCGAGAAATCGAGATCATGCGCGACGATCAAGCCGACCGTATCACCCTGATTTTTCGTCAGGGTAGGCGGTATGTTGATCGTGTTTTGCAAGGCCGTGTTGGCAACCGCCTGGCCGTTCGATTGTGCCGAATACACGAAACCAAGGGCGGCCTGTTGTGATGTCGAATTGCTGCTGCCATTTCCGGCAGCGAGGACCGTTCCCGCGTCCAGGCCGCCTTGCACGAGCGTCAGCATGAGGGCGCCGCCGAACCTATCCCAGATATGGTTGTTGACTGCGCCCGGAAGGCCAGAGCGGCCCAACTCATCGGTGCCAGGTGAGTCGAGCGTGATAATGACATGATCCGGCGTCTCCGCGCGGGTCCAATCGACAAAGACGCGATTTTGCCCTTGAAGCAGCCCGCTTTGGATTTGGCCGACGATTTTGGTTCCGCGATCGAGCAGGACCACGTTACCCGTGGTCCCGCGAATGTCGATCGGCACCACGCAGGTCACAAGACCGGGAAGCTGGCTATCAATCGCGGTCTGGAGGCTGCATGGGATCATCGTGCCTTCCGTGATCGTCATGTTCGGGTTGGCGAGAATGGCGGCCTGTTCCCCATCCAGAGGCGTGGCTTTCAGCCGTGCGCCAAGCGGGGAGTTATCCGGTGCCGGCGGTACAGCGGGCGGGCTTCCCCCGACCGATGCAGGTGTGGCAGCGGCCGATAGGCTGGGGAGAAGGCTTCCCTGGCCTGAGTACGCCATGATCGGCGCCGTGGCCGGGGTCTGTTGGTTACTCGCGTTGCCCAACAAGGATGTCGGCGCGGCGGGCGCCGGTTGAGGGAGGGCGGGCGGCGGCTTCGCAGTTGTCGGGGGTGGTTGGGTGAATTGTTGACCGCCGCCTGTATAGGCGGTTTGCGTGGCCGCAGGCTGGGCTTTCTGCCGATGGCTGTAGAGGGCATTGAACCACACGAAGCCAAGCGCCAGCGCCCCGACAAGGCCAAGAATGCCGAGCTTGGTCCCCATCGACATTTGACGGCCGCCCTCACCGGCAACGGGAGATTTCCCCTGTTCGACGGGCGATTGATTGTTTTCGCTCATGGCACGGTCCCCGCGGCGCTGGAAATGGTGCGGGTAACGTCCGGGCTGACCGTGCCGGTGCCGGGGTTGTTGCCCACCGTGTTGTAGCCAAGGTTGTAAATGTTCAGCACGGTCCCGCCGTAGCGTAGGCGGACTTCGCGTGTGGTTTGGTCAATCTCCACCGTATTGCCATGCACCGAATAGGTGGCCGTGGCTTCCTTGCCATCCGGGTTGATGATGAAAATGGACTTAAGGTATCTTTCAAAAGCGTCCTTTGAATTCAAAGGGTTTCTGACGCTTTGTTAGGTAGAATCGAAAATTTTCATGATGTCAATAGAGTTATGGAGGATTTAGGGCCGGATAGTGGGATGGCATGAAAAAGGGCGCCTGGAGGCGCCCTTTTGTTTTACGCTTGCGAAGCGGACTCAGGCCGCGTCGTCGCTGCGGCGTTCGGCCTTCTTGCGCTCATGCGGATCCAGGTAGCGTTTGCGGATGCGCACGGCAGACGGGGTGACTTCCACCAGCTCGTCATCCTGGATATAGGCGATGGCCTGCTCCAGGCTCATCTTGCGCGGTGGGGTCAGCAGCAGCGCCTCATCCTTGCCGGCGGCACGGATATTGGTGAGCTTCTTTTCCCTGACCGGGTTCACATCCAGATCGTTTTCGCGGCTATGCTCGCCCAGGATCATGCCGACATAAACCTTCTCGCCGGGGTTCACGAATAGCACGCCACGGTCCTGCAAGGAGAAGAGCGAGTATTGCACGGCCTCGCCATCCTCGGAGGAGATCAGCGCGCCATTGCGGCGGCCTTCGATCTTGCCTTTCCAGGGGCCGTAGCCGGCAAACAGGCGGTTCATCACGCCGGTGCCGCGCGTATCGGTCAGGAATTCGCCATGATAGCCGATCAGGCCGCGCGATGGGATCTTGAAGGTCAGGCGCTGCTTGTCGCCGCCGGAGGGGCGGATATCGACCAGTTCACCCTTGCGGCGGCTCATCTTCTCGACGACGGCGCCGGAATAGGGCTCATCCACGTCGATCAGAACCTCTTCATACGGCTCTTCCTTCTCGCCGGTCTCCTCGTTCGTGCGGGTCAGCACGCGGGGACGGCCGATGGTCAGCTCGAAACCTTCACGGCGCATCGTCTCGATCAGGACGCCGAGCTGGAGTTCGCCACGGCCGGATACCTCGAACGCGTCGGTCTCGGTGGAAACCGCCACTTGAATGGCGACATTGCCCTCCGTTTCCTGGAACAGGCGGTCGCGGATCTGGCGGGATGTGACCTTCTTGCCTTCACGTCCGCCGAGCGGGCCGTCATTGATGCGGAAGGTCATGGAGAGGGTGGGTGGGTCGATCGGCGTGGCGGGCAGCGGGGCAGTCACTTCCGGCGCGCAGATTGTGTAGGGAATAGTGGTTTCGGACAGGCCCGCCACGGCGACGATGTCGCCCGCCTGCACCTCGTCCACCGGCACACGTTCCAGCCCACGGAAGGAGAGCAGTTTGGTCAGACGGCCGGTTTCCACCACCTTGCCGTCAAGGTCCAGTACCTTCACCGGCATGTTGACGGTGGCCTTGCCCTGCTCGACGCGCCCAGTCAGCACGCGGCCAAGGAAGGTGTCGGACTCCAGAATGGTGGAGACCATGGCGAAGGGGGCCTCGGTATCCAGGTTCGGAGCGGGCACGTGGTTCAGGATCAGCTCGAAGAGCGGCGCCAGACTCTCGCGGGGGTCGTTCAGATCGGCGACCGCCCAACCCTGACGGCCGGAGGCGAAAAGGGTGGGGAAGTCCAGCTGCTCCTCGTTCGCCCCCAGAGAGGCGAAGAGATCGAAGATCTCGTTATGCACATCGTCGGGGCGCGCGTCGCCACGGTCGATCTTGTTCACCACCACCATCGGCTTCAACCCGCGCGCCAGCGCCTTGCCGAGCACGAATTTGGTCTGTGGCAGCACGCCCTCGGCCGAATCGACGAGCAGCACGGCGCCATCCACCATGCTCAGGATACGCTCCACCTCGCCGCCGAAATCGGCGTGACCAGGGGTGTCGACGATGTTGATTCGGGTATCTTGCCATACCACCGAGGCAACCTTGGCCAGAATGGTGATGCCGCGTTCTTTTTCCAGGTCGTTGCGGTCGAGCGCGCGCTCGGCCACGGCCTGATGGGCGGCAAAGGCGCCGGACTGCTTCAGAAGCTGGTCGGTGAGGGTGGTTTTGCCATGGTCGACATGGGCGATGATGGCGATATTGCGGATTTTCGGCGCGGACATCTAAAGACTACCTATCGAAATGAGCAAACCGGCCGGGCCGGAGCGCTTGAGGCGCGCCGGTCAGGCCGGGATGCTCGTTGCTGATTTCGTGCCCCGCATAGCGATATTGCGCCGCAAAAGCGAGGGTAAAAACGCTTCCCATAAAACATGGGCGCCTTGCGGCGCCCATTTTCGCGGTTTTACTCTTGTTGTGGCGCGGGGGCTGGAGGGGCCATGGCACCTTGTGGAGCGGGGGCAGGGGGCGCCATGCCACCGGGCGGTGGCGGGTGGCCGGCTCCCATGGCGGCGTCGATCTGCTGGCTGGCGGCCATGTAATTCTTGGCGTGCAGGGCTTGGCGCGCCTGCTCGATGGCTTTGACCTGCGGTGAGTCGTCCACGGGAATTGTTGGGCCCTGGTCCACCGCCCGGGTCAACAGCAATGTCTCGGCGTGAGACAGCGCGTCATCCGCCCGGCCGGGATTGTGATGGGCGAGGGACGCCTTGGCGATGTGCAGATAAACATCCGGAGGCGCGTTTTCCGGCAATGGTCCCTTCAGCCAATGGCCAGGGGGCATGGCTGGCTTGGGGGCCGCCATGGCACCGGGCGGCGTGGCCGGCATGTTGGCCGGGCCCGTGGGCGGTGTCGGCGGGGTAGGCTGGGCAAAGGCGGCGCCAGCGCTAAAAATGAGGGCGGCCGAAGCCAGCCAGATGGAACGCATGAGCCTTTCTCCTGGGCTTGTGGTTGCCGTGTAACGGTCTCTCCACAAGCTTGGGAGACAGGCCGCCATTGCCAAGGCGCATGGGCTGGAGGTCGTATTAAAGCCTCGTCATGCGGCGCGGATTCGGTTAGAAAACGGTTTGATTCAATGGTTATGCGCTTCCCACCGATGGAACAGACGTGAAAATCCGTTTGGCTCTTTGCATGCTCGGCTTATGTGTGGCTCCCGCGCGGGCGGACCTGCCCGCCGGCATGGCGTGCGCGGCCGCCGGGCGCGCGGCGGAGCTGGAGAGCACATTGCCGACCAATCTGCTGCTGTCCATCGGCATGGTGGAAAGCGGCCGGGTGGATCCGCTCACCGGCCATGCAACTCCCTGGCCCTGGACGGTGAATGTGGACGGCAATGGCCGCTATTTCGCTTCGGAACAGGAAGCCGAGGCCTTTGTCCGCCTGGCGCAGACATCCGGCGCGCGCGACATCGATGTCGGCTGTTTCCAGATCAGCCTGGAGCATCATCCCGATGCCTTCATGTCGCTGTCCGATGCGTTCAATCCGGCGAAAAACGCCGATTATGCCGCCTTCTATCTGACCAGGCTGAAAAGTCGGACTGGCTCCTGGAAAGCCGCCATCGCGGATTATCATTCCGCCTTGCCGGAGCTGGGCCTGCCTTATCAACATCAGGTGCTTGCCGCCTGGAAACGCTTGGGAGACTTGCCACCGGACCTGGGAGCCGACATCGCGGCGGCGGCGTTTTCCGAATCTGACCCGGTGGTGGTGATCCAGTCGCCGGAGGCGAAAAAGGTGCATGTCTATTCCATGAACACGCCGGACAACGCGACCTGGCGCCCCGGTTTGCCGCGAATCATCGATAATCCATGACACGACCGCATGGCGGGGGTGATTGAATTTGCCGTCTCGCGGCTCTAGAGCAGGCGTCACCATGAGCGAAAACACCAATCCCTCCCAGCTGAGCTGGCCTTTCCGTGAAGCCGAACGCATTGCCGAACGGCTGAAACAGAAAGGCAAGGCCGAGGCGCTGTTCGAGACCGGCTATGGCCCGTCCGGCCTGCCGCATATCGGTACCTTTGGCGAGGTGGCGCGCACTAGCTGGGTGCGCAAGGCGTTCACGGAACTCACCGGGCTGCCCTCGCGCCTGCTGGCCTTCTCCGACGATATGGACGGCCTGCGCAAGGTGCCGGACAACGTGCCGAACAAGGAGATGCTGCGTGGGCATCTGGGCAAGCCATTGACGCGTATTCCGGACCCGTTCGGCAAGTTCGAGAGCTTTGGCGCCCATAACAATAACATGTTGCAGGAGTTCCTGCGCGCCTTCGGGTTTGAGTTCGAGTTCGCCTCCGCCAGCGATTATTACGCCTCTGGCCGGTTCGATGCGGCGCTGCTGCATGTTCTGAGGCATCATGACGAGATCGTGCGGATCATCCTTCCCACGCTGGGGGCGGAGCGTAAGGCGACCTATTCGCCGATCCTGCCCATCCATCCGCGCACGGGCATCGTGATGCAGGTGCCCATCGACCAAGTGGATGCCGCCCACGGCACGGTGTTCTGGACCGACCCGGAGAGCGGCGCGAAATTCGAGACCTCCGTGCTGGGCGGCAATGCCAAGTTGCAATGGAAGGCGGATTGGGCGATGCGCTGGTACGCGCTGGATGTGGATTATGAGATGTCCGGCAAGGATCTCATCGACTCCGTGAAGCTCTCTTCCTCCATCTGCCGCGCACTGGGTAAGGAGCCGCCGCTGACCCTGACCTACGAACTGTTTCTGGACGAGAAGGGGCAGAAGATCTCGAAATCCAAGGGCAATGGCTTGTCCATCGATGAATGGCTGACCTATGCGCCCAAGGAATCTCTGGCGCAGTTCATGTATCATGCTCCACAGCGCGCCAAGCGGCTGTTTTTCGACGTGATTCCCCGTGCCACGGATGACTACATCAACCATGTCGCGGTTTTGCCAACCGCCGAGGCGCCGCATGATAATCCGGCCTGGCATATCCATGGCGGGGTGCTGCCGGACCATGCGGGCTCGCCGATCAGTTTCACGATGCTGCTGAATTTGGCTTCGGTGAGCAATGCCGACAGCCCGGAAATGCTGTGGGGTTTCATTCGCGCCTATATGCCCGAGGCCAATGCCGAGACTTATCCATTCCTGGCGGAACTGGTGCATTACGCCGTGGCTTATAATCGCGATTTCGTGGCGCCCAAGCGCCAGTACCGCGCCCCGACGGATGTGGAGCGCGCGGCGTTGGAAGATCTGGCGAAAAGCTTGCGGGAGAATGAGCAGGCTCAGCACCCTGGCGATACCGAGGCGGAGCGTCTGCAGAATCTCGTCTATGCGGTCGGCAAGCGCCATCCCTTCAAACCGCTGAAGGCATGGTTCGACTGTCTGTATCAAGTGTTGCTGGGTACGCAGGAAGGACCCCGCTTTGGTGGTTTCATAGCGCTTTACAGCGTGGAACGGACGATCGCGCTGATCGAATTGAGCCTCGCCCGCCAGGAGGCGGCGGCCTGATCTCTTGCGCCGCTATCTGAAGCTGCTGCCGCCCGTTTTCGGGCTTCTGCTTCTCACGGCGATCGCCCTCGGGTTGCACAGGATTCTGGCCAAGGTGGGGCTGGGGGAGATTCTCGCCGCCTTCCTGGCCACGCCTTTCTGGGATGTGGTGCGGGCGGTGGGGCTGCTAGGCGGCTCCTTCTGCATCATGGCCACTTACGACCTGCCGGGCGTGTTCTTCGCGCGGCGGGCAGGAATTGGTCCTTGCCTGCCATTGCCCAATATCGGTCTCGCCTCTTTCTGTGCCTATGCGCTCAGTCACATTTTGGGAGCACCGGCATTGACGGCGGCGGCCATACGATTGCGCTTCTACGCCCATTGGGAGGTACCGCCTGGCGGTATCGCCCGCATTGTTGCCCTCTCCGCCAGCAGTTTCACGCTAGGGGTGCTGACGTTGCTGGGGGGGCTGCTGCTGCTGGACCCGACTTCCGTACCGCTGCCGAGCAGTCTGGCGCCCCCCTTGCTGCGGATTGTCGGCGCGGGGTTGCTGGCGGTTCCCATTGCTTATGTCATCGCCGCGCGGGGGCGGGAGAGCGTGGCTTTGTTTGGCAAGCGCATCGCCTTACCGGGCGGGCGGATCGCGCTGGCGCAGATAGGCCTTTCCTGTCTGGATATTGCTTGTGCTTGCGCCATCCTGCACGCGGTGCTGCCTGCCGTGCCGGGATTGAGCTATCCGCGTACCCTCAGCCTTTACCTCGGTGCCTTCGCCGCCGGCGCGCTCTCCGGCCTGCCGGGTGGGGTAGGGGTGTTCGACTCGGTGCTGCTGCTGGGGTTGGCCGGGTTCTTGGCGCCGGCCGAGGCATTGGGCGCGATTTTGTTGTTCCGCGTCATGTATTTTCTCGTTCCGGCATGTTTGGCGGGGCTGTGTTATGCCGGGCATGAGCTTTGGGCATACATAAAGGGCGGCCGCGGCGAGAAAAATAGACCATGACCGAACCGCGCTTATGCCGGGTGACGGATGGAAGAGCCCTATAAGGCTCTATCGGCGGGTTCTTGACGCTGAAGATTTCCGCCATGCGTTTGCCGGCCCAGGCGTGTCAGGCTGAATGCTCCTCGCGCGCCGCTTGCCAGACCTCCCAGGCGGCGTCCAGATTCATCGCGGCGATGCCCAGGCCCGCGATTAGATCCGGCCATAAGCTCCGCCAGAGAGAGGCGCTCACGCATCCCGCCAAGATAATGGCGGCATTGGCCAGCACATCGTTGCGGGCGGACAGAAAGGCGGCACGAGTGATGCTGCCACCCGCATGACGATGGCTGGCGAGAATCAGCGCCGCACAGCCATTCACCGTCATGGCGGCTAGGCCGGTGAGGGAAAGCCAAGCCGGGTCCGGCGCTTGCGGGTGCCAGATTTTGGAAACGGCCTGCCAAAATGTCGCGAGGCTAGGGATGAGGATCAGCGCCGCCATTGCCATGCCCGCCTTGGCTCGTGCCTTGGGTCCCCAGCCAAGGGCCGCCAGTAGCAGGAAATTAACCGCGCCATCTTCCAGGAAATCCACGCTATCCGCAAACAGGGAGACAGAGCCGATGGCGCGCGCCACCGCGAATTCAAAGAAGAAAAATCCGAAATTCAGGATCAAGGCCACCAGGGCGGCTTGGCGCAGGGAGATTTTGATCATGACCTCCTCCTGACATGAAAACGGGGCCTTGCGGCCCCGTTTCGGATCAGCGGCGCAGGTTCAGGCGCGCAATCAGATCCTGGTAGCGCTTCATGTTCTTGCGCTTCAGATAGTCCAGCAGCGAGCGGCGCTGGCCGACGAGCACCAGCAGGCCACGGCGGGAATGGTAATCCTTCGCATGGGTCTTCAGATGTTCGGTCAGGTTGGAGATGCGCTCGGAAAGCAGAGCCACCTGCACCTCGGGGGAGCCGGTGTCATTGGCGGCGGTCGCATATTCCTTGATGAGTTCCGCGCGGCGTTCAGGCGTAATCGACATCGTGCAATCCTTCGAGAAAAGACGTTAAAACAAGCGCTCGGGCTTCAGCCACCCGTCTGAGAGTCGGGCCATGGCCTTTACGCGCCCCGCCGCCGTCACGCGCACCATTCCTTCATCGGGATTGGCGGCCTCCGGAATGCGCCCCATCAGGTCCACCAGGCTGATCGCCTGGCCTTGTGAAAGGGCGAAAAACTCTGCTTGGTTCAGGGCCAGGGCCGGGATGTCGTCCAGCGCGGTCTCGAGCGGCAGCAAAGTTTCGGCAAGAGTGGCGGGGTTTTGCTCCGGATTGAGGAAAAAGTCCAGAGGAACCGCCATGTTCTCCTTGAATGGTCCCACGCGCAAGCGGCGTAGCACGGCGATATGCCCGACGCTGCCACAGGCCCGGGCGAGGTCGCGGGCGAGGGAGCGCATATAGACCCCCTTGCCGGACTGAACCTCGAATACGGCATGGTCCGCGTCGGGCCGGGAAATCAGCTCGAACCGGTCGACCTGCGCGGGGCGGGGCGGCAACTCGGGCGGGCGGCCGTCGCGAGCCATGTCGTAAGCGCGCTCGCCATCCACCTTGATGGCGGAGAAGGCGGGGGGCACCTGCATGATGTTGCCGATGAACTGGGGGAGGGCGGCATTGATCTCGGTGTCGCTGGGGCGAAGATCCGAGGTGGCGATAACGGCGCCCTCGGCATCGTCCGTATCCCGCGCCTCGCCGAATTTCAGGGTGAAGTGATAGATCTTGGTGCTGTCCATCACGTAAGGCACGGTTTTGGTGGCCGCCCCGAAGGCGAGCGGCAGAATGCCGGTGGCCAGCGGGTCCAGCGTACCGCCATGGCCGGCCTTTTGCGCGTCCAGGGCGCGCTTCACCTTGTTCAGCGCCTGTGTGCTGGTGATGCCCTGGGGTTTGTCGAGAATGATCCAGCCGTCCAGTTTGCGGCCTTTTTTCTGCCGAGCCATCTTATCCTGTGAAAATCCAAAATGAGCGGCGCTGATAAAGCGCCGCGCCGCGCCCCGCAACCTTATAAGCGGGCGGTCACCCATGCCCGGCGGGGTACATTAACGCAATGGCAACCTCGTTTTGCTGAAATTCCCCTGCCCAGAGGGATGCAGCGCGATGCAGGAGATGCCCCAGACAAGAAGATTGCCAGCCCTGCTGGAGATGAAGCCGTCCAGGCCGCATGGAGGAAGGGAGCCAGCGGTGGCCGTCAGAGCGCCTGAGAGGCGCGGCTTTGTGGGATTTGTCCAGGACAGGGAAACGGCGGATTTGCTTCAGGGGATTCTGGGTGAAGCCATGCCTGGGGCCAATATGGTCCATCTGGGGAGCTTTCGGCACGCCCTCTCAGCCCTGGCCGCCATGCCCTCGCCAGAGATCGTGCTGGTGGATTTGTCCGGGGAAGAGCAGCCGATCAACGCCCTGATGGAACTGGCGGACCGCGTGGATGCGGGAACCAGGGTGCTGGCGGTGGGGGATGCCCATAGCCTGAATTTTTACCGCACCGTGGTCAAGAAAATGGGGGTGGGCGAATATCTTCATAAACCGCTCACGGCCGAAGCGGTCATTCAGAACTTCCTGCCCTTGATCCAGAGTCGGATTCAGGATGAGTTGAGGCCGCGCGACGGGCGGATGGCCGTGCTGTGCGGCGCGCGCGGCGGCGTGGGGACAAGCGGCATCGTGGCAAATCTGGGCTGGTATATCGCCGAGGAGTTGCGGCGCCATACTGTGCTGCTCGATGGTGAGGTCAATACCGGCACCTTGGCGCTGGATATGAATTTGCCGCCCAATTCCGGTTTGTCCGCCGTGCTTGCGGCGCCGGGGCGCGTGGACGATCTGCTGCTTGAGCGCTGTGCCGATGAGGTTGGGGACAGGCTGCATGTCATGGCGGGGTTGGAGGATTTGTCCTGGCAACCGCCCTGTGAGCCGGAGGGTATGGCTATTTTCGCACATGTCATCCGCGCACGTTATAATTTTATTGTCGCCGATGCCGGAGCAAGAGCGACGCCCTTGGCGCGCCAATTGCTCTTTCATGCGCAGCAGCGTGTGGTTGTGCTGGATCCTTCAATTGTTTCAATTCATAACGTGGTGAAGCTCCAGGATTTGCCTGGTGACGAGGGGGCGGAGCCATGGCCTACTCTGGTGTTGAACAAGGCGGGTATACCGGGCGGGCTGGCTCAGTCCTTCATTGAAGATAAGCTTGGCAGGGCGGTGGATGTCGTGATTCCCTATATGCCGCTCGTGCTGGGCCGCCATGCCGGCTGCGGCACTTTGGCCGCGAGCCATCGTGGGCCTTTCCGCGAAGGCATCGCCGCATTGGCGCAGGCTCTGGGGGCGGGAACGCGGCTGGGCGGTTAGCTGCCCAGCGCTGCGCCTGGATATTAGGCTTTTGCCCCGAAATCCTGTATGAAACAGGTTCCATATGACGATTCTGGAGCCTGTTGCCCGCTATGTCCGATATGCCTGATTCCACCCCGCAAGACGATGCTTATGACGCGGCATCGATCAGTGTTCTGAAGGGGCTGGATGCCGTCCGCAAGCGGCCTGGCATGTATATCGGTGACACGGATGATGGCTCGGGCCTGCATCATATGGGGTTTGAGATCATCGATAACGCGGTGGACGAAGCCCAGGCAGGTTTCGCCAACCGGGTGGAGGCCGTGCTCAATGGCGATGGTTCCATGACCATTCGCGATAATGGCCGCGGTATCCCGACCGATATCCATCCCGAAGAGGGGATTTCCGCCGCCGAAGTTGTGCTGACCAAGCTTCACGCGGGCGGTAAGTTCAATCAGAACAGTTACAAGGTCTCGGGCGGTTTGCATGGTGTGGGGGCCGCAGTGGTGAATGCGCTGTCCGAATGGATGGAAGTGCGCATCTGGCGCCATGGCGAGGAGTATTTCATCCGCTTCGAGAATGGCGACACAGTGGCGCCGTTGAAGCTGGTCGGGCAGACGGCGAAACCCAATGGAACGGAAGTCACCTTCAAACCCTCCGCCGCGACCTTTACCCATACCGAGTTCGATTATGCGGTATTCGAGCGGCGGTTGCGCGAACTGGCTTTTTTGAATTCTGGTTTGGCCATTCTGCTGCGCGATGAGAGGCATGAACCTTTCGAGCAGATGGAATTCCATTATGAGGGCGGCGTGAAGGAGTTCTGCAGATGGCTCGACCGTTCCAAGGCCTCGCTCCTGCCGGAGCCGGTCACCGCGGCGAGCGAGGTGAAGGAAGCGGGCATCAAGGTGGAGTTCGCCTGCACTTGGAATGATTCCTACCACGAGACAATGCTTTGCTTCACCAACAACATTCCACAGCGCGATGGTGGCACGCATCTGGCGGGGTTTCGCGGCGCGCTGACGCGTGTGGTGAGCAATTACGCCAAGAATATGGGCGGTAAGAAGGAGACGGCTGAAATCTCCGGCGAGGATATGCGCGAAGGCCTGACCGCCGTGCTCTCGGTGAAGGTGCCGGATCCGAAATTTTCCTCCCAGACCAAGGATAAGCTGATCTCCTCCGAGGTGCAGCCCGTGGTGCAAGGGGCCGTGGCGGATGCGTTGAGCCATTGGTTCGAGACGCACCCGAAGGAGGCCAAGCTGATTGTCCAGAAGGTGATGGACGCCGCCGCGGCGCGGGAGGCCGCGCGTAAGGCTCGTGAGTTGACGCGGCGTAAGGGGGTGCTGGATATTTCTTCTCTGCCTGGTAAGCTGGCCGATTGCCAGGAGCGCGACCCAGCGCATTCCGAACTTTTCCTGGTCGAGGGTGACTCAGCCGGTGGCTCCGCCAAACAGGGGCGTGATCGGAAATATCAGGCGATCTTGCCGTTGAAGGGCAAGATCTTGAATGTGGAGCGCGCGCGGTTCGACAAAATGTTGAGCAGCGCCGAAGTCGGAACGTTGATCACCGCATTGGGGGCCGGAATTGGCCGGGGAGACACTGAGCAAGGCGGCTTCGACCCCGCCAAGCTGCGCTACCATCGGATTGTCATCATGACGGACGCGGACGTGGATGGCTCGCATATCCGTACCTTGCTGCTCACATTCTTTTACCGGCAGATGCCCCAGCTCATTGAGCAGGGCTATCTCTATATCGCGCAACCGCCGCTTTACCGCGCCAAGCGCGGCAACGACCAACGCTATTTGAAGGATGACGATGCGCTGGAGGCCTTCCTGCTCGACCGAGCGTTGGGTGATTCGGTGTTGAGCAGCGGTGCGTTGACGCTGTCTGGCGATGAGTTGCGTGAGGCTGCGGCATGGATTGGTCAGGTTGTGCACCGGCTGCGAACGATGGAGAATACGCTGCCGCAGACTTATCTGGAACAGATCGCCATAGCCGGGCTGTTGTCTCCCGCCGCGCTGGGGGATGCGGCGAAGGATGCGATATTGGTCGCGCGGCTGAATGCGCAGTCCTTGCAGACTGAGAGAGGCTGGGTTGTTACCTCCGACGAGACGGGGGTGAAAATCGGCCGGACCGTGCGGGGCGTGGCGGAGCATTATACGTTGGATGCCGCGACCTTACGCACCGCCGAGGCACGCTACCTGGCCGAGCGCGCGGGCAAGTTGGCCGAATTGTTCAACGAGGATGCAAAATTATCGATCGACGGCGCAACGGCAAAGCCCGTGCATGGACCAGCCGCCATGTGGGACGCGCTGCTGGCGCATGGCCGCAAGGGGCTGGTGATCAGCCGCTTTAAAGGCCTGGGGGAGATGAACCCGGAAGAGCTATGGGCAACCACCTTGGACCCACAAGCGCGCCGCCTGCTCCAGGTGAAAATCTCGGACGCCAAGGATACGGATCAGATCTTCTCCACGCTGATGGGCGATATCGTGGAACCGCGCAGGGAGTTTATTGTGAATAACGCGCTCAAGGTCGCCAATTTGGATACTTAGAGGGTCGTATCAGCGCAAAAATAAATTAGAATATTGCCGGATTACTGCTGAAACAGCCGTCAGGGCTGTTTCAGCTTGTCCGGAGGCTGCGAGTGGCGCCGGCGTGATCAAGCCTGCTTATAGCCCGTGTTACTTCACTTGATGAAAAGAAGCGGTCATTCAGATGTCTAATAATCCGCGGGGCGGACATGCCGCAACGCTTTGACGTTCTGTTTTTATGGAGCCGGGAAAATAGCGGGGTTTTGAAAAATTCCGGTTCAGCGGCCAAGTCCCCAGCGTTGCGTGCGCAACGCCAGTTTCCTGGCCGCCATGATCTGGAATTCACACCGAGACGCGGTGCCTCAGTACATATGTTGCCCGCCATTGATGGACAATGTTGATCCGGTAACGAAATCCGCATCGTCAGCGGTCAGGAATACCACGCCACGCGCTATGTCTTCCGCCTTGCCAAGGCGTCCACGCGGGATTTTGGCAATGATCTTTTCCAACACATCGGCAGGCACGGCGCGCACCATGTCTGTATCGACATAGCCGGGCGCAATGGCGTTTACCGTGATGCCATAGCGTGCCCCTTCCTGGGCCAGCGCCTTGGTGAAGCCATGGATGCCGGATTTGGCGGCGGCATAGTTCACTTGGCCATATTGGCCAGCCTGTCCATTGATGGAGCCGATATTGACGATACGGCCGAATTTCGCGGCTTTCATGCCATCGAATGTCGCCTTGCAAAGGTTGAAGCAGGAACCAAGATTGGTGTCGATCACCGCGTCCCACATCTCGCGGGTCTGCTTGCTCAACACCGAGTCGCGGGTGATACCCGCATTATTGACGAGAATTTCGATGGCGCCATGGCGGCTGGCAATATCGTTGACCGCCGCAATGGCCTCTTCGTAATTGCCGGCGTCGAACTTGATCACTTCAATGCCGGTTGTTTTTTGGAAGGCTTCGGCGGCTTCGGTGTTTCCAGCATAGCTGGCAACGACGAGCCTCCCGGCTTTTTGCAGTGCAACACTGATTGCGGCGCCAATGCCGCGTGTCCCACCTGTGACCAATGCAACTCGAGCCATGTGGACCTCCTCACTTTTTTCAAAGCTTAAACCAATACTAATCGGGCGCAAAGTATCATTGCCTGGACTTTGAGCGGGAAAAAGACCGGCAACATCCCGTATCGTGATATATGATGGAAATCAGAACGTCAGGCCATGACGCAAATCAACATGCGCCAGGATTTGAAGAAGGTTTAGACATGCGGATGCTGGTGCGTTCGTTCAATGTCCGCCAGGGGCCGCGGGGCCGCTGGGGCGCCGAATGAAGAGAGATGCCGCCAAGGCGATCAGCATGCCCAGGGCCAGCAACCCGAAGGCATCGCCATATGCGAAATAATTGGCTTGTTGCCTTATGGTTTTGCCCAGCAGGATGATGGCTTGGCGGCGGGCGTCGTCCGGATCGGACATGCCGTGAGCCTGAAAATAATGCTGCATCGCATCAATGCGGGTTCTCGTTGCGGGCTCCAACAGGCTCACATGCTGATTGATGATGAAGGAATGAAATTTTTCACGGTTGGTGACGAAGGTTTCCACCATGGCGATGCCAACCGCTCCGCCGAGATTGCGTAGCATGTTGAACAGGGCTGAGGCCGAGCCCGCATCGGCGGCGGAGATGCCGGCGGTGGCGATCATGGTGATCGGCGGAAAAACCATGGCCTGGCCGACAGCGCGGATCAGGTTGGGAATGAGAAGCTGTGGGCCGCTATCGTTGGGGCCGAGCCGCAGATTCATCAACAGGCTGATGAAGAACAGCAGGAAACCGAAGGACAGCAGGCGGCGCGGGTCGATGCGTTGCATCAGCCAGGGCATGCAGGGAATGATGAGGAGCTGTGGCAGGCCGATCCAGGCCATCACCAACCCGGATTGCTGGGCGCTATAGCCATGTGCCTCGGCTAGGTAGATCGGAATGAGATAGACCGCCGAATACAGAACGAAGCCCAGCATGAAGTTGGAAATGGAGGAGAAGCCGAAATTCCAAGCCGTGAACAGGCGCAGATTGACAAGCGGGGCCTTGTTGCCCGGTCGCAATTCCTGAAACAGAAACAAGATCAGCGTGATCGCGGAAATGATCGATAAGCGGGTGATGAAGACGGATCCGAACCAGTCGTCCTTGTTGCCTTCTTCCAGGACGGTTTGCAGGGCACCAAGCCCGATCGCCATGGTGAACACGCCGAACCAGTCGCCATGCCAAAGCCGCTCCAGATGCATCGGTTCGGATTTGAGGCCCCAGAGCAGGGCGGGCAGCATGAAGGCACCGGGCATGAGGTTGAGGAAAAAGATATAGCGCCATCCATAGGCGTCGGTGATCCAGCCGCCAATGGTCGGACCAATGGCGGGCGCGAAGGTGGCGGTGAGGGCGAACATCGCAAAGCCCACGGGCCGCGCCCTCGGCGGCAGCAAGATCATGACGCAAACCAATGCCAGCGGAATCAATACGCCGCCGGTGAAACCCTGGAAGGCGCGCAGTAGCACCATCTCTGGAAAGGTTGAAGATAACCCGCAAGCCACCGAGAAGAGCAGGAACAGGATGGTGTTGGCGATGAGATAGCGCCGCAAGGAGAACACGCTAGCCAGCCAGCCCGAAAGCGGAATGACGATGATCTCGCCAATCAGGTAGGCGGTGGAAATCCAGCCGCCATTATCCAGCCCCGTGCCGATTCCCCCTTGAATGTCGGGCAGGGAGGTATTGACCACCTGGATGTTGAGCACCGCCATGAAGGCGCCCAGCAATGCCCCCGCGACGGCAACCTTGTTCTTGAGCGGAATGGTCTCCGCGCCACCCTCGATCATTGCCCGCTGCGCGTGTCGATTTCCGGTTCCACGGACATGCCCGGCCTGAGCTTGCCAATCTCTTTCGGTGTTAGGTCGATCAGGATCTTCACCGGTACACGCTGCACGATCTTGGTGAAGTTGCCAGTGGCGTTGTCAGGCGGCAACAGAGCGAACTCCTGGCCGGAGGCGGGGTAGATGCTATTCACATGGCCACGCACCTTCAGGCTGGGAAAGCCGTCCACATGGATGCGTACTTTCTGGCCGGGATGGATATGGGTGATCTGTGTCTCCTTGTAATTCGCCAGCACGTAAACCTGGGACAGCGGCACCACGGCCATGATCTGCGTACCGGGCTGCAGATAGTCTCCCACGACCACGGTTTTGTTGCCGACCACACCGTCGAACGGGGCGCGGATATCCGTGTGTTCAAGATTAAGCTGCGCCTGGGCGGCTTGCGCCTGGGCTTGGGCCACGGTGGCTTTGGCCCCTTGCAATTGTGCCTGGAGCACGTCCACTTGGCGTTGTGCGGCTTGTAATTCGGCCTGGTCGGAAGCTAGCGCGGCGCGGGCGGTTTCCAGGTCCGTGTCGGCCTGATCGGCGGTTTGCACGGGGCTGGCCCCCTTGGCGGAGAGCGTCGCATAACGGCGCTGGTTTTGCGTGGCGAAGGTCAGCTTCGCTTCGTCGCCTTGCACGGCGGCCTGGGCGGCGGCGATTTTCGCCTGCTGGAGAGAGAGCAGGGCTTCGTCATTCGCCACTTCGGCTTGCGCGCTGCCCAAACCAGCCTTGGCGGCATTCAGCGTATGTTCGTAATCACGCGGGTCGATGCGTACCAGCAATTGCCCCTTGGAGACAGACTGGTTCTCATTGACCGCCACATCGGTCACGTAGCCGCTGACCTTGGCGGCGATCAGGCTGGAATCGGCCGCGATATAGGCGTCGTCCGTGCTGACCAGATACTGGCCGACCAGGACATAATGCACCAGCCAAACCAATAGCGCGATGACCGCAATGACAAGTCCGGCGCCAACCAGGAGGCGGCGCCGGGAAGAGGATTGGATATTATCCGACACTTAGCATGCTCTCAAAAATTCCGGAGCAGACATAAGCCCCGTGTGTCGAATTACAAGTCTATCAGAGTTTCTCCACCTGGGCGTATTCCAGATCCACGGGGGTGGAGCGGCCGAAGATGGACACGGAGACTTTGACCCTGCCTTTTTCCTCGTCCACTTCCTCGATCACGCCGTTGAAGCTGGTGAAGGGGCCATCGGCCACGCGTACCTGCTCGCCCACCTCGAAGATCACAGCCGGGCGGCGTTGCTCGGTGCCCTCCTCCTGCTGTTTCATGATCCGCTCAGCCTCGGCATTGGTGATCGGGCTCGGCTTGTTACGGCTGCCCAGAAACCCCGTGACCTTGGGAATATCCTTCACCAGATGCCAAGTATCGTCGGTCATGTCCATGTTGATGAGGACATAGCCGGGAAAGAACTTGCGCTCGGTATTTACCTTTTGGGCGCGGCGTACCTCGGTCACTTCCTCGGTCGGCACCACGATATCGCCGATATGATCGGCAAAGCCCTTCAGATCAGCCTGCTCCTTGATCTGCTGGGCGATCTTTTTCTCGAAACCGGAGTAGACATGCAGGACGTACCAACGCTTGGCCATCGAAAATTCCTTAACTTCCGGCGCCGAACAAAGCGCGCATGGCGGCGCCGATTATGCCGTCAACCGCCAGGAAAAACAGAGCTGTGGCAACCACCATGGCAAGCACGAGCCCGGTGACCTGCACCGTCTCCTTGCCTGAGGGCCATGTGACGCGGGATGCCTCGGTGCGGACCTCGCGCGCGAATTTCAACACGTTGAACGCCAAGACGGACCAAACTCCATAACTGCGAACGTGCCGGGTGGGATGGCAGGGGCGGAGGGTCTCGAACTCTCAACCTCCGGTTTTGGAGACCGGCGCTCTAACCAATTGAGCTACGCCCCTATCCGTACCAGCATGGAATGCGCCTTCCACACGCTGGCGCGCCGAATGTCAAGTACCCGGCTCTGTTTAGCTGGTGTTTCGTGGTGGAAAGCGGCATTGGCTTCAAACATGAAACATCAGATAAAATGGAGCGGGTGACGGGGATCGAACCCGCACAACCAGCTTGGAAGGCTGGGACTCTACCATTGAGCTACACCCGCTCGGCGCGCTCCACCGTTAAGCCAAATCCCCCCACCGAGGCAAGGGTGGAGGAGCTCAAAGCGTTTCTCCGGCGAGAATCCGGCGCGCGGCGCGTTTGAGTTCAAGAAATTCGGAGCTGGTGGTCATGTCCCAATTCCGTGGCCGGCCGAGCGGGACGGTGGAATCCAGGCTGATTCGCCCCGGTCGCGCGCTCATCACCACCAGCCGGGAGCCCAGCATGATCGCTTCGTCGATGTCATGCGTCACGAAGATCACGGTAGCGTGGATTCGCTCCCATAATTCGGTCAGGAAATTCTGCATGTTCTCCCTGGTTTGCGCATCCAGCGCGCCGAAGGGCTCGTCCATCAGCAGCACGCGCGGGTGCATCACCAATGCCCGGGCGATGGCCACGCGCTGTTGCATGCCGCCGGAAAGTTCATAAGGGCGATGAGACTCGAAGCCGCTCAGACCGATCAGTTCGATGACTCGGTCCACTTCCCGCCAGGGGATGTTGCTGGCGCCACGCATGCGCAGCCCGAAGGCGACATTGTCCCGCAGGCTCAGCCATGGGTACAGACCGGGCTTTTGGAACACCACCACCCGGTCCGGCCCTGGGCTGTTCACCGACTCGCCATCCAGCATGATCCGCCCGGTGCTGGGTGTCTCCAGCCCAGCCAGCATGTTGAGCAGGGTGGATTTGCCGCAGCCCGAGGCACCGAGGATGGTCAGGAAGGAGCCCGTCTCGACTCGCAGCGATACCTCGTCGAGCGCTTGCTGGCCGTTGAAAATTTTGGTGACGCGCTCGATCTCAAGGGCCATCGCCTATTTCGCCGCCGAGGCGGCGAAGCTTGAATCGACCGCTTTGGCGGGATCGTCCAGCGGTGTCATGATCCGCCCGATCTTCAGCAGCACGGCGGCGGTGTTGGCCAGTGTCTTGGTGGTGGCGGAAGTGGCGCTGCACTCGCCGTTGCCCAGCACATCTGGGGTGGTCTGGTCGGCGGCGGAGAAGATTTCATAGCCCTTCAGCTCGGCGGCGGCGGTTTTTTCATCAAGTCCCGCCTGCTGGGCCATGATGCTCAGCGCCTTTTCAGGGTTCTTCTTGGTATAGGCCACCCCGGCATCCAGCGCCGTGACGAACTGCACCGCGAGTTCCGGATGTGCCTTCACCCAGTGCGTGTTGGCGATGCAGACATTGTAGGAGGAGGCGTCACGCGGCAGGTCCGCGTCGGTTTTCAACACGGTGGCGCCATCGGCGCGCAGCGCGTCGAACACGGGGTCCCAGACGATGGCGGCATCGATGGATTTGGTGGTGTAGGCCACGCGCATCTCCGGTGGGGACATATTCACCTGCCGGACCGAATCGAAGGGCACACCGGCCTCTTTCAAAAAGGTCGCCAGTTCGAAGCTGGCTTGCGACCCTTGGACGATGGCGATCTTCTTGCCTTTCAGGTCCGCGATGGAATCGATGCCCGAGCCCGGCCGGACCACGATGCCAGCAGCACTGGTATAGCGTTCCTGGTTATAGATGATCGCCAGCGGCAAGCCTTGCGAAATGGCGGCAACAAAAGGTGGAATGCCCAGCCCGCACATAAATTGCAGGGAATTGGAGGCCAGCGCGCTCATTGCCGCCGGGCCGGAATCGAAGAATTTCATGGTCACATTGGCGTCCATGTCTTTCTGGAACAACCCCAGCCCCTGGGTGACCATATAGGGATCGGCGCCATTATTTTCGTAACCGATGACGATGCTCGGCTTGCCCGCTAGCGCCGGCATGGCCGTGGCGGCCAGGGCGCTGACGCTCAGTAAGCCGGCCTGGAGAAATTGTTTCAACATGTTGCCCCCTTTGTCGTTTGAACTCATTCCCGTCCGCGCCAGGGCACGGTGCGGCTTTCCAGGAGTCGGATCGCCAGCTCCATCGCATAACCCAGAATGCCGATGACAATGATCCCCGCGATCACCACGGCCACTTGCAAGGCCTGCCCGGCATATTGCACCAGCCAGCCCAGCCCTTGATCGGCGGCGATCAACTCGGCGGCCACAAGGCAGGTCCAGGCCACGCCGATTCCCACACGCGCGGCGGTGAAAATCTCCGGCAGGGCGGAAGGCAGAATCACATGACGGAAAATCTGCCGTTCGCTGGCGCCGAGCGTGCGTGCCACCGCCAGGCGCAAGGGGGGCGTTGCCTTCACGCCGGAAATGGTGCCGATGATGATCACCGGGATCGTGCCGACGAGAATCAGCAGGATCTTCGGCAGTTCGCCGATGCCAAACCACACGACCAGCAAGGGAATATAAGCCAGCGGTGGCACCGGGCGGATGAATTGCAGGAACGGGTCGATGATACGGAAGATGAAATCCACCCGCGCCATCAGCAGGCCCAGCGGCACGCCGATGGCAATGGCTCCCAGGAAGCCAATGGCCACGCGCAGGGAGCTGACGCCGATATCAAGCCAGATCGTATGGCCGCCATAGCCACGCGTGAACAGAATGACGAAGGCGTTCCAGACCGCCTTGGGCGGCGGCAGGGCGATCGGCGGAAAGAGTTGAAGAACGGACGCCAGTTCCCAGAGGGCGAGGGCCGCCAGCAGGACGAGAGATGTCGTCAGCCAGGTGAGATGAGCCTGCCCGCGCCTTGCCGGGGCGGAGTGGCGCGCTTGCGGCTTGGTGTCAGCCATGGGCGGAACCTGTTTTGCCGATCGGGCCATTCAATGAAAGACGCGTCCTGACGTCACGCACATTCATGCAGTCTTGCCGGAAAGCCCGGAGGGTTCAAGGCCAAAGCTGAGCCCTGGCGGGAGAAAACGCCCGGGCTTGTCCGGTCTGGCTGTTTGGGCGGGCATAAATCATCGTGTGAAGCCGCCTATTCCGGCCTCGTCGAGGAAATCGGTCGTGACGCGTGTGGCGGGATGCCCTGAAAAGCTAACCTTGTAAGCCGAGCCGGGGGGAGCGTTTTCATTCCTCGGGTAAATGGCGAATTCATCGCCCTCCCAATGCTCACAGGGAAGGCGCACATGGCTGGGGCCGGCTTGCAGTACAAGGCCGCCGGATTCCTCCAAGACAGTCAGCGGACCATAATAGATATTCCGGTAGATGCCTTGATAAGCAGAGAGGGGTTGGGCGGGCATGGGGTTGGCCGGTGGCTGCTTACCCACGAATGCGCCTTGCGGCGCCCGCATTTGCGCGAAGACGGGAGCGATCACCTTCATCCAATCCTTTTGCGGCGCTCCAAACTGCACGTAATCCAGAAAGGTCAGCCCAATGGCTTCCGCCACGCCGACCGGCCAGGCATTGGTCAGCACCACAATCCCCAGGCCAAGAGCGGGCAGCATCATCACGTTGGTCGCGGCTCCCAGCAGAAAGGCACCGGAATGGCTGAGCATCTTATAACCGCCGTCGCTGGTGCCGACATTGAAGCCAAAGCCGTAATAGGAGGCAGGGTGGCCGTCCCGCGCTGGGCTTATTTGCATTTGCGGGGTGAGGGCGGGGGCAAGGGCATCCGCCGCCACGATCTGCTCGCCTCGATAGCGTCCCAACCCCAGGATCAGCGATATCCATTTCGCCATGTCATTCACGCTGGAGCTGGCCCCGCCGGCGGGAGACTGCGCTTGTGGGTCGCGCACGGGCGCCGGCACAAAGCGCCCTGCTTCCGGCATATGGCCCACGGCACGATTTTCCATGGCCTCGAATACCGGGAACCGGGAGGTCGTGCGGTTCATCCCCAGCTTTTGATAGAGAGCGGTTTCGCAGAGGCTGGACCATGCCAGCCCGGCTTTTTCGGCCACGGCCTGCGCGGCGGCGGTGATGCCCATGTTCGTATAAGCGTAATGGGTACGGAACCCTTCAAGCGGCAGGTAGCGAAGCCGGCGCAGGATCTCCATCCGGTCGTAACCCAGCTCCTCCAGCTCGTCTCCCGCATGGTCCGGCAAGCCGGAACGGTGGGCATAAAGATCGGCGATGGTCAGGTCCCGGGTGGCCCTGGCGCTGGAAAGGCTGAACCAGGGCAGCAGGTCTTGCATCCGGCTATTCCAGGCGAGGCTGCCGATGCCCACCTGATGTGCCACCACCGTGGCGCCCAGCGGTTTTGAGATGGAGGCCAGCTGGAACACGGTGTCGGCATCCACGGCTCCTGCCTTGCCCGCTTCGCGCACGCCATACCCCTTGGCGAAAAGCGGTTTCTCACCCTGTACGATGGCCAGGGCGATGCCAGGAATGCCTGAACCGGCCTGTAAGCGCCGTGTCAGAGTGTCGGTTTCGGTGATGGCTTTTCGCAGCCTGGCCGGGTCTGGTGAGCGGGTTTGGCTGGCACGGGCGCCAGCGGCCAGCGGCAGGCCCAGCACACCACCAAGAGACGCCCGCAGCAGGGGGCGGCGGGCGATGGAAAACACTGGCATGGCGCCCTCCGGCAATGTTTCGCCCGCCATTTCTGGCGGCTTTTGCAACGCTACCGGAGGATGCGGGGCTTGTTAAGCCTGCTATCGGTCTCTCAGGCGCGCATCGTGCCGGTATCGATATAGCGCTGATGCCAGGACAATGCCTCGCCCGGCAGGCAGGGAGATTGCTGCCCATAGGAATGTTCCCGCGCCCGGTGGAAATAATCCTTCAGCATCGGCTTATAATCGGGGTGGGCGCAATTCTCGATGATTACGGCGGCGCGCTGCTTGGGGCTGAGCCCGCGCAGGTCCGCCAGCCCTTGCTCGGTCACGATCACCTGCACATCCTGGGTGATATGGTCGACATGCGCTGCCAGTGGCACGATAGAGGAGATGGCGCCATTCTTGGCGGTGGAAGGGGTTACGAAGATCGACACATAGGCGTTGCGCGCGAAATCGCCCGATCCGCCAATGCCGGTCTGGATGCGCGACCCCATGATCTGGGTGGAATTCACATTGCCGTAAATATCGGCCTCGATCAGCCCGTTCATGGCGATGCAGCCCAGCCTGCGCACAAGTTCCGGATGGTTGGAGATTTCCTGCGGGCGCAGGATCATGTGCTTGCGATATTCCGCCATATTGTCGTTCATCCGCTCCGCCGCGGTGGGGGAGAGCGAAAAGGCGGTGGCGGAGGCCAGGCGCAGCTTGCCGCTATCCAGCATGTCCAGCATGCCATCCTGGATTACCTCGGTATAGGCGGTGAGATTCTCAAAGCGTGATTCATTCAGTCCGGCCAGCACGGCATTGGCGATATTGCCCACGCCCGATTGCAATGGCAGCAGATTCTCAGGGAGCCGCCCCAGCTTTACCTCATGTTCCAGAAACTCGATGAGATGCCCGGCAATCGCATAGGCCGTGGCGTCGGGCTTGGCGAAGGGCAGATTGCGATCCGGCGAATGGGTTTCCACCACCGCGATGACTTTTTCAGGATCGCATTTGAGGGTGGTGCGGCCAATTCGGTCATCCGGGCGGATCAGCGGAATGGGCACGCGGTTGGGGGGCAGGGCGGTGCCATAATAAATATCGTGCACGCCCTCCAGGGCCTCGTTCTGCCAATGATTGACCTCGATGATGATCTTGTCGGCGCGGTCCACCCAGGTTTTGGAATTGCCGACGGAGGAGGAGGGGATCAGCGATCCATCCTCGGTAATACCCACCACTTCGATCAGCGCGACATCCAGCTTGCCGAGAAAGCCCTGCCAAGCCATCGGCGCCACCTGGCTCAGATGCATATCGAGATATTCCATCTCGCCCTTATTGATTTTCTCGCGTGCGATGGGGTCTGAATTGAAGGGCAGGCGGAACTCGATGCCATCGGCTTTGGCCAGCGCGCCGTCCAGCTCCGGGCCGGTGGAGGCGCCGGTCCAGACCTTCACCCGGAACGGGTTGCCCACCTTGCGGGCTTCCTCGATCCGCTTGGCCAGGGCCTGTGGCACGGCCTTGGGGTAGCCGGAGCCAGTGAAGCCACTCATGCCCACGGTGCAGCCGGGGGGAATCAGCGCGGCGGCGTCTTCTGCCGTCATTAATTTCTGCCGCAGATTCATGGACCTGATTCGAGTCATCAATTTTTCCTTCCTGGACGCCTCGGCCGTGGCCGGTATGCTCTTCGTATGGTCGATGAAGTAGAACAAGGGTGCCATCGACCGTCAGACAATTCGTCGGATCAAATGTACGCCCGTCTTCCCTCCGCGCTGCACATCGCTCCGTTCGGCCACGCCTGTCCATTTGCACGAAAGCAGCCTGTCAACCTGTCCTGGAACGGGACAAAATGCAATCTTTCGCCCCGCCGCGCGGCCAGCCGGATCTGCCGCCCATAATGGCCTTCTACTTTGTTTTTTCTATAAATTTCAGGCTCCCCTTGACGATTCGGGGGCGATTCAAACGCATGCCGGTCTTGGTCAGTTCGTTAAGGTCGCCCCGGTGCCGCTCGTCGCGGTCGCGGTGACGCCGGTCGCGGACCCGCTGGAAACCTTCAGGCTGGGACCGTTGCCACAAAAATAAACGGTTTCTGTCTCCAGGGCGGAACCTTGCTCGTCTTGGTTGACATAGCTGTAACCATAATTCGGGTTGGTGAAATTATACGCTTTTGGCGGTGTGCTGCTGGGCGGCGCATCCGTAGTCATGGCGAAAATATCGGTCAGACCGCTCAGACCTGTAAGGGGCGCGACGCTGCCACCCACGGATTTGGTGCCGCCGATGCTGCCCGAGACAGCGTAGTTGTTCTTGCAATCCTGGTCGAGCAGGCCATAGGCGTCGTTGGGTTCGCCGGTCGTGGAATTGGTTGTCACCACGCCATTTGTGTCCGTGCTCGGGTCTCTCGCATAAGCCGATGGAGAATAGGTCGATAACGTTTTGGCGACATTGTGATATTGGGCGGTGGCATTGCCGCTCGCGTCATAGCCGCCGGCAACGGTTACGGTTTCCGTCTTGGTCGAACTCGACGAGCCGCAGACCTTATTCCAGCCTGAACCGGTGCATGATTGTACGAATTTCACCGCGAAAACCTCCTGTTCCGTCCAGGCGGTGTCGATGCCGTTATCCACGGTAATGGTCGTGATATAGGTGTCGTGCGAGGTTAATGTGCCAGGTCCCGTGAAGGACAAGGAGGTGCCTTTATAAGCGTTGCTGGAACTGCAACTGGTCGAGCCATTGGCGCAGGCAACGGCGTATTCGCTTATCTGGGCGCCATTATCCAGCATCGCCACATTGTCATATTCATCGTTGACGAATGTGATCATCCCCGTATTGCTGGTGGAGGGGGTGACATCCACCGAATAATTCAAAACGAGTGAGCCACCCAGATAAATGGGCGTGTAATTCGCGGTTTTGTAGCTGCCCGAGGCGCATGTCGTGGAAATGCTCACATCCGTGCCGCTATAGCTGCCATAGGACAGGTTTTCCGGGCAGATGGTCGTTCTCGGGGAGACGGTGACACTATTGGTCACCTTGAGCCAGGATGAGCCTGAAGACGGGTCTATGTAATATAGCTCATCGTCTTCGCCGCTTCCCAGCGTCATGCTGCAATAAAAAATATCGGTGGGAACATTGTAAACGTCGTTGCTGTCCTGCGAGAAGCTTTGGCCGCTGGAGCAGCCTCCATAGCCATAAGATGGGCTGGCGAGTGAGTCGTAATCATAAGCTGTTGGCGCGGTATTGTTCAGGCCATCGAGAAAATAGGCATTGCCTGAATCACTGCTCCCAGAGGAAGGGGTACCGAGGCCGATGCCGGATGTATGTGAACCGAGCATCTGGCTGCCGCCGCTACCATAATAATAATTGCCGCCGGAATAGTAGGATTGCGCGAAATCGGCGAACTCGCTTGTCGTGCCGGCCGACGAGGCCGAGCTTCCCGCCGTGACTTGCGCCGTCGCGGTGACGCTCATGTTTTCATAAGGCGGTTTGAAATAGATGACGGAGTTGGTCTGCTGCGCCGTGGCGGTGACCGTCACGCAATAAGTACCCTTGGAGCAGGCGCCGCTCCCCATCGTGACATTGCTGGTATTGGTGCCGCAGACGGATGAATCCGAGCCCGTGCAGCCCACGGTTATGGTGGGTTGGCCTTGTTGCAGTGTGACTTGGTTGGCGATGCCCTTGAAGCTGGCGTTGAATGCCGCTTGCGCGACACTGGCGGCGTTGGCGCCATCCAGGTCGTTTCCATATGTTCCCGCTCCGGCAAGGGCGGCTTGATCCGCGGCGGTCTGCAACTGGGCCCGCTCCGCCGCCACGCGGGCATAATCCACCGCCGCGCCGATGGAGATAATCATCGTGGGGAGGAGCAGGGCCCAAATAATGGCCGTGACGCCCCGCCGGTCGCCGGAAAATCTCAAGCAGCGCACGGGATGGTTCCTTTCCGATGGAGAGATTGACGCATTTTCAGCTTTGGCAGGGGATGGAGGAGGTCGTCAGGCCGGTTTCCGTCAGTTTGGTGCTGGTGGAGGCATAAGCCCATCTCGTCAGCACGGTCTGGGTCAAGGTCGGGCTCGATGTCAGCCAGAGCCCGACCAGCCCCGGATAAGTCAATTGTGCTTGGACAATGATGGCGTTATCCCCGATCGCGCCGCTGGATGAAGGCAGCATGCCACCGGTATGGTCCGCCGTGGCCAGCCCGCAGGCTTCGGTATCGCCGATGGCCTGGCTAGCCGAAACCGTGCAGGATGGGCCGGTGAAATCTTGCTCCCAATACTCCACGGTGGTGCCGACGGTCGTTTCCGTCACGCTGGCTATGTTGATGACGAGGCCGGTGGCGCCAAAGGGTTGCAGCCCCTTCACCGCGCCATAGCACAGATCCCTCAATGTGGTTGCGGACATGGCGGAACCGTCGGGACTTTCCTCCGATACGGCTTGTGCCAGGTTTCCGGTGAGTTGGTTGAGCTTGTCGGATGTTCTCAGCAGGGTGAGAACCTGGAAGGAACCGATGAATACCACCAGGAAAAACGACATGATGATGGCGAATTCGAGCGCGGCGACACCCTTTTCGCCAAGGCGGATCCACCGGAAGCCGCATGGCGGCAGTGGGAGGCGGCTCATGAGGATGGGACCAGGACGGCTTCGGCCGAGATCAGGGCCGATGTGGGGTTTCCCGTCAGCAGCACCGTCAGGGCGGGAATGGTTTTGCCGGAGAACGGCAGGTAAGGCAGAAAATCCAGCCAGGGAGGTAAATGGTATGCCACCTGGACCAGAACCGGTACGGGACCGGTTGAAAACGGCATCGCCGGAAAGCCGCCGTTCGGCGAGAGCTGGCCGGAACTGTTGACGCTGGCCGCGGTGATACCCGCGAAGGTCAAGCCGGTGGTGTTGGCCTGAATTTCAACTTGCAGGGAATTGCTTCCACACGGGGCCACATGGCCGAACTCGGAACAAACGGAGGTGATGAACTGGGATTCGGACGTGATGTTGCCCAGCAGTAGTTGCCGCGTGGCGTTACGCACGGCATCGTTCAGTGTCATCTGCCAAAATTGACAGATGCCCATCATCATGAACCCCATCGAGAAGAGAATGGTGTAGCTGCCGATCAAGGCAAACTCCACCGCTGTAGCGGCTTTGCGTTGGCGAAATAGCTTGGAGCCAGGCCGGGCTAGCCAAGTGAACATCTTTTTGCCGTTCCAGTCAGCCACTTAATTCCATCCAAGGAACGTTTAACCGAAATTAATATATCATTTTTTGTAATTAAATCAATTTTTTGAAACTTCACACTCGCGTGATCGTCGGGCGAGCAAAGGCGGCCATCTGAAACGCCGTCAGGTATTGGATAGTCCACAAAGTCGATCACCAGATCGCGCCGCCTTTTTGTTCGCGTGTCGGCGCGGCGGGAGAAAATGCTGGATGACGGTGCGTGGCTGGTGCGGGCGGCCGGAATCGAACCGGCACGGAATTGCTTCCAACGGATTTTAAGTCCGTTGCGTCTACCAGTTTCGCCACGCCCGCGCAGGGCCTGTTTAGCGGTTCTGGCGCGCCGGTCAAACGCTGGTTGACGTGTCACGGCTTGGCTTGGCAGCACGGGGGCGATGCGAAGACGTTTCCAACCGCCGCCTGTCTTGATCCACCGCCTGGGCTACGCTTGGAAAGTGGCTAGGATGCTGATCATGTTCGCCATCTGGGGCACGGTGGGAACAGGGCTGACCGTTCTGTGGTTCACCTGGGACATGCCAAACCCTTCCGTCGCGGTTACCCAGACCCGGCGCCCGGCCATTAGGTTGTTGGATCCCGCCGGGCATCTGGTGGCGCGGTTTGGAGATGTCTCGGGCAATGTGGTGTTGCCCGGCCAGTTGCCCTCTTATGTTCCGGCCGCTTTCATCGCCATCGAGGACAGGCGTTTCGCCAAGCATGGCGCTTTCGACGGTCAGGGGATTTTTCGCGCCCTGGTCTCGGATATTCTGCATCGCCGCGTGGTCCAGGGGGGCTCTACCTTGACCCAGCAAGTGGCCAAAACCCTGTTTCTGGGCAATCAACGTACATGGCGGCGTAAGGTGCAGGAGGCTTTCCTGGCTTTGTGGCTTTGGCATCATTACAGCCGGCGCGAGATTCTGGGCATCTATCTCAACCGTGTCTATCTGGGAGAAGGCGCCTATGGCGTCGATGCCGCCGCGCGGCTCTATTTCAACCGCTCCGCCTCGCGTCTCACCTTGGCTCAGGCCGCTATTCTGGCTGGGTTACCCAAGGCGCCATCGGCTCTCAACCCGTTGGTGAACTCTCAGGCCGCCGCCAACCGCGCCACCCAGGTGCTGGATGCCATGGTGTCCACGGGCGTCATCTCTTCCGGGCGGGCACGCGAAGCCATGACCCAATTGGCGGATGCCGCTTCGCCCGTCTCCCGCACGTCCTGGTTCGCGCTCTGGACCATGCAGCACGAGGCGGCCTCCATTCCCGAAGGCGAGGATGTCAGTTTCACCACCACGATGAACCCCGGTCTGCAGACCGCCGCTCAGGCGGCTTTGGATGCCGCCATCGTCGAACACGGCGCACAATACCATGTTTCCCAAGGCGCCATCGTGGTGCTGGAGGCAGATAGCGGCGCTGTACGGGCGCTGGTGGGCGGCGTGGGGAACCGCGAGGGGTATAATCGTGCCGTGCTCGCGCGGCGCCAGACTGGTTCGGCCATCAAGCCCGTGGTCTGGCTGGCCGGGCTGATGGCGGGCATGCCTGCGGACAGCATGGTGCTGGATGCGCCGCTTAATCTACATGGCTACCGTCCGCATGATTACGAACATGTTTATCGTGGCGCGGTGAGTCTGACCCAGGCGCTGGCCGACTCCATGAATACAGCGGCCATTCGTATCCTGTTGCGCGCCGGTGGGCCGCGCCGGGTCATTGCGGTGGCGCGCTCGCTTGGGCTGGATGATCATTTTCCCAAGGACGCCACCATGGCTTTAGGCACTGGCGCGGTGGGTGTGTTGCAACTCGCCGGTGCGTATGCCGCTTTTTTCAATGGTGGCAGACGGGTGACGCCTTATGGTGTCACCGCCATCAATGGCGTGCCTGTCCCTGTCGTGCCGCCGGAGCCGGCCGTGCCGGCGGAGAATGCGCGCGCGGTGGCGCGAATGATGCGCGCCGTCGTCACGTCAGGCACCGGCAAGGCGGCTTTCATCCCGGGGATCTATACAGCGGGCAAGACCGGCACCACGCAGGATTACCGGGATGGCTGGTTCGTCGGCTACGCCAAGGGCGATATTATCGCCGTCTGGCTTGGCAACGACGATAATTCCCCAGGTAAGGATCTGCTGGGTGGTACATTGCCGGCGCAGATCTTCAAGGCGGTCGCTCAGGCTTTATGATCGGGCCGCTATGGGTCAGGCGACCGTGTTTTTCTTGCCGCCATCCAGGTCGGTTTGATCTGTTTCGAACAGATCCTGCAATTCCCGGCTGGCATCCTGCACGGTCTGAATGATCTTGCCTTCGTCATTTCCATAAGCATAGGTTTCATGCAGAACCTGGTCGTCGTGTTTTCGGAACAGCTCAAGCGCGCGCTTGGCTTGCGCTTCGGGTACATCCAGCTTTTCCAGTACGATTTCGGTCAGTCTCAGCGATGAAAAAAATGTCTCGCGCACGAACAGATCCACTCCCGCCGCCATCAGCAAATGGGCGTGGCGGCGGTTGCGGGCCCTGGCCACCACACGCAGATGCGGGAATTTCCGCCGCACCATCTCCGCCACGGCCAGGCAGCCTTCCATATCGTCCAGCGTGATCACGAGCACTTTCGCGTTTTCCGCGCCGGCTGAGCGCATCACTTCCTCGCGGACCGGGTCGCCATAGAATAGTTTCACGCCGAACCGGCGGACCACATCTACTTGCGCGGAACTGCGGTCCAGTGCCGTGAAGCGGATTTTCTGCATCGCCAGCACCCGCCCGACGATCTGGCCCATCCGGCCAAAGCCGCAAATGATGACGGGCGCGGCTTCCACATCGTCCAGTTTGTCGTAGGGGCGTTGCTGCTTTTTGGCATCCAGCTTCGGTATGGCGAAGCGCTCGGTCAGCGCGAAGAGCACCGGCGCCACCATCATCGAGAGGGCCACCACCAGGGTCGCCTCCGCGGCGAGGCTCTTGCTCAGCGTGCCCGCCGCCACCGCCGCGGCGAACAGGACAAAGCTGAACTCACTGCCTTCCGACAGTACCGTGGCAAAACGCAGAGCCGCCCCGGTGAGGTGGCGGCGCACATGGCTGACCGCGAAGGCGATGCCGGTTTTCACCACCGTCAGGCCGATCACCAGAAACAATATCTCAAAGG
>NZ_JBFWIX010000030.1:0-30456 GCF_050253495.1 Acidocella sp.
CCGATGATGAGCGGTTTTTGTCCCTGCCAGATCTATATCAGGCGGTCCGCGCCCGGGCGGATCGCGCGGAGGCGCGGACTGTGGAGAGCCAGGCGATCCGGGTAGAGGCCAGGCGTGACGATGGCGACAGGCTGGGGCTGATCGTGCCGGGGCAGGGCCGGCCGGTGGCGCCGACCCATTGGAGTTTTGGCCAGCTCTGCGGGCTGGTGGGCGCGCCGGCGGGGTATCTGCGCGATCTGCCCGCACCCTTGGCCGGGATCAATCTACAGCACGGGCTGCTCAACCACCGCGCCGAACTGGTCAAGACCCTGGAGACCGATGACGGGCGGGTGGAACTGCGCGCCGTCACCGGGCCGGATTATGGGCGCATCTGGGACCATGAGCTTGTCGCGGCGGTGATGCGCATTGCCGGGGACGGCACGGGGGAGACGAATTGGAAGGTGCCGGGCGTGCTGGATTGGTCGACCATGACCCATAACCCCTACGTGGATGTGACGAAGGAGACCACCACGCTCTATGCCAGCGACAGGGACGTGTTTCTGTTCCTGGTCGATGACACCCACCCGATCGAGGCGGGGCGGTTGCCGAATGGCGAACCTGATCTGTACTTCCGCGGCTTTTATTGCTGGAACAGCGAGGTTGGTTCGAAGACCCTGGGCATCGCCTCGTTCTATCTGCGGGCCGTGTGCGCCAACCGGAACATCTGGGGCGCCGAGGATTTTCAGGAGATCAGCATAAGGCACAGCAAATTCGCGACCCAGCGCTTTGCCCATGAAGCCACCCCGGCATTGCAGCGCTTTGTCAACTCCTCGCCGGCGCCATTCGTCGCGGGCATCAAGGCGGCGCGGGAGCAGATCGTCGCGCGTGCCGACGATGAACGTGAAGGCTTCTTGCGCAAGCGCGGCTTCAGCAAAGGAGAGACGGCAAAGATCATCGCCACCGTGCTGGAGGAGGAAGGCCATCCGCCGGAGAGCGTGTTCGACTTCGTGCAGGGCATCACAGCGCTGGCGCGCGGTAAGCCGCATCAGGATGCAAGGCTGGAGCTGGAGGGGAAGGCGAAGTCGCTGCTGGAACGGATCGCCTGATCGCCTGATCCCCTGAACGCTCTTTTGCCATTGGTGTTCTTTCCGCCGTGGACCAGCTTGGTCCACGGTTTTTTTGTGTGGGCACGGCCAGGAGTGCGTCGCGATCAGAGTGAGAGGGCAGCGGAAAAATCTGTGATGGGTCTGCAGGTCAGGAGAGTGGCTCCGGGCCGCCCGTCATGGAGTTTGTCCCATGGGTAAAACTACGAAAGCCGTTCAGAAAATCACGCTGAGCGCCTCGCGCGATATTCCGTTTGACCGGCTGGTGCTGAGTCAGGCCAATGTCCGGCGGGTGAAGGCCGGTGTCTCGATCGAGGAGCTGGCGGCCGATATTGCCCGCCGCACGCTGCTGCAGAGCATCACCGTGCGGCCGGTGTTGGATGAGGCCGGTGCCGAGACCGGCATGTTCGAAATCCCCGCCGGCGGGCGGCGTTACCGGGCGCTGGAATTGCTGGTGCAGCAGAAACGCCTGGCCAAGACCGCGCCCATCCCGTGCGTCGTGCGCACCGACGGCATCGCTGAAGAGGACAGCCTAGCGGAGAATGTGCAGCGGGCGCCGTTGCATCCGCTGGATCAATTTCGGGCGTTTCAGGCGCTGCGCGAGAAGGGGCAGGGCGAGGAGGAGATCGCGGCGGTGTTCTTTGTCGCGGTCTCGGTGGTGAAGCAGCGTCTGCGTCTCGCCGCCGTCTCACCCCGGCTGCTGGAGGTCTATGCCGAGGACGAGATGACGTTGGACCAGTTGATGGCCTTCTCGGTCAGCCCGGACCATCAGCGCCAGGAACAGGTCTGGGAGGCCGTGCAGCATTCCTACAACAAAGAGCCCTACCAGATCCGCCGTTTGCTGACCGAAGGTGCTGTGCGCGCCTCAGACAAGCGGGCCCAATATGCCGGTGAGGATTATATCGTGGCCGGGGGCGCGGTGATGCGCGATCTGTTTCAGCAGGATGATGGTGGCTGGCTGCAGGATGCCGGGCTGCTGGCCCGCGTCGTGGCGGAGAAGCTCGAGCGCGATGCCGATGCCATCCGTGCCGAGGGCTGGAAATGGGTCGAGGCTGCGCCTGAATTCCCCTATGGCCATCAGTACGGCCTGCGGCGCATTCCGGGCACGCGCCGTCCGCTGACGGAAGACGAGATCGCCCAGGTCGAGACGCTACGGGCCGAGGCGGAGCGGATCGAGGAAGAAGCCGCCGCGACGGATGAAGTCTCCGACGATGCTGATGCCCGTCTTAATGAGATCGAAGCGGAGATCGACGCGCTGACCGAGCGCCCGCCGATGTACGACTCCGCCGAGATCGCCATGGCGGGCGTCTTTGTCAGCATCGATGGCAGCGGCAAGCTGCGGGTCGAGCGCGGCTATGTCCGACCCGAGGATGAACCGCTGGTGGTTGAGGAAGCTAATGAAGTTGCCTTCGCAGGGGAGGGCAGCGCGCAGGGGCAGGACGGATACGACGCTGCCGATGGCATCGAGCCCGGCCGCGCGGATTCCAGAGTGATCACCGCCCATATTGGCGGTAGGGCGGAATATGAAGCCGAGCCCGAAGAGGAAGATGGGCTCAAGCCCTTGCCTGACCGGTTGCTGACGGAACTCACCGCTTATCGCACGCTGGCGCTGCGTGAGGCGTTGGGCAACGAGCCCGGCATTGCCTATCTGGCACTGCTGCACGCGCTGTGCCTGCGGCTGTTCTATCGCTATGGCGCCGAATCCTGCCTGGAGGTTGAGGCAAAGAGCGTCATGTTCGGCGCCCAAGCGCCTGGTTTGGGCGATACGCCCTTGGCCGAACGCGTTGATGCCCGGCATCAGGGCTGGGCGGCGCAATTGCCCGAAGATGCTGTAGAGCTTTGGGATATTCTGTCTGGATTCGACAGCGACAGCCGCGAGGCCCTGTTCGCGCATTGCGTGGCACTGACGTTGAATGCCACGCATGATGCCTATAACCGCCGCCCCCGCGCACTGGCGCATGCCGGGCGGTTGGCGGAAATTCTGGGGCTCGATCTGACTGCGGCCGGGTGGGCGCCGAATGGGGACAATTACCTCGGCCGAGTGACCAAAGCGCGCATCCTCCAGGCCGTACGCGAAGCCAAGGGTGAGCAAGCCGCGCAACGGCTGGAACACCTCAAGAAGACCGACATGGCGGAAGCCGCCGCGCAGGCGCTGGAAGGCACCGGCTGGCTGCCCGAACCGCTGCGTACGAAAGGCGTGGAAACCATAGTGATGCCGGCAGACGCCGCGGCATTGGCCACGCATGATGCCGCCGTTGATGACAGCGCGGATGTGACCGGCGAGAGGGTTGAGGCAGCCGATCCTCCCTCAGCCGAACATGACGAACAGGTCGAGCCGCACGAGATCGCGGCGGAGTGACCCCAGAACCCCGAGGCGGCCACGGGCCGCCTCGTCTCATTTCCTTCAACGTCTTTATCCCACTCCCAACCCATCAAACCCGGCTTCGTGCCGGGTTTTGCATTTCTGGAGACAGATCATGTCAGACCATCACAACCCGGCACCGGGTCAGCAACCGCCTGCCACTCCCGATGCATTTTTGGCTTCATGGGAACAAAAAGAGCGTGCCTATCGTGAGCGCGCGTTGGCCGTGCTCGACGGTAACAAGAAAGCGCTGTTCGGTGTTCTGGCGGAACATGGCATCACCGTCGTGATCGTCAATTTCGATGGCTATGGCGATAGCGGTCAAATTGATGACATCGCGGCCCAGAGTGGCGATGTTGCCGCGGAATTGCCGGATGAGCGGATCGAGCTTTTCAGGCCGGGCTGGGATAGCCCTGACATCGAGCGCCAGACCCACACGGTACGCGAGGCCATCGAGGCGCTATCCTATGATTTTCTGGCGCAGACCCATTGCGGCTGGGAGAACAATGACGGCGCCTATGGCGATTTTACCTTCAACGTGACGGAAGGCAGCATCACGCTCGACTATAATGAGCGTTATACCGCCACCGAAAACTATTCCCATGAATTTTGAGGAGGCGGCAATGGCACATCCCTACCATCACGCTTTGTCCTCCGCGAGAAAATGGGGCGGCACGGCGGAAGATTTTCTGCCACTGCATTCTTGGTTCGATGAGAGCAAGATGATCTCATCGGATTTTCGGCATCGGGCACTTCGCCATCATGCCGAGGGCATTTTTATGGCAGAAAGATTTTTCGGCCATGTGATGACGATCTCGACGGGGCGCGTCGTACCTGTGCGCCTGATCGGCGAGCAGCATGTTCGTGAAGATCTCGGCTTCATACCGGGCTTCGCGGATTGGATCAAAGCCATCCGGCCCGAACCCTGGATGGGCCGGGCCACCGCGCTACACAAGCTGCTTGATCCTTTTGAAGTCGATGCTGCCTGAGCAACGGCTTTCACCATCCATCTCTTTCAACCCAGAACCCGGCCCCGTGCCGGGTTTTACATTTTTGGAGGCTGACATGGCGGATTATTTTTCACCGACCGTGATCCCGGAGATCATCCCGAACGCGGACATGACGAAGCTGGAGTTGTTGTTGCTCTCGCATATGTTCGATGCGGACTCGGATGGCGATGGAACCTATTTCCATTCCTGGCAGGGCCCATCGGATCTGATCTTGGTCAATCGTGCCGAACTCAGCGCGGCGCTGCACGCGGCCCTCGGCAGAGCCAGCCAGGTGAGGGGCTATGTGGAAGAAAAACTCAAAAACGCCGCTGCGGATGATACATCCGTTGAACTGGATATGAGTGGCGTGTCGTGGGAGGTGATTCTTCAGGATGTCGTGCGGCGTTCCACCAAGCTGCGCTATATCACCGTGACGACGGCGTTCACCTGTTCAAAGATGCGCGCCGACGGGTTTGGCGGCATGGCGCTGTTCATCACCGCCGATGCCATAAAAGCCTGCTCGACCACGGAGTTTCTGTCGGATTGTCTTGCCGACATCGCCGGGCAGGAGGGCGGGTAGAAGGATGCCCGGAACGATCCACGAACCACCGTGACCAATGCGGATGGGCCGGACCTGGCAGCAGGACGGTCCATTTTGCGTGGGACGATTTTCTGCAGGCGCTGAAGGGAATGCATGTCCGCAGTTCCCCGGAGAGCCGATGCCATCAGCCACTTGTCACCCGTGCCGGTGAGAGCGCGAAGGCGCACTTCCGATTTGGAAGTAGCGCGTGGGCAGGGCGGGGCGATAGGCTGTGCTGTTCGGCCCAACGCCGAGGGTGGCGCCGGATTAGCGGCAATCTATAGCGATGGAGGGGCAACGATGCCCAAGCCTGATTTTTCCATGCCGGCGGCGGAGCTGGCACAGATGCTGGCGCGGCAGGCCGAGGCGGTGTGCCGGTATTATCTGCCCGCCGGGCGGCGCGAGGGGCGTTATTGGCTAGTGGGAGATGTTCATAACACGCCGGGGCGGTCCTTGTTTGTCCGTCTGACGGGCGGCGGCACGGGCAAGGGCGCGGCGGGGCGCTGGCAGGATGCCGCCGAGGGCAAGCACGGCGATCTGCTGGATCTGATCCGCGAAAACTGCGGCCTGACCGAGTTCCGGGAGGTGGCCGACGAGGCACGGCGGTTTTTGGGGCTGACAGGGGATGATCATACTGCGGGTTACGAACGCCGCTGCCCCCCTCGGGGCAATGTGCCGAGTTTACCGGGTACCTATGCTGCCTCCGAGCCACAGGCGGATGAAGGCTTTGACCTTGCCCCTGATGTGGCCCAGGCTCAACGCGCCGCACGGCGGTTGTTCGGCATGGCGCAGCCACTCCCTGGCACGCTTGGCGAGACCTATTTGCACCAGCGCGGCATCACGCCAGCGGCACTTACCGGCATTGACGCCTTGCGGTTCCATCCGCGCTGTTTCTACCGTACGACGCCGGAGGCACAGCCGGAACTTTGGCCAGCACTGATCGCAGCGGTCACGGACCTCGAAGGCTGTATCACCGGCATCCAGCGCACTTGGCTTGATCCAGACGGGCTTGATCCCCTCGATCCCATCCGGCTGGGCAAGGCACCACTGGCAACGCCGCGCCGGGCGATGGGGCTGCTGTTGGGCCATGCCGTGCGGTTTGGCATCACGGCAGGGCTGCACGGCGGACCGGTGAACCATTTACTCGTGGCGGGCGAGGGCATCGAGACCATGCTGTCGCTGCGCTGCGTGCTCCCCGCCATCCCCGTGACTGCCGCACTCTCGGCCGGTCATCTCGCCGCTCTTTTGCTCCCTGCCGGGCTGCGGAGGTTCTACATCGCCCGTGACGCCGATGCGGCCGGTGACCGCGCCGTGGCACGTTTGACCGAACGCGCAGAGGCCGCCGGGATCCAGGCGATCACGCTCTCGCCCTACCTTGGTGATTTCAACGATGACCTCCGCGAACGTGGCCTCGCTGAATTGCGGGCCCATCTGCGGGTGCAATTGGCGCCGGAGGATGCGCAGCGTTTCATGACGTCCGGCTGAGACTTAGTCTGGCGGATGACGAGATGATGGCCCGCCAACGCCGGGATCATCGCACCTGTTGGGCACTTCATGCCCCTGCCTACCAGGAGGCCGCGCTGGCGGCCTTCCGAGAGGGCGCTCTGTGCCGGGGGCGGCGGCGGCCCGCAATGGCGGCGAGGCCGCTATTTTCCGCCGCCCCGGGAATGATCGGCAACACTGATCATGCCATGCGATGCCCCGGGGCTTTGCAGCGCGAAGCAAAATAGCGGTCCCGCCGCCATCCTCCGCTGACGCTCCGGCCCGCAAATCCAGCCCATGGCGTCACGAAGAGCCATGGCGGGTGCGGGCCGCCGCCGCCCCCGGCTGGGATCGCCATGGAAGGCCGCGATGGGCGCGGGCTTCCGGCAAACAGGAGCATCCCATGACCCGAGACTATGACGAGACCGGCTATGAGCCATTGCACGCCGCTTCACCCACCGCTCAGATCCTCAGCGAACTGCAACTCTATGGCTACCACCCCGGCCAGGAAGAGCCTGACCCACGGCCCTTGCCCGAAGCCCCGCTGATCGCCGGGGCGATCGCGGATATCTTCGACGCTTTCACCGCCACTTTGAGTGATACACGCCTGGAGCCTGACCTCAAGGAATTGCTCTGGGCCACGGTCAATCTGTTCCACCGCGCCACCGGACGGATCGAACGGCAGCTCGACGATAACGAGCAGGCGCAAAAGCGCAGCCAGAAGGAGCAGGACGGCTCCGAGATACGCTCAGTCGAGCTGGAACGGCTGACGGCGGAGGGGCAGACCTTACTGGAACGCCGGGATTGCCTGGAATTCTTCCGCGACCAGGCCGCCGAGCAGTTCGAGCGCCACACGCGCACCGCCTGGCGTCCGCGCTCAGGCTCAATGGTTAACCACCGGGCATTGACCGCGTCCCTCATCGATAGCCGCGACTTCATCGCCGCCAAGCGCCAGACGCAAATCGCACCTCTGCTGCCCGTTGGACCAAAAATCGCCTTCACCGGCGGGATGGAGTGCAATGATCACATTCTGATCTGGGACAAGCTGGACAAAGTACACGCCAAACACCCGGACATGGTGCTGTTACACGGCGGCAGCCCGAAGGGAGCCGAGCGCATCGCCGCCGCCTGGGCGGATGCCCGCAAGGTGACCCAGATTGCCTATCGCCCGGACTGGACCCGGCACGCCAAGGCCGCCCCGTTCCGGCGCAATGACGCCATGCTGGAGGCATTGCCGATTGGCATCATGGTATTCCCCGGCACCGGCATCCAGGAGAATCTCGCCGACAAGGCCAAGAAGCTCGGCATTCCGGTGTGGAGCTTTGGGAGTGGGGGCGCATAGCCCCCACAATCCGCTCCCGCGCATGCCGTATCGCCGTATCCCACCGACCGGCTTAAGCTGCGCAACGCCGGCAAATTTATTCGCCTGACAAGCCCCCGCCAACGCGCCGCCCGGCATCGCGGGGCGGAATTCATCGCGGCGTGTGTCTCGCTGTGCTGGTGGAACGGGACGCAAATGGCGTTACCCAAGCCCAGCAATGTCGTGGATTGGTAAGGGTCTGGTGTGCATTTCGACGCATCGCTTGGCCAGAAAGATCGCTCCACGGCGAAGGGCAGGACCATGTGCCACCCAATCCGCTTGTCCATTGATGCGAGGGCAGGGGCGGCGTCGGAGCAACCGGTTATATGCGGCATGATGATGCGGTGACGTCTGCAAGACTGGCCATGTTCCCGTACCGTGGATGGCGCCGCTTTGATGAAAATCCCGAGTGTCGCCAGATATCTCCCGACTGCCTGCCCCAAGCCGCGCCACGCGGCCTCTCCCTGGCTGATCTGACCGAAGGACGATCGCCTTCCTGCAATGGCGGCTTCTGGCTTTTTTCCCCGGCAGCGATGCTGCCTCCTCGCGGACGCTGCGCTTCAAAAAAGCCAGAAGCCGCCATCCTACGCTGCGCTACGGCCGCATGCGGTGCAGGCCGATCGTGCCCCCGGTCAATTGATCGCCATCGAGGCTGCGATGGTCGCGGGCTCGAAACCGCATAGGAGAATTGACATGGCTACCATCGGAACCTTCAAGAAAGTCGGCAATGAAATCCACGGCGAGATCGTGACCCTGAGCGTGCAGACGAAGAATGTGCGCATCGTGCCTGAAGCCAACCGTGGCAACGACAACGCCCCCAGCCATCGTATATTCTGTGGAAGGGCTGAGCTAGGTGCTGGCTGGTCCAAGCGTTCCGCCGAAGGGCGCGATTATATTTCGGTCAAGCTGGACGATCCAAGCTTCAGCGCTCCGATCTATGCCAACCTCTTCGACGATGAAAGCGGCGAGGGCTACACCCTGATCTGGTCCCGCAGCCGCAAGCAAAACGGCGAGTAACAACCGCGATGAATCTCGCCCGGCGATGCCGGGCGGGGCATGCTATGAAAATTGGCGAGGGTTTTTGGGGAGTATCGATGTCAGCACGAAAAAGGTTTGAGTCCGAAAAAGGCAGCTTTTTGAAAAAAGCTGCACCAAAAACTTTTGAATTATCAGAGTAATTTGGCCATGGTGGATCAGAACTCACGAATATTGATGCCCAGTATCGGTCGTAAATGATTTATCTATTCGCGGTGAATCGAAAAATGGCTGCTCTCGTGCCAAAATCTACCATTCCGCGGCTCCCATCAATGTTTCCGATTATAGGCAGGATGGGGCCGAGAGCGGAATGGCGGCTATAGGATGGCACGTTGAATAAAACTGCCATTGAAGTTCGCCTGTCAGCATCCGTCCAGATTGTCGCACGAATCCTAAGTTACGCGACAAGCCGTTCCTGCCTTCAGCCCAATCTCAGAGGCAGCGCGTAAAAGAACACCAGCCAAAGGAAAAAGCAGGTTAACCCGACCATTACGATTGGTATCACGTTGTCGGCTATCTTCAGATAGACCCATATTTTTGCTTTTTCGCAACCAGTTAACCACGAGAGTTCGTGGCTCCACTCCAACTGTTGCCTTTTAAAATCAATGTCCTCGTGGTTAACAGAGTATTTTTGTAATACGTCGTCATACATCTGTTGAAATTTCAGGCGTATGTCTTTTGAAATAGAGACATCTTGTGTTGCTGATTCGTATCTTTCCGTAGCGAGTTTACGCCGGACCTCGTTCAATTCTAAACCGCTCCTATGGTGTTGCTCGGCATTCACTGAATCACGCCGGGATGCGACCAATAAGGAAGACACGAGAGTAACGATAGAAAAGGCAATGACCACCAGATTGAGCAGATCCACTGCATTTGGAGGTAATTTTACGAGGTAAGGAAGCACGGCGACGATGATGGTGTACGCGGATGCCATTGAGACCACCCACCCTATGCGCTGGTCTCTCTTTTCCAGGCGCTTTGCCGCGTTGAAGCGGCTCCGGGCAGTGTAACACAGGCTCTTATCGAGTTGGTCCAGTGGATCGGGGATCACATTCGTCATTGTTCGTGGCTTTCAGGTATCGCACGGCGTGGTGTCCGTGTGATTATAAATGATGATATCCTTTGTCCTAGACTCACTACCAAAACCTGTCATTCCGCCTCCGGCTCCGTCTAATCCATAAGTCCACCGGCGAAGGCGCATGACTTCACGTTACGGATTGTCGCATAACTTGTGATTTGCGCGACAATGCCGCGATTAGGCGTAACCAATTGTTTTTCTGGGCATTAATCTGTCGCGCATCTCTGTTGCAAATTTTCACTCCACCCACGACAAAATTAGCGACACATGCCTTGCCGTTTTGCGGCGAACGGCCGATTTCGGGAAGCGTCCCCAGCCCCACTAATGACCGTATCGGGCGCAATCGCGCCGGAAGTGGCCGTCGGAGGTATGAACATTCCTGCCGCCCACGACCATGCTCAGGGCAGGCGGATAAATGGATCATGTACCGCCACGCCCAGCGGCTCAAAATGCCGCAGGTTCCGGGTCAGGATGGTCAGCCCGTGGTGCTGGGCGGTGGCGGCGATGATGATGTCGGCGAAGCCGGGCGCATGACCCTGACCTCGGGCGTGGTCTGATAGGCCGCCGGCGAGGCGGGCGGTGGCTAGGTCGAAGGGCAGGATGCGGGCCGCGTAGAGGTGCAGCACGGTCTCCAACCAGGCGGTTAGGTCACGGGCTTTGCGGGTTGCCCCCTCACGCTTGGCCTTGGCGATGCCGTCCTCAATCTCGGCGATTGTGACCGTGGAGAGGAATAAATCGGCCGAGTGGGCATCCATCCAGGCGGCCAAATCGGGCAGAGGGACGCGCGAGAGCGCCCGCGCCGAGATGACATTGGTGTCGACGAGATACAAGGATCAGAGGCCGCTATCACGGAGTGGTGAAAGGTTGCGTGGCGGCAGATCGTCCGCATCGAGAGGTGCTGCCATCAGCAATTGGCCGAAGGAGGGCACATGCGAGAGCCGCTGCCATTCCTCGAAGCTGAGAATGACCGCCTCGGGCTTGCCGTGGCGGGTGATAATGGCGGGTTCGCCGCGTAGGGCCTCATCGACCACAGCCGACAGGCTGGCCTTGGCGTCGCGAAGTTGAATTTCCCGCATGATGGCCTCCGAACAAGATGGAACTACAGTAGTCATATTTAGGGCTGTGTACCGGGACGGGCAAGGGTAATGTTCCCAGGCGGCGGCACTGGAGGTCATTGAACGGGGGCTGAAGGCACGGCAGGGGATATCGGGTCGGTCCAGACGGGCATGAAACAGTAATGCCGTCCGCTGGCATCTTGCTGCACGGATTTGCGGCAGGCGGCCATGGCGGTGACGCCGTCATTATCCTGCATTAGCTGCCCCCATGCGAGGGCTTCGGCAGGGCTGGCCTTCATGGCGGCGGGGATGACATGCGCCGCGATTTCGGCCTGGAACCGGCCGTCATTCAACCCGGCGGCATAGGTGAACAGGCTAGGCATGAGGATGGCCAGCGCCAATGCCAGTCCCAGGCCCACGATGCTGCGGATACGCAGCGTGGTGATCTTCATGCGCATGGCGCGGTCCGCGGCATTGGCCAGTTGCGGCGCGAGTTGGTTGACGATGTCCATGCCCGAGGCGTGGACCCGGGCAATGGCCTCATCCGCGATTACGCCGGTCTGGGTTTTTAGCGTGTTGGCGATGTCGATCTGGGTGGCTTCGCTGGCTTGGTACAGATCGCTCAGCGCGCCGACACAGACGGCCAGGGCCTGGAGCTGTTCCGCCAGAGGGTCGCTCTTCAGGGCGGCGGCCGCGGCGGCGCGGCGCAAGCTCATCTGCGCCTCGCTGATCTGCTCGTGCAGGGCTTCCCGGCGCGTGGCGGGGCTTATGGGATCCATGATCTGACCCCTGCAAAGCGGCGATCCATCGCATCCAGCCAAACGCGGACCCGGGCGGCATCGAATAGCCCCAGAGACGGCGTGACCGTGCCATCGCGCGCGGCGGCGAAACCGCATTGGCGGCTTTCCACGGCCTCGGCAGCGTGCAGCCGGGGCATCCAGAGCTTCACACAATCTGCCGCCAGACGGGCATACGCATCCGACGCGGTGAGACGGGCAAAGGCCCGCTCACGGGTTGAGCCGGGCTCGATGCTATATTCGTTGAACACCAGGGCTTGCGCCGCGGGGGTGAATCCACGTGCGGCCAGGGTGAGGGCAGGGAGTAAATCCTCAGGCTGGGCGCCGGTGAGGTGGAACATGACCGGCGCCATGCCGGCGGCCTCGATATGCGCTGCCAGGCCCGGCATCTCGGCGGCAAGGGAGCGTAAGGTGGTATCCCCGCCGCCCAGATCGACAAGGGCGGATTGCCGCTCATTGATGCAATATTCGATCAGCTCCTGCAGCCAGGCGGTGACCCCGGCCGGATTATCGGTCTCTGGCCGGGCCACATCGGCAAAATAGGCGGAGAAGGTGGCATTGCTGGGATCGACATCGGCCAGGATCGGCGTGCCGCCATTGCGGATCGAGGTCTCGGTGAGCCAACGCAGCAGGGTGGTTTTACCCGTCTTGCCCCGCCCGGCGGCAAAAATGATCTTGGCTTGGCCCGTGAGATCGATCCCTTGTCCGATCTCAGGCTCGGTTTCCTGGAGCGGCGCCAAGCTGACGATATCGGCGCGTGGACTGGTGAATTTCGTCATATTGGGGCGGTAGGGGGTGGCGCCGGACGGCTTGCCGCCGTTCATCGCGGTAACCGGCTTGGGTTTGTCTTCCGGCATTGGCTCTACTCCTTGGGTTCAGGCGGCCCGAATGTCAGGCGGCGGCTACGCTCGATCTCTGCCCGCTCGGCCTCACTCGGCACCGGAGGCGGTTCCTGGACCCGAAGCGAGGCGGGTTTGAAACGGGGGGCACTGGCGACGGATGGCACCGCCTTCGGCGGTAAGGGCAAGATGACAGGTGCTGCGGGCGCCGCCGCTGGGGGGACAGCTCCTGCTCCGATTGTCACCGGCGCCTCTACGGGCGGCTCAGGAGCAGCATCTCCCGAGCGGCCTGGCCTGCGCCGGTAGCCTTTCAGCGGCGTCTGCGCGCGCGAGAATTCGCTGCGCAGGGTTTTGGCTGTCCAGGGTGCGCCAGTGCGGTAGGTAATCCCGGCCTTGCTCAGCGCGGCGCCAACCGCGGCCCAGGACCATTCGCCATGCACCAGCTCCAGCAGCATATCTTGGTGCTGGCGTAGCCAGGGCCGTACAACATCGCCTGGCCGCCAAAGCGGGCGGAAGGTCGCTGCCAGCACTTCGATTTCTGCGTCAGTCGGCTTGCGCTTGAGTGACATGAGCACCGGCCATCAAAAATAGCAGCGCAGAATTTCACCAATTTTGACAGGGCGCGCAATCTTCCGAATCGGAATCTTGACAGAATGGATTTCTCAATCGTCAACGCAATCCATAGCGCTTTCGCCAACTCAAAGGCTGGTACAAAGGCTGGTGCATTTGTCATCGCAATGGCTGGTGCAATCGCTGTCTCTAATCTCGTTGGTCCCGTGTGGTAATATCTTATGTGGCTACTACAGACCAAGGAATGCTAGCGCATGCGGGTGCGGTAATATGATAGGGGTTAGGCAATACGATTTCACGGCCAATGTGCATTCTACTCGTGTTCCTGTGACATTACCGATGTTTCAATTTACGCAACCATTCGTAACGCGGTAATGCAATTTCGCGTTGTCTCCGCTTGACCGGGAGGCTTGTTATGATTGCCGGTGACGATGATCGCTACGAAGAGATCGTGACGCAGATTGGAGCGGCGAATAGTCTCGCACAAATGCAAGACTTGGCCGCCGGTATATGCAAAGCGTATCATCTCGCCAATATCGCGTATCACGCGGTTTATCTTCCAGGCGCTCAAATTTTCAACCCGATCCTGGTTCTGACTTATGAGCCGGAATGGATCGAACGTTATAAAAGCAATGACTACTTCAAAATTGATCCGGTGGTAGTGTCTGGCACCAAAGGCTTCCTGCCGCTGGACTGGGCGCATCTTGACCGCGGCAACCACATTGCGCGTGATTTTTTCGCGGAAGCTGACCGGTTTGCTGTTGGCCGGCAAGGCATGACTTGGCCCGTTCGCGGGGCTGGGGGCGAGCGGGCATTATTCACAATTACCGCGAATATGTCGGTGCCTGAGTGGGAGGAGCGGCGGGTTTCGTATAAAAGAGAATTCCAGATGATCGCGCATTATATGCATGATCGGATTGTGGAGATTTCAGGCTATCGAGATGCAAAGCCAAAGCCATCTCTATCCCGGCGTGAGATCGCGTGCCTCGAATTGGCTGCCCAGGGTGCCACTCCCAAGCAAACTGGCGCTAAGCTCAAAATATCTGACCGTGCCGTGCGTTTGTTTTTAAGCTCCGCCTGCACCAAGCTTGATTGCGCCAATGCGCAACAGGCAATTGGCAAAATGGTCTCACTTGAAATGCTACGCCCATAAACGGGGCAACAGATCGCATGGCTCCCTTATCATACAACGCGCTGATAGGCGGGTAATTCCTCGCAATTTCTAAACGGAATATCGCTTGGTCATTATCTATGACCCGGCGTGTTCGATGCTGTCTTGGCTTCAAAAGAATACTCTTTCAGCCAAAATAAAATCACCGATTGAAAGAGGCTTCGAGAGGCGTGTCAAGATTCCGATTCGGAATCTTGCGGTCAGAGAAACTCCGCTTCTAAAGTTGAATTAACGCACCCAAGGCGGGTGAGATTTTGCGCTGACAAAACGTCAGGCCAACGACAATGATGACATTTCATTGAAGGAAAGCGGAATGGCAACGATCATTACTTTAAGCAATGCTGACCGGGCCGAGCGGCCTGCTTTGTTCGATCAGATGTTTCAATCGCGCGCGGCGGTATTTCATGACCGTCTGGGCTGGGATGTGGCGGTTGAGAATGGCCGCGAGATGGATTGGTATGATCGGCAAGCCGATCCGGTTTATCTTCTGGCTGTTGATGACGATCAGCGCGTACTCGGGTCCTTGCGACTGTTGGCGACAACCGGGTCGACCATGCTGCAAAGCGAGTTCAAGCATTTCTTTGACGACGATGTGGATGTCGCGGCACCGACGATCTGGGAATGCACGCGGTTTTGCGTGCCGCCAGTCGCGGACGGTGCAGCCCAGAATGCGAATAGTGTCTCTGCCGAGCTGCTGATTGGGTTGTGCGAGCTTTGCCTGAACTCCGGCATCGAATTTATACTTGGTGTGTACGAGACGCCGATGACCCGCCTTTATGCGCGGATCGGTTGGTGCCCGGAGAAGCTGGCGCAGGCGCGCCCGGAGATCGGCGACATTCAGGCTGGTATTTGGGAGGCCAACCCAGAGGTGCTTGTCACCATGCGTCGGCGTCTGTCCGCCCGGATCGGCGTGCGACAAATTGTGACCGCGTAGATGTCCGGGCAGCGCGACAGGCTGACACGCGGTCCGTCCTTGGCTGTGGTGAGCTTTGTTGGGTTGACCAGCCTGATGGCATTTGCCGGCCCGCCCGCGCAAGCCACTTCCGCATCAGCTGTATCTGCCGCGAGGCTTTCCGTTTTGGCAGCCCGCTGCGCGCCTGCCGTTCCAGAATGGGTGCTCGGTGCCGTCGCCCGCACAGAAAGCAATTTCCATCCCTGGCGGTTGCACGACAATACGGCGCGCGTCAGCAGCGATCCGCCCAGCCTGGAGGCGGCCGAGACCGAAGCGGCAGCGTGGATGGCCGCAGGTCATTCCGTCGATCTGGGGCTGATGCAGATCAACAGTGGCAATTTACCCGCGTTGGGGATGAATGTGAACGAAGCGCTAGACCCATGCGCTTCACTGGCGGCCGGCGCCGCGGTGCTACGGGCGGCTTATGGCGGCGGCCCGGTCAAGGCGGGGCAGCAGGCTGCTTTGCTGATGGCGCTCTCGATCTACAACACCGGCTCGCCGCTCAAAGGCATCATGAATGGCTATGCGAGGACAGTGATGCGCAATGCCAGCGCGGTTCCTTTGTCGGCGCCTTTGCCACAAGCCCAACCAGATGCCACCCCGGATATGCCGCCCGCATGGAATGTTTCGGCCACCGGCAACTACACACAGGTCCATGGCGCACCATGGCTGGTGCCGCTGGGATTGGACATGGCCGGCAACAACACTGCCGCGGCCGCCGAGTCCGGTTCTCCACACCAAACGATGAGGTCGCCATGATGAACATGATCGCCCCGCTGCTTTTGGCGCAGGGGCAGAGATTGCGCATGACCAGATTCTGGCCCGTGTTGGCCCGAGCGTGGCCCTTGGCGCTGCTGGTGGGAATGCTGGGCATTCCCACGCTCGCCTATGCCCAGACCGTATCGGGCGGCGCCAGTCCGCAGACCATGATCAATAATGTTTGCACCTTCATCCTGGGGCCGTTCGGCGAGACGATCGCTGTGCTCGGGATTATCGGCATCGGATTCTTGTTCATGTTCGGCCGGGCCTCGCTGGGGGTGATCGCGGGCATTATCGGCGGCATCGTCATCATGTTCGGAGCCTCCTACCTCGGCCAGACTCTGACCGGAGGCGGCTGAGATGGAGCCCCTGGAGGCCGATACGCTGTACCTCGCGGCGACAAGGCCCGCGATGTTCATGGGCGTGCCGCTCAGCCTCGGGGCCATGCTGCTCATGCTGGCCGGGCTGATCGTGGTGTTGTTGAAGAACCCGCTTTATCTGGCCGTCATGGCGCCACTCTGGCTGGCGGCGCGGGAACTGGTGGCGCGCGACTATAACGCGGTGGGCGTAATGCTGCTGTATTTGCGCACCGCAGGCCGCTCGGTTGATAGCAAGCGCTGGGGCGGGGCGTCGGTGTCACCGATGCCGGTTCATGGCCATCGCAATGGCCATGGGCGGGGGATGTTCGATGTGGGGTGATGCCAGCCACACCGAGCGCGCCGCCACGCAGTATCTGCCCTATATCGGGCATATCGGGCCGCAAACCCTGCTGCTGGAAAACGGCGCGCTGCTGGCGATGGCGCATATCGAGGGCCAGGCGTTCGAACTGGCTGACCATGAAGCGCGTAATGCCCGGTTGCGGTTGCTCAATACGCTGTATCGCAATCTCGCCGATGATAACCTCACCCTCCATACGCATCTCATCCGCCATGAAGACGCGGGCGCGGTTCCCGCCCGCCGGTTCCGCTCGGGCTTTGCTCGGGCGCTGGACGAAGCCTACATGCGGAACACGCTGGATGGCCGGCTGTATCGGAATGATTATTTCGTCAGCCTGCTTGTCTCACCGCGCAGCCCGCTGGGCACGGGCATAGCCCGAAAATGGGCGCGGCGAGGGCGTAAAATACCGGAGACCTCGGAGGGGCTGGCGCGCGAGTTAGAGGATAGGTGGATCATTCTGGCGAATGGGCTGGAAGGGTTCAGAGTCCGGCGGCTGGGGGTGGTTGAGCGGGATGGGATCGCCTTCTCGGAGATCGCAGAGGCGCTACGGCTGGTCATTACCGCCCGGCCGCTGCCCGGGCCGATCATCTCCGGGCATCTGGGAGATTCGATCTATACTGACCGCGTGATTTGCGGGCGTCGCGGCATTGAAATCCGCGCCCCGGATAAAAGCCTGTTCGGGACAATTTTTTCGTTCCGCGAATATCCGGCCAAAACCAGGCCGGGGATGCTCAACACCCTGCTCTCGGTGCCGTTCCCCATCGTGCTGTCGCAATCCTTCGCCTTCGTCACCCGCGCCCAGGCGCAGGACCGGCTTTCCTTGAAATCCGCGCAAATGCTGGGCGCGCAGGATAAGGCGCTGAGCCAGATTGCTGGGTTGGATGAGGCCGCGGATGCCTTGGCATCCAACGAATTCGTCATGGGCGCGCACCATCTCTCGCTGGCAGTGTACGGCAATTCACTGGCCGAGGTGGAGGAGCGTGCCGGACTGGCGCGCGGGCGGCTGGCCGATGCAGGGGCGGTGGTGGTTGAGGAGAGGCTGGGGCTGGAAGCGGCCTTCTGGTCGCAGCTCCCCGGCAATTTGGAATGGCGGACCCGGCCAGGGGCGATCAACTCTCGCAACTTCGCCGGGCTTTCCAGTTTCGACAATTTCCCCGCCGGAGAAAAGGCGGGCCATTGGGGGGCGCCCATCGCGCGGTTCCGCACCGATGGCGGCACTGCCTATGATTACGTGCCGCATGTGGCCGATGTGGCGATGACGATCATCTTCGGACCGATCGGCTCGGGCAAGACCGCGCTGCTGATGTTTCTGCTGGCAATGTTTGAGCAGGCGATGGTGCCGCAAGCTGAGGCGGAGGGACTGCACCCGCGGCGCGATGGGTCAGTGGTGTTTTTCGATAAGGACCGGGGTGGAGAATTGCTGGTCCGTGCCACGGGCGGCACCTATCTCGAATTGCGGCGCGGCGAAGCCTCCGGTCTCGCACCCTTGCGGGGCCTCAAGGATACCGAAGCGGACCGGGATTTTCTGCGAGGCTGGCTGATCGCGCTGGTGCAAAGCGACGGCAAAGGCGGGCTCACCCCCGATGAAGAAAAGCGCCTGGAGCGCGCCATTGCCCGGCAGTTGAGCATGCCCGAGGATCTGCGCTCACTCGCGGGGTTGCGAGAGTTTCTTGGCCACGCTGACCCGATGGGGCTTGGCCCCAGGCTCGAAAAATGGTGCCGGGGCAATGCGCTGGGCTGGGCGTTTGACGGTGAGCGGGATGATGTCCGCCTCGATGGCGCGATCACCGGCGTCGATATGACGCAATTGCTGGAGTATGACGAGGTCTGTGCGCCGGCAGGGGCCTATCTGCTCTACCGGGTGACGCAGATTCTCGATGGGCGGCGGGTGGTGCTGAGCATCGATGAATTCCGCTTCTATCTCAAGAACCCGCAATTTGCCGCCGTGGTGGATAATCTGCTGCTGACCGTGCGCAAGAGTAATGGTGCGATATTCCTGGCGCTGCAGATGCCCGAGCATATTCTGGAAAGCCCGCTTGGGCCATCGATCATGGCACAATGCCAGACGAAAATCATGTTCCCGTCGCCGACGGCGGACCGGGTGGTTTACATCGACGGACTGAAATGCACCGAAGGCGAGTATCGCGCTGTGCGCGAGGACATGGTGGTGAGCAAACGCCGGTTCCTGCTCAAGCGTGAGAAGGCCAGTGTCATCTGCGAATTCGATTTGAGTGCGATGCGCGACTATGTCGCCATTCTCTCAGGCCGCGCCAATACCGTGCGCTTCGCGGAAAAATTGCGCCGGCGGCTGGGCGATGCCCCAGAGCAATGGCTGCCGGAATTTTTGCATTCCTATCATGACGCCAAGGACTGACAGGAGGATCTTATGAAACCAGCATTGTTCGCGGCTGTGATGTTGAGCGCCGGTGTGATGCTTGACCTGGGCGCGGCGCAAAATGCGATAGCGCAGATGGCGGTGATCGATAGCGCCAATCTGGGTCAGAATATTCAAACCGCTGCGCAATCGGTCATCGCGGTCGAGCAGCTCAAGGCACAATTATCGCAGCTTGAGCAGACTTATCAGATGTTCACCAACCCCACCAATATTCTCGGTATGGCGGCGGGGATGGAAAATCAGTCCATTGAAAATCCGATGCCGGTGGCCAATGCGATGGCGGGATTGGTGGGCGGCTCTACTTCGCCCTCTGGTGCGGCAGCGGGTTATTATGATCAAAGCCACGTTTATTCGCCAACGGATGGCTCGGCTGCGAGCGCGCAATTGAATGCCAACGGCAATAGTATTGCCAATATCGAAGGTATGGCGGCAACGAATCTTGCCGCTATTCAGCAGCGCATGCAGGAATTGCCGAGTTTGGAATCGGATCTGAACGCGGCAAGTTCCATCACGCAGGTTGACGCGATCAACGGCCGTATCGCGGCGGAGAGCCAGTTCGTACAGGCGCAACAGGCGCAGGCGCAGAATCTTCAGGTGCTGGCCAGTGAGCAGGCGCAGTCTCAGCAGCAACAGGAGAAGGAGCAGTTTGTTGAGGATATGACGAATGCCTCTTCTGACTATAGTCAGGCGGCAGCAGCAGATAATGCGGGGCAATAGCGATGATAAATTCTAAATTTGCAATCGGAGCCTTAATCGTAATAGTCGGCTGTGGCGGGCTTTATCTGGTGGTTTTTCCGAGCCACAACGATAATTCAAGTATAGATCGACAGTCTGTCGTAGTTCCAGCATTGGCCCCGTCGCAGATACATTCCGCTGCATGGTATGTGAAGCATCCGAATATCCTGAAGCAAGATGAACAGCGCTGTGCCGGTGATGCCGCGACGATGACGCCAGCCGCCTGTCAGAATGTGGCGTCCGCTGATGCGCAGCTTGCGGGGGCGGATTATGCGACCGCTGCCGCCGCATTCAATGCCCCGCCACCCTCCCAGAATTCAAAACCAAAAACTCCATGAGATGAGCCATGGCAAGTGCAAGCAACCTCGATCCATTTTATGTATTCGATCAAACGATACAACAGCCATTTACGAATGGCATGACGGCTACGGTGAATGCGGCCATGGCGGCAATCCAGGGTCCGCTAACGTTCATAATCGTGCTATGGATTATTCTCACGGGCATACTCGTCATGCGCGGCGATGTTGGTGTGAGAACAGGGATTTCACGCATTATATCCGTGAGTCTGGTTGTTGGCTTGTTGATGTCGGCAACGCTCTATAATGAGTATATTGTCTCATTTTTCTCGATGGGCATTCCAAACTGGCTTTCATCGGCATTTCTTGGCGTGACAGGCTCGCAGCCTACCGCGCATCAATTTGATGCGATCTGGAACGAAGCCAACGAATTATTCGTGACGGCCGAGCGGCACCTCAATTTTTACAATGTTCTGTATTCGGTTGAGCTCGGTCTTTTGCAGGATTTTATTGTCTTTCCAATCGGTATCACGTTCCTCATTTACGAGGCAACCAGAATCATGATTGACGTCATTGTCTCAATCGGGCCATTTATTTTGGCGGGATATTTGTTCACGGCGACGAGAGGAATCGCTGACCGCTTCGTCGGCAAGCTAATCGGTTTGACGATTCTCACGCTGCTTATCGATATTGTATTGAGCATTATCATCAATGGCGATGCGGCATATTTCAATGTCAGTATGACAAACCTGAGCTTCACGAATACAGCGGAAACGGTAACCATCTGCATTCAGTTCTTGGTTTTTTTGACGCTGGGCAGCCTGATTTGTGCATTTCTACCAGCGGTGGCCAGCTATCTCGGCGGTGGCGTTGCCATCAGCCCGCTGAGTATGGCGTCATCTGCGATGCAGGTGGGGCGCGTGGTGCAATCTGTTCGCGGTGGCGGGCGGCCAGTTCCGGGGAGAGCGTAGATGCACCAAATCATCTTCAAAATAACGAATAATCTCATACACCTCCCTGTTTTGGTCTTTTTGCTGTGGGCGGCTTATCGGAAACTTGTCTCAAAAAAACCTCTTCCCGTGATCTTGGCGGTTCCAGGGAGATTGTTGCGGTTTCTTCTGATCATAATGACCTTCGGCCTCCTGGCGGGCTGCTCCAATCCTGATCCGCTTGCTGTGGCGTCCGGGCCGCTCTTCGCGCTGAATGCGGGGCATTGGCAGCCAACGCCGCGTGATTTGGCGGCACCCCCAAAAGTCGCGGATCGGTAGGGCGCTATGGACCAATCCTCAGGTGCTTTCCCCCTCGCACCCGCCATGCTGGAGCAGCATTACAAGCAAGTGCTGTCCTTCCAGGAAGCGCGGACGCGCTCAGCGCGGCTGCTCTCCAAAGGTGCCTTGGTGGCGCTAGTGGTTTCCATGGTGGCCAATGCCGGTCTGGGTTGGGCTGTGGCCTCCATGCTGCCGTTGACCAAATTGGTGCCGGTGTATTTTCTGATCCGCCCGGACGGCACGATCGATGATTCTGTTTCGCTTTCCACCTTGCCGGCTTCCACGCATCAGGCGGTGATCCGCGCTGCCCTCTGGCAATATGTGCAGATGCGCGAGGGGTACTCCTATGACACAGCGCGCTATCGCTACGACATTGTCTCCGGCATGTCGGATGCTGCCACCAAAGCCGCGTATCAAGCCTGGTTCAATTATCCGAACCCGCAATCCCCACAAGTGACCATCGGCAAGAACGGTGTGGTCACGGTTGAGCCGATCTCCGTGGCGCTGATCGGGCCGGGTGTGGCGCAGGTGCGTTATCAGCGGATTTTCGAGGCGGGCATGAATAGCGCTGTCACGACCACCTGGACCGCCACCGAACAATTCGAGCAGGTCGACACCTTGCCCGATGCTGAACGCCTGACCGATCCGGGCGGGATCATTATCACCAGCTATCAGGATGAAGAGGATACCGCACCATGAGGCGGGTTCTTGCAGCGGCCGCATTTGGCTGGTGGCTGACCATGGCGGTGGCGCATCAGGCTCATGCGGATCAAACCCCGGTCGCCGGACGGTATGACAGCCGCATGCGCTATGTCGCCTATAATCCCGGGCAGGTGGTGCATTTATCGACCATCGTGGGAGCAACGATGGTGGTCAGCTTCGCCCCCGACGAAACCGTAACCTCCGTCGCGGAAGCCGACAGTCTGCATCTGGCGGCTGTGCCGAAGGGGAATTATCTGTTCCTCAAGCCCAGTGCGGCGCTGACATTGCAGCCAATTATTGTGCTGACCCAGCGCTCGGATGGGTCGCTGCGCCGCTATGTGTTTGAGATCGAGACGGTGAGCGCGCCGAGCACGGCGGATGGCGCCAAGGGCGTGTTCTATGCGGTGCAGTTCACCTATCCGGCGGACGCGGCCAAAGCTGCGGCGGCTCGTGCGGCTCTTGAAGCCAGAAAGGTGGAGCAGCTCAACCAGCAGGCCTTGCGGCGGGCGACGCAAATGGCGGCGAATGCGGCGCTGCAAGATGAGCAGACCAATCCCAGTGCCGGGCCGCGCAATTACCGCTATGTTGCCCAAGGTGACCGCTCCCTCGCGCCGGTGGCGGTGTGGGATAACGGCTATTCCACCCTGCTGCAATTTGCCGGGAATCAGCGCATTCCTTCGATCTTCGTGATCGACCCGGATGGCAAGGAGGCCACCGCCAGTTACGCGGTCAATGGCGATATCGTACAGCTTGACCAGACCGCGCGGGAGTGGCGGCTGCGCGATGGCGGCACGGTGCTGAATATCTACAATCTTGGCTATCAGTCGGTGGGTGGTAATCCCGAAACCGGGACGACTAGCCCGGACGTGTCGCGGGTCGTTGTGCCGCCAAGCGCGCCGCAGAAAGAGGCATCGCCATGAGCGGACAGGTTCCGGGCGGCCAGCAGACTCCCGGCTCGGCCCCGGCCGCTCAAACGTCAGCGGCGCAAACAGCATCTCAGGCAGGGGGATCACCCGTCGAGGATGGGCGTTCGCCGGTTGCAGGTACTGCGCGCCGGGAGTTGAGCATTGGCACCAAGCTCGGTCTCTTGGCGCTGATCGGGGTGCTGGGGCTGGGGTTTATCTGGTTCAACGCGCTGTTCAGCCATAAGCGGGCGGTGGGACGCGGCGCTGTCCCAGCTTTGTACACGAGTGGGGGCGAGGTATTTGCCGCCCCGCCCGCGCAAGCCACCAAGCCTGTTGTACAGACCTTGCCTGCGCCAACGGATGCACAGGCGCCGTTGCTTGGGGCTACACAGCAATCCTCACCACAATCGGCGCCGATCCTGGCATATTCTGGCTCGAGCGTGCCCGTGCCTGTTCAGCAGGCTTCGGCATCCACTGCGAGCGCTCAGCCTAGCGGGGCGGCGATCCTGCCAGCACCCGATCAATCCCCTCTGGCGGCCCGGTTGAAGCCGACAATTCTGGATGGCGAACAGGCCACGGTTATGCGGCACCCGGACATGGTGATCACTGAAGGCACGATAATTCCCTGCACCCTTCAAACCGCCATCGACAGCCAGCTGCCGGGGCTGGTCACCTGTGTTGTGCCGATCGATATCAGGGGGGCTACGGGTAATGTCGTGCTGCTGGATCGCGGCACCAAAATCGTCGGTCAGTTGGAGACCGGGCTGCTGCAGGGGCAGAACCGGGTGTTCGTCGACTGGACCCGGGCAGAGACTCCGGATCATGTGATCGTCACGCTGGATTCACCTGGCTCCGACGAGCTGGGCCGCGCGGGTTTGCCGGGAGCGGTGAATAATCATTTCTGGGATAGGTTTGGCGGTGCGCTGATGCTGACCCTGGTGCAGGGCGGCTTGCAGGCGGGAACCCTGGCGGCGGTTGGCAATGGCAACAACAACTCGACCTCGCAGCAGGCGGCCCTCGGCTTTGTCTATGCCGCGCAAAGCAATGGGCAATCAGTTGCCAATACGGCACTGGCCAATTCGATCAATATCCCGCCGACACTGACCAAGAACCAGGGCGATACCGTGTCGTTGATCGTGGCGCATGATCTGGATTTTTCCAGCGTGTACCGTCTGCGGCTGGACAATACGGGTGCGGAGACCGGCGATGGCGGGTGAGGCGGCGCAATTGCTGCATTACCTGATGCAGCCTCTGGCACCCTGGCTGGATGACCCGGCGACGGAGGAGATTTGCATCAACCGGCCGGGCGAGCTGTTCGTGCGCCAGCGCGGCCAGTTCCGTGCTGAAGATGTGCCGTTCGATTATGCGGACCTCGAGGATATTGCCACCTTGGCCGGGGCATTGCGCAAGCAAGATGTGGGGCCGCGCAGCCCGCTTTGCGCTACGGAGCTGCCGGGTGGGGAGCGGCTGCAAATCTGCATGCCGCCCGCCGTGCCGCGAGGTTCGTTGAGTATCACCATCCGCAAGCCTGGGGTCTCGGTGGCGCCGCTCGACTCGCTGGTGAGCCGCTACCGAGTGACTGGCTGGAATCTCTGGGCCGGCCGTAAGCAAGCGGCGCAGCATGATTATGCCGCTTTGCTCGCTTTGTACGATGAAGGGGATATCCAAAAGTTCCTGGAACGCGCGGTGCGGGCGCGGCTGACTATTCTGCTTTGTGGCGCCACCGGCTCAGGCAAGACGACCATGAGCAAGACCCTGATCAGCGCCATCCCGGACCATGAGCGCCTGATCACCATCGAGGATACGCTGGAGCTGGTGATCCCGCAGCCCAACCATGTCAGGCTGCTTTATGCCAAGGATAATATCGGCTCGGCGCGGGTGACGCCGGAGATGCTGCTGCAGGCCAGCCTGCGCATGAAGCCGGACCGGATCTTGTTGCAGGAGCTCCGCGACGATGCGGCCTGGACCTATATCAATGAGATCGTCTCCGGCCATCCCGGCTCGATCACCACCATCCATGGCCGTAACCCCGAACAGGCCTTCCGGCGGCTGTTCGCGCTGGTGAAGGGCAGCCCGCAAGGCGGGCGTTGGGATGATAGAACGCTGATGGAATTCTTGTCCGCCGCCGTCGATCTGATCATCCCGTTCCACAATGAAGGGGCGGTTTATGAGATCGGCGAAGTCTGGTTCGCCGCCGATGCAGCGCGGCGTGGTGAGACGGCGGCGCATTTACTGCGGGCGGCCTGAGCCATGAGCATCACCCTCTCAGACCAAGCGGGGCAGCTCATCGTCAAAGCCGGTTTTGGTATTATCCTGGCGTTGATCGCCTGGACGGTGGTGGCGTCCTTTGTGTTTCTGTTCGGGACCGGGCTGTTGCACGCATTTGCCCACCCTTTCTGGCAATGGTGGCTCTATGCGCTGAATTTCGACGGCAACCCGCGTGTCGCGCTCTGGCTCAAAATTGGCGCCGGGGTGGGCGTTATGCCGCCGGGGTTGATGATCGCGGCGCTGATCTATCGCGGCCAACGCGTGGTGGGGCCAAAGCTCCGGCGGCCGCTTTTTGGCGGGATCGTCAAATCTCCTCTGGCGGTGACGGATAATCACGGCCGTGCCGCCTGGATGAGCATGGGGGCGGCGCGGGAGCGGTTTCCGGGGCCAAATCCGGCTTTTGGCGGCATCGTCGTGGGCGAGGCTTATCGGGTCGATCAGGACAAGGCGGCGGCACGGCGCTTCGACCCGGAGGACGCCAAAAGTTGGGGGCAGGGCGGGCAGGCGCCGCTGCTGATTGACCCGTGCCGGGAGGGGCCAACGCACTCTCTGATGATCATCGGGAGCGGCGGCTTTAAGACCACCACGGCCGTCTCCAGCCTGCTGCATTGGACGGGCGCTGCGGTCATTCTCGACCCTGCTGGCGAACTGGCGCCGATGCTGCGGGAGGCGCGCAAGGCGATGGGGCACAAGGTGCATGAACTCGATCCGCGCGCGGGGACTGGGTTCAATGTGCTGGACTGGATCGACACCACCTCACCACTGGCGGCAACGAATATCGATTCCGTGGTGGCCTGGGTCTGCGGGGATCACAAGCCGGCAGCTAAGAAGGATGATTTTTTCGACAGCATGGCCCGTAATGTCGTGCGCTGCTTCCTGGCGCATATTCTGTTCGACCAGACGGCGCCAGAAAAACTCAAAACCTTGCGGGCGGTCCGTCAGGCAATCGCCATGCCGGTCAAGGAGGTCCGGGCCGTGTTGCGCGGGATATTTGAGACGAGCCCCAGCCTCTATGCGCGCCAGCTGGCCGGGCCGGTTTGCGGGCTGGTCGAGGAGACATTCAGCGGCGTAATCGGCAGTGCGGCCGAGTTGACCACTTGGCTCGCCAACCCTGCCTTCGCCAATTTGGTCTCTGGCAACAGTTTTAAGACCTCTGACCTGTTGGCGGGCAAGGCAACCGTCTTTCTCAAAATGCCGTTGAAGGCGCTGGAGACAGAGCCTGGCATATCGCGCACTATCATCGGCGCGTTGCTCAATGCCGTGTACGAGGCCGATGGGGCGATGCAGGGGCGGGTGCTGTTCCTGCTCGATGAGGCAGCCCGGCTTGGTTATATGAAAATCCTAGAGACCGCGCGTGATGCCGGGCGCAAATACGGCATCACCATGCAGTTGCTCTATCAATCGAGCGGGCAGATCGTCGAACAATGGGGCGAGCAGGGCAAGCGGTCTTGGTATGACGGTGTGTCTTATCGCTGCTATGCGGCGGTACAGGATCTGGATACCGCCACCGAGTTGGAAAATTCGTTTGGCACCTTCGGTGTCATGGCAAGCTCCGAGGGCATGAATACCGGTAAATCCGGCAAAGCGATGCAATCTTCTTCGCTCTCACGCGGTTCGAATATTTCTTATCATGAAATCGGACGGCCGCTGATCCGCAGAGCGGAGTTGATGCACGATGTGCGTGATGATGAGATGTTCGTGCTGGCGCGCGGCATGGCGCCGCTGCGCTGCGGACGGGCGATTTATTTTAGGCGTCCCGAGATGCGCGCGCGCGTGGCGGAAAACCGCTTCCACAAGCCGGCACATCAGACCGGCGCCAAGCAGCAATCAAACTGGGAAGGAGCATAACCCAATGTCTGAAATCGATGCCGATCTCGACCGTGCCGCCGCCGCGTATTGGCTGTCCGTGGCCAGCAAATCCACGCCGGAGATGAATGCGGCCCTCACCCGGGCGGCGAGCCTGTTGCGGGAGGCGCGGGCGGAGGCGCGTATCCCTGACAGCGCACGCCAGCCAACGCTCAATGATCTGGACGCGCCGCCCTTGGATGTGGCGCATCGGCGGCGGCTGACGCCGTGACAATCCTTGGAGGTTCCGCGCCGGGTTGCTTCGGCATTCCTGCGCTCCTGTGATGGAACGTCAGAGCGACACGGCGGAACATCGCAGGGGGCAGCCAGCGCCACCTTTATCCCTGGAGGTGATTGCCGCGCGGCTGGCGGCGTTAGATGCCGGGCAGGCGGCGATGAATGGCGCGCTGGGGCTGATGCTGGATACGCTGCATGTGCAGACCACGCTGCTGCGCAAGCTCAGCGAGTTCGCCGCCGAGGATGCCGCACCTTCGCCGCTGCTCACGACCCTGCAGGGTCTCACCGCCGCGATCATGGAACTGGATGCTTCTGTTGGCGATGTGGAACGCAAATTCGACGGGTTGGCGCAAATCCTGAGCGAGGCCTTTGGCGGGCCGCCTGCCGACGTTTCGCCCGGCCATAACGGATCGGATTGGCCGCAGGGTCAGGCCATGGATGGCGAGGGCGGTTGAATGCTGACCTATCGCACTGGGGCGGCAGGAACACCGGCGGCGGCACGATTCATGAGCGAACATTTATTGCAGCAGACCTTGTCCCCGGAAATGGCGGCGATGGCGGAATATTATGAGCAGGGTGTGACGCCGCCGACGCTCGCCGATGCCGCCGCCTCTCGTTATGGCCGGCTTATGGTGGGTGGCGCGCCGTTGGCGGGGGATATGCTGGATGGGCTGGTGCAAGCAGAAATGGCGCGCCTTGCCGAGAGCGGCGTGTCTTGGGGGACGGGCCTGGAACAAAGCGGGGATGCGCTGGTCTTGCATGCCGTCGCGGCCTTCGCGGCGGCGGGGCTGGCGGGCCGGGACGAGGCATTGGCCTGTCTGACGCGTTTGTTTGGGGCTGGATCTGGTTTTGGCATCGGCAGTGGCAATGAAGGTGGTGTGGATAGTACAGAAGCCGCTTTCACCGAGGGCATAGGTGAACGTTTGGACGCCGCGATGGCCACGGCCGCCAGTACGCCCGACCGCAGCAGCGCCACGGCAACGCCGAGGCGGGATATGAACCCGCTGCTGGCGCGGCGGCTGGGGATTGAGCCGCGGCGCGGGCTGAAGCCAGATGAGGTGGCGTGCCTGTTGAATGGCCAGCGCGCCGATGGCGGCGCCATCGAAGGGAAGGTGCGGCGCGCCTCGAGCCTGCCACTGGCGCAGATTTTTGGGCTGGATGTGGCACAAGCGCCAACGCGCGAGCAATTGGAGCGGATGTTGGTGGGGCGGAAGGCTAATGGTGAGGCGTTGCACGCTGAAGAGGCCGAACGGGCGGTGCGGCGTTTGCTCTCGGGCCTGGGTGTGAAGGACAAAACACCTGCCCCCGAACAACTTGCGGAAATTCTGGCAGGGCGGGATGCCGAGGGCCGGGAGCTGAGTGCCCGCCAATACCGCGCCATTCTTGAAGCGGCCAAGATGCGGATTGGCTATATCGACTTGACCTTCTCCGCGCCTAAATCTCTTTCCATAGCTTGGGCCTTTGCCCCCACCAAAGCCGAACAGGCGATGCTGCATCAGGCGCATCGGGACGCGATCGGCAATGTCCTGACAGTCATCGAGCATGAGATCGGTCGCGCCTCGATCGGGGATGCGGCAAAACGCGGCTATGAGGCTGGCGCCATTGGCTGGGTGTCCTTCGATCATTACGCGGCGCGGCCCACGATTGAGATCGTGCGGGCGGATGAGCGCGGGGAGCCGGTGACGGAGTTGCATACCTTGACCGGCACGCAGGGCCGGGCGCCGGGCGACATGCAGATGCACACCCATGTCGCCGTATTTAACATTGTGGAGACGCCGAGCGGGCGAGTGGGCAGCATCAACCTCGCCTTGCTTGAAGGGCGGATCCATGAATGGGGCGCGCTGTATCAGGCCTATCTCGCCAATCATCTGCGCGCCCATGGCGTGGCGGTGGAGCTCGATGCCCGCACCGAGATGGCCAACCTCTCCGCTGTGCCGGAAAGCATCGTGGCGCAGTTCAGCAAGCGGACAGCAAGCGGCACGGAGGCGGCGCGCGAATATGCGCGGGCGCAAGGGCTTGAGTGGGATGATCTCGCGCCCGCCCGGAAAATCGCCCTGCTCAAATCCGGGGTGCAAAACCCGCGCGAAGCCAAGAGCGATGATGTCAGCGACCTTGCCGCTTGGCGCGCGATGGCGGCGAGGCTGGGCTACCGGCATCGCAGCGTCTTGCGCCCCAGTGAAATTGCCCCGCTGCCGAGCCGGGAGCAGCGGCTGGAGAGTGCTTTTCAGGCGGCTTTGCCATTGCTGAGCAAGCAGTTTGACCGGAGGGCGGTGATCGATGGCGCTGATGCCAGGATCGCCGCCGCCAAGGGGTTAATTGCGGCAGGGATTGGCGAGGCTAATGACGTGGATGCCCTGACCCAAGCCTTCCGGGAGCGGGGTGTGCAGCGTCAGGGTGAGGATGCCGCCTTGATCTGGGGCCGGGTGCCGGGGCGGCAGGGCAGGGACCGGGTGGCAATCACCACCTCATTGGAGCTGCGTGAGGAGCAGAGTCTCATTGAAACGGCGCGGGTCGGGGCGCGGGATCGAAGTGCAGCCCTCGCACGTAAAGCCATCGCGACGGCGGCAGCCGCATTCCCGGAGATCGATTTTACCAGCGCGCATGGCAGGGCGCAGCGGCAGATTATCGACCAGTTGGGCACTGGCGGGCGGATTGGCCTGGCCATCGGCGTGGCGGGTTCCGGCAAGAGCACGTTGCTGAAGCCCTTGGTTCGGGCCTGGCAGGAGGATGGCAGGGCCGTGCATGGCATTGCCCTGGCGTGGCGGCAATCGGATGATTTGGCCGGGGCGGGTATCCCGGCGGGTGATACCAGGGCGGTCGCGGCTTTTTTGCGGGGTGTAGAGCGCGGCTCGATCCGGCTCGATCGCAAATCGGTCGTGGTGGTCGATGAGGTAGGACTACTGGGCACGCGCCAATTGAATGCGATCGTGGCCCAGCAGGCGGCGCTAAAATTCCAACTGGTGATGATTGGCGATCC
>NZ_JBFWIX010000031.1:0-30106 GCF_050253495.1 Acidocella sp.
CGAAGAGCACCGGCGCCACCATCATCGAGAGGGCCACCACCAGGGTCGCCTCCGCGGCGAGGCTCTTGCTCAGCGTGCCCGCCGCCACCGCCGCGGCGAACAGGACAAAGCTGAACTCACTGACTTCCGACAGTACCGTGGCAAAACGCAGAGCCGCCCCGGTGAGGTGGCGGCGCACATGGCTGACCGCGAAGGCGATGCCGGTTTTCACCACCGTCAGGCCGATCACCAGAAACAATATCTCAAAGGGTTTATGCAGCAGCAGGCTAAGATCCGCCGACATCCCGACCGAGATGAAGAAAAACCCGAGCAGCAGCCCCTCGAACGGTTCGATGTCGGCCTGCAACTCGTGCCGATACTCCGAATCGGAGACCATGACGCCAGCCAGGAACGCCCCCAAGGAGGAGGAGAGCCCCGCCCAATGCGCCAATGCCGCCGTGCCCACCACCAGCAGCAGCGCCGTGGCGGTGAAGACCTCCGGCACTTTCGCCGACGCCACCATGCGGAACACATAGGGCACCAGCAGCGTGCCGCCCGCCAAAATGCCCGCCACCACGGCCGCCCCGCGCAGCACCGCCAGCCAGGAGAAATGTTCCGTGCCGCCGCCCGCCAGGATCGGCAGCAGAGCCAGTACCGGGATGGCCGCCATGTCCTGGAACAGCAGGACCGCGAAGGCATCGCGCCCCGGTATGGTGGGCAGCAGATTGCGTTCGGACAGCAGGGGCAGCACGATGGCCGTGGAGGAAAGTGCCAGCCCGATGCCCAGCACCATCGCGTCGCGCCCGGCCACGCCGCCCAACATCAGCAATCCCGCCAGCAGGAGCGATGTGGGCACCATCTGTGCCAGCCCCATGCCAAAGACCGCCTTGCGCAGTACCCAGAGACGATGCGGGCGCAATTCCAGTCCGATCAGGAACAGCAGCATGGTCACGCCAAGCTCCGCCACCTCGCTGATCTCGGTGACATTATTGACTAGGCCGAGAACCGAGGGGCCGATGATCACTCCCGCCGTGAGATATCCTAAAATGCTGCCCAGCCCCGCGTAGCGCGAGAGTGGCACGGCGAGGACAATGGCGGCGAGCAGGATCAGCAAGGTCAGGAACATGGTCAATCACTTACACGAAAAACCGCCTTTAGCGACGGTTTCCGCCGGATTGCCGGAAGTTAAATTCTCAAGACCGTCTGGGTCGGAGGTCTGGCGGGTATAGGGGGGTTACCGCCCCATTGCCGCCAGCATGAAACGCTGCTTGAGGCGCGGCATATGTTCCACCGCCGCCAGCCCTAAATCGCGCGCCAAGCGCACGGGTGGAAAATTGGTGGAAAAAAGCCTGTCCAGCGTATCCATGCCCATTAACATCGCCATGTTGACCGGGCGTTGGTGTGCTTGGTAGGCGCGCAATACCGCTTCCGCGCCAGGATCCGTCGCGCTGGCCGCCAGGTCCAACAGCGCCGCCGCGTCCCGCAGGCCGAGATTCAGCCCTTGTCCCGCGATGGGATGCACGCCATGCGCGGCATCGCCCGCGAGGGCGAGGCGTGTGTCGTAATAACGCGCCGCATACATGGCATAGAGCGGATACAGCCAGCGGCGTCCCGCCAGTTCCAGCCGTCCGAGCCGTTTGCCTAGCCGGGCCTGTACCTGCCGCAGCAGGGCGGTGTCGTCCATGCCGTAAAGCAGCTTGGCATTGGTGTCGCTCTCGGTGAACACGATGGCGGAAAGGTTGGGGTGCTCCGGTGTGCCGGTCATCGGCAGCACGGCGAAGGGGCCGCCCGGCAGGAAATGCTCCAGCGCCACGTTATGATGCGGCTCCTCATGGGCGATGGCGAAGATCACCGCTGTCTGCCGATAGGGCAGGCGGGTCACGCCGATGCCGGCCTGGTTGCGCAAGGGGGATTGGCGGCCTTCCGCCGCCACCACCAGCTTCACCTCGAAGCGTTCCTCCCCCACTTGCACGGTGGCGGTTTCCGCGTGGCGGCTGATCCGTGCTTCCGCGGGCGCGCGGACAATGACATCAGACTCCGCCAAAGCCTGATTCAGCGCCACGCGGATGGAACGTGCCTCGATAATCCAGCCGAACGGGTCGTCTCCCACGGCCTTATGGTCGAAATGTAATTTAAGTGGGGAGGGTGCCCGGCCGGGTTTGCCGTCCGTCACGTCGATGTCCAGGATCGGGCAAGGGGCGAAGGGCAGGCGCTCCCATAACCCCGCCTCTTGCAATAGAGGCTGGCACCCATGTGCGATGGCATAGGCCCGGCCATCGAAATCAGGATGCTCCATGGGCCTCAGATCGGCCTTGTCGACCAGAAGAACCTTGCGGCCCCGTGCCGCCAGGGCCAGGGCCAGGGTGCCGCCCACCGGGCCGGCGCCAACCACCGCGATCTCGCATGCTTGCGTCATGAGACCAGTTTGCCAGATTTTCATGCCGGCGAAAACAGGGGGCTCCTTGCGGGAAAGATGACCGGCTGTTCATCCGTTTCACCATGTGAAAAAAATGAACAAGTTTCTGCCTTTTAATTAGGCACAAGCTGTCGGCGTTTCTGCCTGTCCTGCTGGCATGTCGCGGTTAGGCCGCGAGAATGCCGGGACATGGGGGCGGTGGAACGGGTGGCGAGGCTGGCATGCTCCTTGCTCCGGTGTGCAATGCCTAAACGCACTGAGCTTGCATGATCACGCGCTGCCGGCCTGTTCGGGCTCCGGGCCTCACAAGGCAGCGCAATGAGGAACGAGGACTTGATGACGAAAAGATCTCTCTTGGGCGTGCCGGTGGGCCTTGGCCTGGCCGCGCTAGTCAGTGCGCCAGCCATGGCGCAATCGGCCACCCCGACTCTCAACTCGGGCGACACCGCCTGGATGCTGACCTCTTCCGCTATCGTGCTGATGATGACGGTGCCTGGCCTGGCACTGTATTATGCCGGTCTGCTGCGCCAGAAGAACATGCTGGCCATGCTGATGCAGTGCTTCTTCACCACGGCGCTCGTCACCGTCCTCTGGTGCGTCGTCGGCTATAGCCTCGCCTTCACCCAAGGCTCGGGGCCGCTGGCGCCGCTGTTTGGCGGTTTCTCCCGTGTGATGCTGGAAGGCACCGGCCTTAACGGGCTGTCCGGCAGCATTCCCGAAACGGTGTTTGCCTTCTTCCAGTGCACCTTCGCCATCATCACCCCGGCCTTGATCCTCGGTGGCCCGGCGGACCGTCTGAAGTTCTCCTCCTCCATGGTGTTCATCGGCGTTTGGCTGCTGCTGGTCTATTGCCCGATCGCGCACATGGTCTGGGGCCCAGGTGGGTTCCTCGGCAATCTCGGTGTGCTGGACTTCGCCGGCGGTACCGTGGTGCATATCGACAGCGCCGTGCCTGGCCTGATCGCGGCGATCATGGTTGGCAAGCGCACTGGCTATGGCCGCGACAACATGGCGCCCGCCAATATGGGCTATGCCATGATCGGCGCCTCCATGCTGTGGGTTGGCTGGTTCGGGTTCAATGCCGGCTCCGCCCTGACCGCTGGCGGTCAGGCCGGCATGGCCGCCATCAACACGCAGCTTGCCACCGCGGCCGCGGTTGTGTCCTGGGTCATCGTGGAATGGATGGTCAAGGGCAAGCCGAGCCTGCTAGGCGCTGTTTCCGGCGCGGTCGCGGGCCTCGTTGCCATCACCCCGGCTTGCGGCTTCGTGCCCGTGGGCGGCGCCCTGGTCATCGGCCTGGCCGCTGGTGTGGTCTGCTTCTGGGGCGTTACCGGCTTCAAGAACATGTTCGGCTATGACGACGCGCTGGATGTCTGGGGCGTGCATGGTCTCGGCGGCATCCTGGGCGCGCTGCTGACCGGTGTGTTCGCGGTTGCCGCCGTGGGTGGCCAGGGCCATTCCGGCCTGATCGATGGCAACCCCGGTCAGGTTCTCATCCAGGCCGAGGGCATTGTCGTCACCATCGTCTATGATGCCGTCGTGAGCTTCATCATCCTGAAGCTGATCGACATCACCATGGGGCTGCGCGTCACCAAGGAAGACGAAATCGAAGGTCTGGACATCACGCAGCATGGCGAGGCCGTGCAGCATAGCTGAACCGTCCTTCAATAAGGGATCGTTCTCCTTGAAGCCCTCCCGGCCTGCGCCGGGAGGGCTTTTTACGGGGCCCGCCATGATTTGGATCAATGGCCAAGTCTAGGGTTTCTGCTGTGTTTTCCTCCAGGAAGGGCATGGCATGAGCGCATCGGCGGAAATGACGGCGGATACGGAAACGTCTTATGACAAGCTGGGGGGCGAGGCGGGCGTTCGGGCCCTTGCCCGGCGGTTTTATGAAATCATGGATAGAGATCCCGCCTATAAGGCGCTGAGAGACCTGCACGCGTCAGAACTGGGCTCTGTGAGTGAGTCCTTCGCCGGTTTTCTGAGTGTCTGGCTCGGCGGGCCCAGGGACTGGCTGACGCAACGTGGCGGTTTCTGCCTGATGTCCCGTCATGCGGGCATGGGCATCACCCAGGAGACGGCGGAGCAATGGGTCAGTGCCATGCGCGAGGCCATGGATCAGACCGTCCCCGATCGGTTGCTCAAGGAAAAGATGGACGATGCCTTCACGCGCCTGGCCGAAGCAATGGCCTGGAGGGGGGCCGCCACGCCGCGTTGAAGCGCCGGTGAGCAGCCCTACCACCCGCTCTGTCGGGTTGATGCCGAGGACGTGTAGTATTATGCACACGCCAATTACCCAGGATTGGCGGAAACATGGCGAGTATCGCGGATCATTCAGGCAACGGAGCGGCGCTGGCGCGTCAGGCGGAACTGCTGGCGCGTGAGCCCAGCGAGGATCGGGCAATGGCCAATGCCATCCGGGCGCTGGCCATCGACGCGGTGGAGGCCGCCAAATCCGGCCACCCCGGCATGCCGATGGGCATGGCCGATGCCGCCACCACGCTCTATCGCAAATTTCTGAAATTCGACGCCGCCGCGCCGGATTGGTGGGACCGTGACCGTTTCGTGCTCTCCGCCGGGCATGGCTCCATGCTGCTCTATGCGCTGCTGCATCTCACCGGCCATGAGGGGATGGGGATCGAACAGATCAAGAGCTTCCGCCAGTTGCATTCCCGCGCCGCCGGGCATCCGGAATATGGTGAGCACCCGGCCATCGAGATGACAACCGGGCCGCTCGGTCAGGGCTTTGCCACCTCTGTCGGCATGGCGCTGGCGGAGCGCATGCTGGCCGCCAAATTCGGCAAATCCCTGGTGGATCATCGTACCTGGGTCATCGCGGGGGATGGTTGCTTGCAGGAAGGCGTCTCCCATGAAGCCGCCGCGCTCGCGGGGCATCTGAAGCTCAACAAGCTGACCGTGCTGTGGGACGATAATTCCATCTCCATCGATGGCGCCACGTCGGTTTCCACCTCCGAGGATACGCTGAAGCGTTTTGCCGCCTATGGCTGGAACACCCGGCGCATCGACGGGCATGATTTCGAGGAATTGGCGGCCGCCCTGACCTTCGCACAGAAATCCTCCAAGCCCACCATCATCGCCTGCAAGACCATCATCGGTTTCGGTGCCCCCACCAAGGCGGGAACGGCCGGGGTGCATGGGGCCGCGCTGGGCGGCGCCGAGGCGGAAGGAGCGAAGAAGGCGCTGGGTTGGAATCATCTGCCCTTCACGGTGCCCGATGAGATCTATGCGCCTTGGCGTGAAGCTGGCTCACGTGGGGCCGCCACCCGCCGCGCCTGGTTGAAGCGCCTGGCCAAGCACCCGATGCGGGCCGAGTTTGAGCGTGTGATGCAGGGCAAGCTGCCCGAGGGGTGGGTTGAGGCGATGAGCGCCTATAAGGCCGGCTTGGCCGAGGCCAAGCCCAAGCTCGCCACCCGTCAGGCCAGCCAGAAGGCGCTGGAGGCTCTGGTGCAGGCGGTGCCGGAACTGGTCGGCGGCTCGGCCGACCTCACCGGCTCCAATCTTACCCTCATCAAGGGCATGGGCGATGTCACGCCTGGCAATTATGCCGGCCGTTATATTTATTATGGCATTCGTGAGTTCGGCATGGCGGCGGCGATGAATGGCATTGCCTTGCATGGCGGGCTGATCCCTTATGGCGGCACTTTCTTCGTGTTCGCCGATTATATGCGCCCGGCCATCCGTCTGGCGGCATTGATGGGCACCCGTGCCATCCATGTGCTCACCCATGATTCCATAGGCTTGGGAGAGGATGGCCCAACCCATCAGCCCATCGAGCATCTGGCCAGTTTCCGCGCCATGCCCAACGTGCTGGTGCTGCGCCCGGCCGATGCGATCGAAACCGCCGAAGCCTGGGAAATCGCCATCAAGAACGCCAAGGGACCGAGTCTGCTTGTGCTCTCCCGCCAGGGTGTGCCCGCCCTGCGCGAGAGCGCCAATGGCAATAAGAGCGCCCGCGGCGCCTATGTGCTGGCCGAGGCTAATGGCCCCCGTGCGGCCACCATCATTGCCACCGGCACGGAAGTCTCCCTGGCCATGGCGGCCAGGAAGACGCTGGCGGCGCAGGGCATTGAGGTGGCGGTGGTTTCCGCGCCCTGCCTGGAGCTGTTTGCCCAGCAAAGTCCTGAATACCAGAAAGAGGTTCTGGGGACCGCCTCACGCATTGGCGTGGAGGCGGCGGGCGGTTTCGGCTGGGAACGCTGGCTGGGTCCTGACGGAATTTTCATCGGCATGAACGGGTTTGGCGCTAGCGCCCCCGCGGAAATCTTGTACGAGCATTTCGGCATTACGGAAGCGGCGATCGTGGCCGCGGTAAAGAAAGAAGGAAACTGAACGTGGCAGTTAAAATCGCTATTAACGGCTTTGGCCGTATCGGCCGTCTGGTGCTGCGCGCGCTCATCGAGAGTGGCCGCGTCGATGTCGAGCCGGTGCTGATCAACGATCTCGGCTCTGTCGAGGACAATGCCCATATGTTCCGTTATGATTCCGTGCATGGCCGTTTCCCTGGCACGGTCGAGGTGAAGGGCGACAGCTTGGTCATCACCCTTAACGGCCGCACCTATGGCCCCATCAAGGTCACCGCCGAGCGTGACCCCTCCAAGGTGCCCTTGCAGGGCGTGGATGTGGCGATGGAGTGCACCGGCCTGTTCACCAAGCGTGACGCCGCTGCCCAGCTGCTCGCTGCGGGCGCGCGCAAGGTGCTGGTTTCCGCCCCGGCCGACGGCGTGGATGCCACCATTGTGTTCGGCGTGAATCACAAGACCCTGACCACGGATCACCAGATCATCTCCAACGCCTCCTGCACCACCAACTGCCTGGCGCCGGTCGCCAAGGTCCTGCATGAGAGCTTCGGGATCGAGCGTGGCTACATGGTGACGATCCATTCTTATACGGGCGACCAGCGCACCGTGGACACGCTGCACAAGGACCTGCACCGCGCCCGCGCCGCCGCCGCGAACATCATTCCCACCTCCACGGGGGCCGCCAAGGCTGTTGGCCTCGTGCTGCCGGAGCTGAAGGGCAAGCTGGATGGCACCGCCATTCGTGTGCCGACCCCGAATGTCTCCCTCATTTCCCTGGATGTGGTGTTGAAGAAATCCGCCACCGCCGAGGAGATCAACGCCGCCATGAAGGCCGCCTCCGAAGGCGAATTGAAGGGGATCTTGGGCTACTCCACCGAGAAGCTGGTCAGCTCGGACTTCAATCATGTCCCGGCGTCCTCCACCTTCGACGCGCCGCAGACCAATGTCGTCGATGGCGGCTTGGCCCGTGTGCTGTCCTGGTACGACAATGAGTGGGGCTTCTCCAACCGCATGTCCGATACAGCAGCCTATTTCGGTGCGTTATGAGCCCGGCGCCGGAGTTCAACCTGGCGAGCCGGACACTTGACGACGTGGCCGTGGCGGGGAAGCGCGTGCTTCTCCGCGCGGATCTGAATGTTCCCGTGCGGGATGGGAAGGTCATGGATGCGACCCGTCTCGAACGCCTGCTGCCGACCATCCAGGAGCTCTCCGACAAGGGGGCCAGGGTGATCGTGCTGAGCCATTTCGACCGGCCGAAAGGCCAGGTTGTGCCGGGCATGTCGTTGAAGCCCATTGCCGAATCATTGGGCCGGATTCTCGGCAAGCCCGTCGGCTTCGCGGCGAATTGTATCGGCCCGGAAGCTGAAAACGCTGTCGCCGCCTTGAATGATGGCGATGTGCTGGTGCTGGAAAATACCCGTTTCCATGCGGGCGAAGAGAAGAACGATCCGGAATTTGCCGCGCAGCTCGCCAAGCTGGGCGATATTTTCGTCAACGACGCCTTCTCCACCGCGCACCGCGCCCATGCCTCCACCGAGGGGATTGCCCGGCATCTGCCGTCCTTCGCCGGGCGGTTGATGCAGGCGGAGCTACATGCCCTGGAAGCGGCGCTTGGCAATCCGCAACGCCCGGTGGCGGCGATTGTCGCGGGGTCCAAGGTCTCCACCAAGCTTGATCTTTTGAACAATCTGGTCACCAAGGTGGATATTCTGGTGATCGGTGGCGCGATGGCGAATACGTTCCTCGCGGCGCAGGGGCTTTCGGTTGGCAAATCCTTGCAGGAGCCCGGTTTGCAGGGCACCGCGCTGGAGATATTGAAAACCGCCGCCGCCAAGGGCTGCGAGATCTTGTTGCCCCAGGACGTGGTGGTGGCCGAGACGTTCTCGGCCAATGTGCCCACCAAGGTGGTGAATGTCGAGGACATTCCTGATGATGCCATGGCGCTGGATGTCGGTCCCGCCACGGTGGAGGCGTTCGTCAAGCGCCTGCCGGAGATCAAGACGATCATCTGGAACGGCCCGCTCGGCGCCTTTGAGACCAAGCCCTTCGATGCATCCACCAACACGCTGGCCAAGGCCATCGCCGAGGCGACGAAGGAAGGCAAGGTGATCTCGGTGGGCGGCGGCGGCGATACGGTCTCGGCCCTGAAGCTCGCCGGTGTGCATCACGACATGACCTACCTCTCTTCCGCCGGGGGCGCCTTTCTGGAATGGATGGAGGGTAAGGTGCTTCCCGGCGTGGAGGCGCTGAGCAAGGCTTTTTCGAATCTGGGCTAAAACCGGGATATTTCAGGGCATGCCGCCTTTCCTTTGGGAAGGCGGCATTTTTAATGCCCGCATTTGCGCATGTTTGCCCAGCTTCCGGTGTGGATGGACAGGCCCCAGTACCCCGCCTAGAGCCGGTCGGTCTTTGGTCAATCACCCTATTTTTTGGGCCCGCGCATGAGCCAGTCAGTCCTTTCCGGTCAATTCATGGCGCCCAGGGGGCAGGCGGTTCTGCTTGTGCTGGGGGCGGTGGTGCTATGGGGGTTCGCGCCCATCGGTAACCGCTATTTTGTTGGCGGCGGGTTATTGGCGATGCCGGGTGCGTCTTATATGGCGCTGCGCTACAGCATCGCCTCGCTGTGTTTTCTGCCGGGGCTGATCGGGGCCATGCAGAGCTGGTCCATGCGCGATTGGCTGCGGGGAGCGGTTTGCGGGCTGAGTGGCGTCGGCGCGTATAATCTACTGGCCGGAATTGCCGGGCGCACGGTCTCCGCAGGCATGACCGGGCTGCTCAACTCTTCGGAATCACTGATGATTCTGTTGCTGGCCTGTCTTGCCGCGCGCCGCGCGCCGCGTGGGCACACCCTTTTCGCGGCGTTTCTGGGGGCGGCCGGCATTGCATTGCTGGCGCTGTCGGCGGGCAAGGCGCAAGGCGATATACGCGGCATTGTTCTGCTGCTGCTGGGAGCGTTGGGGTGGGCGGTTTATTGTGTGGTGATCCCCCCCTTGATCGAGAAGCATGGCGCGCTGCAAAGCTCCGCGGTGACGATGTCCATCGGTACCGTGCCGCTGCTGATCGCCGGCGCGCCTGGCCTGGGCCCTATGATGACGGTGATGACCGGACGGGAATGGGAGATCCTGATCTTCCTGGCCATAGGCTCCTCCGTCGTCGCGTTGATCGCCTGGAATAAGGGCGTGGCGACATTGGGGGCACAGACAGCCGGGTGGTTCCTGTATCTGCTGCCGGTCTTCAGCGTCCTGGGGGGCGCGGCATTGCTGGGGGAGAGATTGACCCTGGCGGAGTTCGCGGGCGGGGCGATGATCCTGGGGTCGGTTTATCTCGCCCAACGTGGCTAGTGTTCCCGTTCTTGAAATGCCTGGATGAATTCCAGCTTCGGGAAGCTGAAGCCTTTTTTGTTCCAATCGGCTCACGAAGACAGCCCCGGACTTCAGGCGTTTAGCTTAACAATCGCGGTGGGGCTACTCCTTGTCGCCGCTCCAGCCTTCATCCTCGTCGCCGGTTTCGTCGGGGCGCGTGGGCAGCTTGTAGCTGTCGTTCAGCCAGCGGCCGAGATCGATCTCGGCGCAGCGTTTGGAGCAGAAAGGCTTGAATACCGGAGAGGAGGGTTTGTGACAGATCGGGCAGGTCATGGGTCCAGAATTTCGTGCAAGGGCGGGCGGATGCGCCGCCGGCTGATCTCGGCGAAACCGAGATGCGAGAGGCCGAGCAGCTTCGGGCCCAGAGGATCCCGCCGCAGAGCCATTTGCAAAGGAGGAAGCAGTTTTTGCCTTTGGGCGGCCTTCAGCCCGGCGAAATCGACGAGAATGCCGCCCGAAAGGTTGCGCAGCACGATCTGTCGGCAGATTTCCGGGAGGATGGCCTCGTTGAGCGCCAGCGGCGCCATGTGGCTGGCGGTGGCGGCGTCTACGTCCAAAAGCGTGGCGGCTGGGGCGGGGGTGATGTGCAGCCTGGCCCCTTGCGGCAGCCGGGCCACGGGCTCGGCCAGGGCGGCCACCTCATCCTCCAGCACCGGATCGAAGGCCCGCGCGTCATGGCGCATGCGACCCTCCAGGGCGGGGCGCAACTCGGCCATCAGCGCGTAATCATCCAGCACGACCTCCTCGGCGGGGTAGTGTGCCGCCAGCTCCAGCAGCGGGCCAGGACCGTTCGTGACGAGGCCAGGCGCTTCACCGGGTGGAGCATCGTCGCGTTTCAGGCGCGGCCCCTTGCCGCCTTGCGGGGCACGGGTGACGCGCACGCTCACATAATCGCCAACCGTAAGATTTTTGCCTCCGGCGCTGTCCGGCAGGAAGCCGGAATGCTCCGCTCCCAGTGCCACGAAACACCCCGCCAGGGCCTTTTCCACGGCATCCACCCGGCCAGTGTAGAGATCGCCCACGCCATCCGGCCGCTCGCGGTTCCAGAGATGGAACCTGGTGAGATTGTCGCCGCGCAGCATGGCGATGCGCACCAGCGCGCCATGTGCGGAGACGGCGATCAATGCCAGCCCAGCCCGCGCAGCAGCTTCGTGGTTTCGTGCAGGGGCAGGCCGACAACGCCGGAATAGGAGCCGGAGATGAAATCTATGAAGCAGGCCGCCAAACCTTGGATGGCGTACCCACCCGCCTTGCCGCGCCATTCATCGCTTTCGAGATAGGCACGGATCTGAGGCTCATCCAGCCGGGCGAAGCCCACGACCGATTCGCTTACCCGGCAAGAGACCCGGCCATCCGGAGCCGCCACGGCCACGGCGCTGTGCACTTTGTGGCGGCGCCCTGAGAGCAGGCGCAGATAATGCTCGGCCTCTTCGCGGGTTTCGGTTTTATGCAGCATGCGCCGCCCCGCGGCAACGACGGTATCCGCCGCGATCACGAAAGCGCCGGGTTCGGGAGCAAGCTTTGCCAACGCCATCCTGCGCGCGAATGCGCGAGGCGTTTCGCCGGGGGCGGGAGTCTCGTCGATCTCGGGGGCGGTGATTCTGGCGGGTTCGATGCCGATCTGCCGCAACAGCGCCAAGCGGCGCGGGCTGGCCGAGGCCAGGATTACTTGAAGCGGAATGTGATCCGGCCCTTGGTCAGGTCATAGGGGGTCATTTCCACATTCACACGGTCGCCGGCCAGAACACGGATGCGGTTCTTGCGCATTTTACCGCTGGTATGGGCCAGAATCTCGTGGTCGTTATCCAGCTTCACGCGGAACATGGCATTGGGCAGCAATTCGGTCACCATGCCGCTGAATTCGATCATATCTTCCTTAGACAAACACACCTCTGCCGAAAAAATTGGAAAACTGGCGCCCAAATGGGCCCGTAATGTTGCGCCGTCAAGGCTTGCAGGGGGTGTAAGCGGGGCAGGGCCTGCCCGCGTCGCGGGCGCCACCCCGGGAATGCAAGGCTAAGTCAATGAAAATGCGTGGGAAAATCGGATATGGTGGGCACAACAGGGATTGAACCTGTGACCCCCACCATGTCAAGGTGGTGCTCTACCGCTGAGCTATGTGCCCATATCCGTGCGGGGCTATTAGCTGTGTTGGGAACAGGAGGCAAGAGCTTGGAAAGCAAGCTGGGGGCACCAGTGCGGCGATTGCCGCAACTGGCTGGCCGGTTTTGGCGGCGCCGCGCCGCATTTTGGGGCGGTGCTTTATGTGTAGGCGCGGTGAGCGTGCTGTTCGCCCGCGCGTCGGATGGCGCGGAAACTCTGTTTTTTCACACCACATCCCGATTCTGGCTGTTGCCGTTGCTCATTACGCCGCTTGGATTCGTCTTTTGCGCCTGGGCCGCCGGAGTCGTGTTTCCCGGCTCGCAGGGCAGCGGCATTCCCCAGGCCATAGCGGCGCGGGAATTACCGCGCGGCATTGCCAGGCGGCGGCTGCTGTCGGTGCGTATGTGCTTCGCTAAAATCGGCCTGACGGTGGTGGGGCTGCTCTGCGGCGCTTCCGTGGGGCGCGAGGGGCCGACCGTGCAGGTGGGCGCGGCGATCATGCTGCAAGTGGCCAGGCTGCGCGGGTTGCAGAATGAGCGCGGGCTGATTCTGGCCGGCTCGGCGGCGGGTATCGCCGCCGCCTTCAACGCGCCCTTGGCTGGCGTGGTGTTCGCCATTGAGGAGATGAGCCGCAGCTTCGAGGTCAAGACCAATGGCCTCGTGCTGACGACGGTGATCGTCGGCGGTCTCGTCTCGCTGGGTTTGACGGGCAATTACACTTATTTCGGCACCAGTAACGCGTCTGTCGGTGGGGTCAGCGGTTGGCTGCTGACCGCTCTGTGCGGCACGGCGGGTGGCTTGCTGGGCGGGCTGTTCAGCCGGTTGATGCTGGATATAGGTCACTGGGCGAAAGGCTGGATCTCCGGCAACCCGAGGGTGAGGCGGCTGCTTTACCCGTTGATCTGTGGGGTGATCGTCGCGGTGATCGGTGTCGCCACTGGCGGGGATAGTTTTGGCACTGGCTATCAGACGGCGCGCGACGCGGTGGAGGGTGTCACGCCGCATTGGTATTTCTGGCCCGCGAAATTTGCCACCACACTGGTGACGGCGGTTTCCGGCATTCCGGGAGGCATCTTCGCGCCGTCGCTTTCGGTTGGCGCGGGGCTAGGCGCCTGGATCGCGGGGGAGGGGGGCACCGCCGCCAGCGTGGGCGCATTGCTCGGCATGGCGGGGTACTTCGCCGGCGTGGTGCAGGCGCCGATGACGGCCTTTGTCATCATCCTGGAAATGACCGGCAATACTGGCTCGGTCATTCCGGTGATGGTCGCCGCCATGCTGGGGTTGGGGGCCTCTCGTCTGGTCTGCCCACGTCCGCTTTATCATGAGCTGGCGCATGGCTTCATGCCTCCCGGCCATGCCACGCGCGCCCCCGCGCCCCCACCTGTCGCGGCGGGGGCCGGCGATCAAGCGGGGAACGACCATTGAGGGGCTGTTTTATAAGCACACCCCATCGAATATCTTGAAAAATCAAAATTCGCGGGGTTTGGGGCGCTTTGCATCAAGCGCCCCAAGATTCCCACCCCATGGTTTCGAGCGTCATTTCAGGGGGGAAGGCTTGGGTGACAACCAAAGCCCGGAGGAGCTTCAGTTTTTCGGCAGGCGCACCGCGATGGAGGCGGCATGCGCCGTCAACCCCTCCGCTTCCGCCAGCGCCACGGCGGCCGGGCCAAGTGTCGCCAAGGCTTGCGGCGGCACCGCCGCGAAGGTGGTGCGCTTCAGGAAATCATAGATGGACAGGCCGGAAGCGAAGCGCGCCGTGCCCGAGGTCGGCAGCACATGGTTCGGCCCGATAATGTAATCGCCCATCGCCTCGGGCGTGTTGCGGCCCAGAAACACGGCGCCAGCATGGCGCACTTTGGCAAAAATCGGTTCCGGATCCGCCAGCATCAGTTGCAGATGTTCCGGAGCAACGCGGTTGGCGATGTTCACGGCCTCGTCCCAGTTTCGCACCAGAATGATCGCGCCATGGCGCCGCCAGCTTGCCCCGGCGATCTCGCGGCGGGGCAGGGTTTCCAGCGCTTGTTCCACGGCCGTTTCCACCGCCGCCGACAAGCTGAGGCTGTCTGTCACCAGAATGGATTGCGCATCCTCATCGTGCTCGGCCTGGGCCAGAAGGTCCAGCGCCACCTGCATCGGATCGTTCGCTTCGTCGGCGAGGATCAGCACCTCCGAGGGACCGGCGATGGAATCGATGCCCACCTGTCCAAAGACTTGCCGTTTGGCTTCCGCCACATAGGCATTGCCTGGCCCCACGATCCGGTCCACCCGCGCGATGGTCTGGGTGCCATGGGCCAGGGCCGCCACGGCCTGCGCTCCACCGACTCGGTAAATTTCGGTGATGCCCGCGGCTTCGGCCGCCGCCAGCACATGCGGGTTGAGCACGCCGCCCGGGGCCGGCACGACCATGGCAATACGCTTGACCCCCGCCACCTTGGCTGGGATGGCGTTCATCAGCACCGAGGATGGATACGCCGCCTTGCCGCCAGGCACATACAGCCCCACGGCGTCCAACGCGCCCCAGCGTAGACCGCAGGTAATGCCTTCATCGTCGGTATAGGCGAAATCCCTTGGCATTTGGGCCTTGTGAAACGTCTCGATCCGCCGTGCCGCCTGGGCCAGCGCCTCGCGCAGCCTGTTGGGCGTTTGGGCCTTGGCGGTTTCCATCTCCTGGGCCGTCACGCGTAGTTCCGCCCCGGTCAGCGTCTGCCGGTCGAAGCGCGCCGTGTAATCGAGCAGCGCGGCATCGCCTTCGGCGCGCACCCGCCCGATAATCTCCCGGACCGTGCCGGAGAGTTCCGGCGCCACCAGCGCGCGCGCTAGAAGCGTGTTGAGGGCGGCCTCAAAATCCGGATGGTCGGTTGCCAGTTTTTTCATGACGCAAGCGCCTTCCTGAAAGCCTCGATCCAGGCGCCGATTTCGTCGGGCCTGGTTTTCAGTGCGACACGGTTCACGATCAGCCGTGACGAAACCTGTGCGATCATATCGGTTTCCACCAGCCCGTTCGCCTTCAGCGTGCTGCCGGTCTGCACCAGATCGACGATCAGCCGCGACAGCCCCAGGCCCGGAGCCAGTTCCATGGAGCCGGACAATTCCACGATTTCCGCCTGGATGCCCCGGCGCGCGAAATGCCGCTTGGCGGTGTTGGGGTATTTGCTGGCGACCCGGATGGCGGAAACGCGGGAGAGGTCTGTCTGCCCCGCATCGTCCTTGGGTTCAGCCACCGAGATGCGGCATTTGCCAATACCCAGATCCAGCGGCGCGTAGACTTCCGGATAGTCGAACTCCATCAGCACGTCGCCACCGCAAATGCCGATCTCCGCGGCGCCGAAAGCCACGAAGGTGGCTACATCGAAGGAGCGCACCCGGATGACATCCACCTGCGGATGGCTCGTGTGGAACCGCAATTTGCGGGAGGCTTCGTCGGTATATTCCGGCTCCGGCACCAGGCCGGCGCGGGCCAGCACGGGCCCGGCTTCCTTCAAGATGCGCCCCTTGGGCAATGCGAGGACGATGGACATGGCGCGCCATTACCACCCCCCCGGCGGTGAGGCTAGGCCAGGGTCAATGCACCCGGTTCGGCAGCATGTCGTTCTGCACGATGGCCGCGGCGGCGAGCTGCTCATTGGCGGCGATCGCCATTGGCGTGCCATCGGCGGCGTGGATGGCGAAGGCGGGGCCGTTCTCGGTCATCACCGGCTTCACGAAGGCGATTTCCTCCAGCCCCAGCAAGGCGAGCTGGGCGGGGGAAATATGGTGGATGTCCAGCACCGTGCCGGGGACAAAATTAGCCGTGCCGTCATGGTTTTTGATGTTCATCGTCTGTCCTTTCAGGCCCCTCTGGCGGAAAAGCTCCAGCCTGAAGTCCCTTTATGTCTGAATTGGGGACGACCCGCCGTCTTGGCCAGATCGTCCGTCCGTCGTGATGCGCCTCAGTCCCCGTCCACCATTCTGGCGGGGGCGGGCACCTTGGTCTGGCCGCGTGAAATGGGGATGGTTTTCACCACCGGTTGTGGCACGGGGCGGATGAGATCCACATGCAGCAGGCCATTATCCAGCCACGCGCCCTTCACCTCAATGCCCTCCGCGATCACGAAAGCCCGCTGGAACTGTCGCGCCGCGATGCCACGGTGCAGGAAAACCCGCCCCTGACCATCGTCAGTCTGGCGCCCCCTGATCACCAATTGGTTATCTTCCAGGGTGATCTGCAGGTCGTCCATCGTGAATCCCGCCACGGCGAGCGTGATACGCAGGGAAACCGGGCTGAGTTGCTCGATATTATAGGGCGGGTAGCCATCGGATGAGTTTTTCGCGGCGCGCTCGATCATTTGCTCCAAATGGTCGAAGCCGAGAAAAAGCGGTGAAGTAAAAACGCGTGTCGTCATGATCCTTGCTCCCCCAAATGAGCGAAGCGGTTATGGACCCCCTAGAGAGGCATCCGGGTCTATATGTTGGCATGGTTTTACAGCGATGCAAGGGGGGCGCGTTGCAGGGGCGGGCGCGGCGGATTACATGCTTGGCATGTCTGAAATACAAATCGGCGCTCCGCTCCTGCCCATTTTGATCTATCCCGAACCCGTGCTGCGCAAGCTGGCCCGGCCGGTGACATCCGCCGATACGGAAGAGGTGCGCCGTCTCGTCCCTTCCATGTTTGCCACCATGTACAAGGCGCCAGGGATCGGCCTGGCCGCCAATCAGATCGGCAGCTTGTTGCGCGTGATCGTGGTGGATGTGGCCCCCAAGGAGGAACCCGCGCCGATCGCGTTGATCAATCCGGAGATTGTCGCCAAATCCGAGGACATGGCAACCCAGGAGGAAGGCTGCCTGTCCATTCCGGACCAATATGCCGAGGTCACCCGTCCGGCCTGGGTGAAGGTGCGTTACCAGGACCCGCAGGGCGCGAAACAGGAGATTGAGGCGCAAGGGTTGCTCTCGGCCTGTTTGCAGCATGAGATCGATCATCTGAATGGTGTGCTGTTCGTGGATTATCTCTCGGCGCTGAAGCGCAACATGCTGTTGCGTAAGCTCGCCAAGGCCCAAAAAGAGCTGAAAAGCCGGTGACGGCCGCGCCTCTCAAGATCGCCTTCATGGGCTCGCCCGGTTTTGCCGTGCCGGCGTTGAAGGCGCTGGTGGCGGCCGGGCATGAGGTGAGGGCGGTTTATGCCCAACCCCCTAAGCCCGCCGGGCGCGGCCAGAAGGAGCAGCCATGCCCCGTGCATGCCGCCGCGCTGGAGCTTGGCCTGAACGTGCGTACGCCAGGCAGGCTTCGTAAAAACCAGGAGGAGCTGGATTATTTCCGCGCCCTGTCCCTGGATGCCGCCGTGGTGGCCGCTTACGGGCTGATTTTGCCGCGGGATTTTCTGGATGCGCCGGCACGCGGCTGCCTGAACATCCACGGTTCGCTGCTTCCGCGCTGGCGCGGCGCGGCGCCCATCCAGGCCGCCATCGAAGCCGGTGATGTCGAAACCGGTATCACCATCATGCAGATGGAGGCGGGGCTGGATACCGGCCCGATGCTGCGCCGGGAGGCCACCCCCATCGGCCAGGAGGACACGTCCGCCGATCTGCACGACCGTTTGGCGGAGATCGGCGCCAGTCTCATCGTGCGGGAACTGGGCGAGCCCAGCACGCCTGTCGCGCAGAACGAGGCCCTGGCAACTTATGCGCCTAAACTCTCCCGCGAGGATGCGAGGCTGGATTTCCGCCTGCCCGCCATGGTGCTGGAGAGGCGCATCCGCGCTTTTTATCCCTGGCCCGGCGCGTTGGGGTTGCTGGGGGAGATGGTGGTGAAGATCCTCGCCGCCGAGGTGGTGCCTGGAGAGGGGATTCCTGGCACATTGCTGCCTGGTGGCTTCATTATCGCCTGCGGCGAGGGCGCGTTGCGCGTCACGCGCCTGCAGCGCGCCGGCAAGGCCGCGATGTGTGCCGAGGATTTCCTGCGTGGTTGCAAGCTGCCCGAAGGGGCGCGGTTCTATTGACCCTTTGGGCGCTGGAGATCGAATATGACGGCACGCCCTTCATGGGCTGGCAACGCCAGAAGCATGGTCTCGCCGTCCAGCAGGTGATTGAGGAGGCCGCCTCGCGCCTGCGTGGCGGTGCTGGGATCACCGAGGCGGTTTCCGCCGGGCGTACCGATGCCGGGGTGCATGCGCTTGCCATGGTCGTGCAGATCGAGTTGCCGGACTTCACGCCCTATCGCATCCGCGAGGCAATGAATTTCCACCTCCGGCCTCATCCCATCGCCGTGCTGCGCTGCTGCGTGGCCCCCGAGGGTTGGAATGCCCGTTTTTCCGCCCAGGCGCGCCGTTACCGCTATATTATTCTCAACCGCCCCCAGCCGCCGACGCTGGCGGTAAACCGCGTCTGGCACGTGAAAGCCAGGCTGAATGAGCAAGCCATGCACCGCGCCGCGCAAGCCTTGCTCGGGCACCATGATTTTTCATCCTTTCGCGCCTCAGCCTGCCAGGCCAAGACCCCCATGCGGACATTGGATCTATTGGAAGTGCGCCGCGAGGGCGAACGGGTGGTTCTCGAAACCAAGGCGCGGAGCTTTCTGCATCACCAGGTCCGCAACATGGCGGGGTCGTTGAAAATGGTCGGCGAAGGTCATTGGCCGGAACGGAAAATCGCTGAAATTCTTGCCGCCAGGTCCCGCCCCGCCGCCGGCCAGACCGCCCCCGCCGGTGGGCTGTATTTCATGGGCGTGGATTATGACCCGCCCTTGCCGCTTGCATGAGCGCGCATCGTTACACCGTGCTGGACGGCATGCGCGGTATTGCCGCTTTCGCCGTGTTCGACCGTCACCTGGGCGGTGGTTTCGGGTTGAGCCATCACATGCAGCACGGCTATCTGGCCGTGGATTTCTTTTTCGCGCTCAGCGGATTTGTTCTGGCCGAGGCTTATGACGAGCGCCTCGCCAAGGGCATGGGATTCGGAGCGTTTTTTCACCGCCGTTGCGTTCGCTTATATCCGATGGTGTTGGCTGGCGCGGTTTTAGGTCTGTTGAGCTTTAATCCAGGCTGGTCCGGCGGTCGGTTTGAATTATTCATGCTCGACTTCGCCAGCGCCTCGCTATTGCCGCTTGGTCTGTTGTTCGGCCAGACGACCTTTCCCACCAACATTCCCGTTTGGTCGTTGTTTTTCGAGTTGTTCGCCAATGTGGTGTTTTTCGGTCTCATCCGCGTCAGAACCCTGGATGCACCCAAAACGGTCATGTTGCTTTTGGCCGCGGCGGCCATCTTGGGAGCGGTGGCGCATCTCGCGGGGCAGATAGGCGCGGTTGGCGTCAATAGCGTGCCCTCCTTTCTCGCGGGATTTGTCCGGGTGACATTGTCTTTTGGCGCCGGCGTGGCCATCAGCCGGTTTCGTTGCCATGTTTGTTGTCCCGTCTGGCCCGGCTGGCTGGTTGTTCTGGCGCTGGCTGTCCTGCTCGCCGTGCCCGATTGCGGCTGGTGGTATGACATGTTCTGTGTCGCTTGTGGATTTCCCCTTTTGTTGTGCCTGGGGGCGAGGGCGGTTTCACCCATGCCAACGAACCGGGTCTGGCTATGGGCGGGGCGTGTTTCCTATCCGCTCTATGTCATACAGGAACCGCTCTTGCGGGCGGTATTCCGGCTGATAGGTCCTGGAACGGGACCGGCATTGCTGGCGGCGGGGTTGACCTTCATGGCCGCATTTTTGCTTTTGCGTTTTTACGATGAGCCCTTGCGAGCTTGGCTTGCCCCCGCGCGGGCTTTGTCCGAACCTGCCCTCTGAGATCAGGAGTCCCGCATGTCCCACGCTGATTTCGTGCATTTACGCGTCCATTCCGCTTACTCTCTTTCGGAAGGCGCGATCAAGGCCGACAAGCTGGCTGCCCTGGCCGCGGCGGAAAACATGCCCGCCGTGGCCATGACCGACAGCTCCAATATGTTCGGCACGCTGGAGTTCACCCAGTATTGCACAAAATCCGGCGTGCAGCCCATCATTGGCTGCCAGCTTGGCTTGGCGCGCCCGGGCCTCAATCTGCCACCCGACAATATCGTGGTGCTGGCGCAGAACGAGGAAGGATACGCCAATCTCACCCGTCTGACCTCATTGTCCTTTCTTTCGGGCGACGCGGTGAAACCGCAGATCACGCGCGCGCAATTGGCGGAACATGCATCTGGCTTGTTTCTGCTGACCGGCGGTGCGCAAGGCCCCATCGGGCGGTTGCTGGCGGAAGGCCAGATGGACGAGGCGCGCTCATACCTCGCCGCCCTGAAGGAGGCATTCGCCGAGCGTCTCGCCATTGAGATTCAGCGCCATGGCGAGGCGGTGGAGATCGCCACCGAGCCCGGCTTTTTGCAACTGGCGGAAGCATTCGACCTTCCCCTCGTCGCCACCAATGAATGTTTCTTTGCCAAGCGTGAGATGTACGAAGCGCATGACGCGTTGCTCTGCATCGCCGAGGGGCGCGTGCTGGCGGAAAAAGACCGTCGGCATGTGACGCCCGAGCATTGGTTCAAACCCGCCGCGATGATGCGCGCGTTGTTCGCCGATTTGCCGGATGCGTGCGACAATACCATTGCCATCGCGCAAGGCTGCACGGTGATGACCGGCACGCGCAAGCCGCTTTTGCCGCGCTGCCCAAAGGTACGCGAAGGTGCCACGGAAGAAGAGACCTTGCGCGCCATGGCGGAAGAAGGGTTGCGCGCGCGGCTGGCCTTCGAAGGGGTCGAGGGCGATGCGCAGCAGGAATATTGGGAGCGCCTGGAGTTTGAGCTTGGCATCATCGTGCAGATGGGGTTTCCCGGCTACTTCCTTATCGTGGCGGATTTTATCCAGTGGGCGAAGGACCACCATATTCCGGTCGGTCCGGGCCGTGGCTCGGGGGCTGGCTCGCTGGTCGCATGGAGTTTGCGCATCACGGATCTCAACCCGCTCCGTTATGCCTTGCTGTTCGAGCGCTTCCTGAATCCCGAACGTGTCTCCATGCCGGATTTCGACATCGATTTCTGCCAGGAGCGGCGCGACGAGGTCATCAGCTATGTCCTGCATGAATATGGCGCGGACCGCGTGGCGCAGATCATCACCTTCGGTAAGTTGCAGGCCCGCGCGGCGGTGCGCGATGTGGGCCGTGTGCTGGGTCTGCCTTACGGGCAGGTCAACAAGGTCGCCGAGCTGATCCCGAATAATCCCGCCAAGCCCGTGAGCCTAAAAGACGCCATAGAAGGTGAGCCCAAGCTTCAGGACATGCGGGATTCCGATGAAGCCCTGGCCCGCCTGCTGGAAATCGCCCAGCAGATCGAGGGGCTCTACCGCCATGCCTCCACCCATGCGGCGGGCGTGGTGATCGGCGATCGTGAGCTGGTCAAGCTTGTCCCGCTTTATAAAGACCCGCGCTCCGAACTTCTGGTGACGCAATATTCGATGAAATATGTCGAGCAGGTGGGGCTGGTGAAGTTCGATTTTCTCGGCCTCACAACGCTCACCATCATCGATCGTGCCTTGAAGTTCCTCCGCCAGCAGGGGGTGGAGCTTGATATTTCCAAAATCCCGCTGGATGACAAGAAAACCTACGACATGATCGGCCGCGCGGATACGGCCGGGGTGTTCACGTTCGAAACCGCCGCCTTTCGTGGCGCGTTAGCACAGATGCGCCCGGACAGGTTTGAGGACCTCGTCGCCATCCAGGCGCTCAACCGTCCGGGGCCGATGGCCAATATTCCCGATTATTGCGACCGCAAACGCGGTGCTCCGTGGGAGGCGCCGGACCCGGCCATTCATCACATTCTCGAGGAAACCAACGGCATCATCGTTTATCAGGAACAGGTGATGCAGATTGCCCAGGTGATGGCGGGTTATACGCTGGCGGGTGCCGACCTGCTGCGCCGCGCCATGGGCAAGAAGATCCGCGCGGAGATGGACAAGCAGCGCGAAATCTTTCTGGAAGGCGCAACGAAAAAAGGCTTCACCGCCGAGCGCGCCAATGAGATTTTCGACCTGATGGCGAAGTTCGCCGATTATGGTTTCAATAAATCTCATGCCGCGGCTTATGCGCTGGTTTCCTATCAAACCGCTTATTTGCGCGCCAATCACCCGGTGGCCTTCATTGCCGCCTGCATGTCGCTCTCCATAGCGAATACCGAGAAGGTTGCCCTGCTGCGCGCCGATGCGATGCGCAACGGCATCAAGGTGCTGCCTCCCGATGTGAACAAATCCGGTCCGGATTTCGAGGTGGAATTGCAGGATGATGGGCGCTATGCCATCCGTTTCGCGCTGGGGGGCGTCAAGCGCATCGGCATGGGCGCGATGCATGAACTGGTCAAGGCCCGCGGCGGCAAGCCCTTTCGCAATATCGATGATTTCGCCGCGCGCATCGACCCGCGAACCCTTACCCGCGCGCAGATCGAAATCCTCGCCAAGGCTGGAGCGTTCGAATGTCTGGACACCAACCGCGCGCGTGTCTTCAACGCGGCGGAGACCATTATGCGTACCGCGCAGGCTGGGCAGGCGGAGCGTGAGAGCGGACAGATCGGTCTGTTCGGCGGTGGCGAGCCGGAGAAAATCCGTCTGCCGCAGGGGCCGGACTGGCCGGAGACGGAGCGTCTGGCTTTCGAGGCCGAGGCCATCGGCTTCCATATTTCGGCCCATCCGCTGGATATGTATGCGCAGGCATTGAAGCGGCTGGAGGTGGTGCCCTCCGGCGCCATTCAGCGCCGGGCGGAGGCGGGTGCCACGCGGGTAAAGCTGGCTGGCACGGTGGGGGCCAAGAAAGAGCGCATCACCCGCACGGGCAGCCGCATGATGTGGCTGACCTTGTCGGATATGCAAGGCAGCTTCGAGGTCACGCTCTTTTCCGAGGTGCTGGGCCGCTCGCGCGAATTATTGCAGGAAGGGGCGGCGCTGCTCGTTACCGCCGATGCGAAGATGGACGGTGAATCCCTCCGCCTCACGGCATCCGATATTATTTTGCTGGACGATGCGGCGCGCGATGCCGGGGCGGGGCTGAAAATCTGGCTGGACCGGGCCGAAGCCGTGCCCTCCTTGAAGGCCCTGTTCGAGCGGGAGGGGAGAGGCAAGGGGCGTATCACGCTTTGCCCCAAGACAGGTGCGGCGCAGCGTTTGGAACTGCGCCTGCCCGGCGGTTTCAATGTTTCGCCGCGTCTGGCCCAGGCTGTTAAGATTGTTCCGGGGGTGGAGCTGGTCGAGGATGCTTGAGACGGGTTTTCGTCCGCATCCCTTTTTATCCTCGTGCCGGGATGAGGGGTGAAATTTTAATAATCTAGCGTGGCGGCCGGAAAGCCAGCCGCCGTCTTCAATCCGTGTTTATATCGAATTAACGCAACTCTGCCATTCGACCTCTCCGCAAAGCGCCTCAAAGCGCCTAGATTGCAGGCAAAAGAGGTGAAAAATGCTCAAATCCCCCCCGAAACGCCAAAAGCCGGAAACATCTGCCATTGGCTCTTCGCCGTGTATGCGGGCGAAGGCGAGACGACTGGCTGCCCCAGGGCCCGATCCACGGATTTTGCCTTACGGCACGCCCGCCATATCTTACCTGCTGGCTCTGGCGATGTTCGCCGGACTGATGTTGTGTGCACGCGCCGTGAACGCTCCGCCCTTGCCAGGTGAAAATTTGGGGTTTCCCACCGGATACGCGCCGCCGCCCGGTGCGGTGCGGCTTGTGCAAGCTAAGCTGTTGGGAGAGGTGCTTGGCCCTCCAGGAGGGGCGTGCATGCTGGAGGAAGAGGCCTTGCGTATTGGCGGTGGCAGCTTCTCCGTCCTGGCGTCCCGGCCCGATGGCGTCGTGCTGAGCTGGGCCGGCGCTTCCACGGCGGCAGCCAGCCCCTGCCCGGCGGGTGTGCCGCTGCTGTTGCCCTTGGTGGCGTATCGGACCGTGCTGGGCTGGCTGCCAGTGTCATCGGATCGTCGCTGAGCGGGGCTGGCTTGACGTTCCGGCTGGCGGCGTGGACAGGCTGTTGATCGACCCGGGCTATTTCGCGGTGCCGGGCACGCGGGGATGAGTTTGTAAGGTTTTACGATCCTGACCCTGAAATCCGTGGGTGAATGATCCGGGATAAGCAGGACGCTAAATAAAGAATACTAGATCCGCCGCAGAATTTCCGTCACCAGAGCGTCGATGTCGTTTTCAGTCGTGCGGTGATTGACGATGGCGCAGCGTATGGCCGCGCGCCCGGCAATATGAGTGGTGGAGGGGGCGAACAGGCCATCCTCCTGCAGGTCGGCCACGAGATCTAGAACCTCATGGTCGGTTTTCCCCTCGATCCCGAAACAAACAATGTTGAGTGCCACGGGGGCTAGAAGGGTGAGATGATTGCTGGCTTGTACATGCCCAGCCAAATGCGCCGCGAGAGCGCAGCTGGTCTCCACCACGCTTGCCAAGCCGCTTGTGCCGTAGGCGGACAGGGTCATCCAGATTTTCAGGGCGGAGAAACCGCGTGAGAGATCCGGCCCCAGATCGCATGGCCAGGGGAAACCGCCCGCGAGCCCGCGTGGTGCCGCGGCAAGGTAATGAGTGGCTTGGGAAAAGGCTTCATTGTGGATGGCCGGGTCGCGCACCAGCAGACAGCCGCAGGAATAAGTCACCTGCGCCCATTTATGAAAATCGAAGGCGATGGAATCCGCGCGGCCCAGCCCCTCGGTGAGATGGCGCTTGGCGGGGGAGAGAGCGGCTAGCGCGCCAAAAGCGCCGTCCACATGGAACCATGCGTTTTCCGCTTCTGCGATGTCGGCGGCTTCGTTCAGATCGTCGAAAGCGCCGGTATCCACGCTACCGGCTGTGGCGGCGATGAGGAAAGGGGTGCGGCCCGCCGCTTTATCCGCCGCGATGGCTTCGCGAAGCTTGGCCATGTCCATGCGAAACGAAGCGTCGACGGGAATTTTGCGAAGGGCGGCGCGGCCGAAACCAGCCATGTCCAGCGCCCCGGTGACACAGCGGTGCACGCCCGCCGAGGCATAGGCGGTGAGCTTGGCGCCGTTCACGCCGGTTGCATGCCCGGCCTCGCCCAAGGCTTTCTGCCGGGCGCAAAGCACGGCGCAGAAATTCGCCATGGAGGAGCCGGTCAGCAGCACGCCGCTGGTTTGCGCGGGCATGCCCAGCATTTCAGCCGCCCAGGCAACCACCTGTCGTTCCACGGCGATGCCCACATGGTCCCGCCCGCCGCAGTTGGCGTTCATGGCGCCCGCCAGCAATTCCGCCAGCATGGAAACCGGGTTGCCGCCGCCATGCACCCAGCCCATGAACCGGGGGTGGAGGTTACCGGTGACATAGGGCTGAATGTCGGCCGTGAAGCGGGTATAGAGGGCGTCCAGATCCGTGCCGGCGCTGGGCACGGGGGCGGTGAAGGATTGCCGCACGGCGTCAGGCATCGGGCGCCAGACAGGCTGTTCGCGCAGGGTGGCGAGATGGTCCACCATGTCGTCCAGCATTTTGTGGCCAAGGGCGCGCAGGGTGGACCAGTCAGCGGGGTCGAGGGAACTGCTCATCGGAACTTCCTTAAGCCGCGCCGCGCGCCCTGAGCGCCGTGGCCAATGTGCCTTCATCCAGCACCTCCAGCGCGCCGCCGATGGGCACGCCTTGGGCAAGGCGGGAAATCGGCACGGCAAAGCGGCGCAGCCGTTCGGTCAGGTAATGGGCGGTGGCCGCGCCGTCGACGGTGGCGGGCATGGCGAGAATGATTTCCTCGATGCCGCCTTGCTCCAGGCGCCTGACCAGAGGGGTGATGGCAAGATCCTCCGGTCCGCGTCCAGACAATGCCGAGAGCGTGCCGCCCAGCACGTGATATCGGCCCCGGTAAACATGCGCGCGCTCCAGCGCCCAGAGATCGGCGACATTTTCCACCACGCAGATGCGGGCTTCACGCAGTGTCTCGGTGCAGATGGCGCAAGGATCGGAAGAATCGAGATTGCCGCAGATGGAACAAGCGCGGATCGAAGCGGCGGCGGCACGCAACGCATCGGCCAGCGGCAGCAGGCCGGTTTCCTTTTCACGCAGCAATTTCAGCACGATGCGCCGCGCGCTGCGGGGGCCAAGCCCCGGCAGGCGCGAAAACATGCCGATCAGATTTTCGAGTTCGGGGCCGCCCATCGATTTTGGAATCGGTTCAGAAGGGCAGCTTCATTCCCGGTGGCAGGCTGATGCCGCCCATGGCGTTCTTGGTTTCGGATTCCATCATCGCGTCCAGTTTGGATTTCGCATCCGCATGGGCGGCGGCGATGAGATCTTCCAGCATCTCCGTCTCGGCGGGGTCGATCAGCTTAGGATCGATCTTCACGCTTTTCAGAGCGCCCTTGCCGGAGAGCACGATTTTCACGAGCCCCGCGCCAGCCGCGCCTTCCATTTCGGTGGCTTCCAGCTTGGCCTGCATATCGGCCATTTTCTGCTGCATCTGCTGGGCCTGTTTCATCAGGCCGGCGATGTTCTTCATTTATTCATCTCCTTCATAAAGCTCGTCGGGTGGAACCAGCGCCGCCCAGTCGGCGGGTAGATCGGGCTCGGTTTCGGGTTCGTGCGGTGTCTCCATCTTGGTGCCCGGAAACTGCGCCAGGATGGCTTGTACCAGAGGGTGGGCCAGGGCTTCGTCGCGTGCCTTGGCGGTGGCCACGCCTTCAGCCTCGTCGATCGTCGGTTCGCCCGGCTGGGTGGAGAGCACGATGGTCCAGCGACGCCCGGTTTCCTCTTCCAGCATGCGGGAGAGTTTGGAGATGAGGTCGCGAGGATGCTCCTCCGTCAGGCGCATCTCGATCACCGGCGGTGCGAAGCGCACCAAATGCACGGACTGGCGCAGATGCGCATAGAGCATGACATCCCGCTTGGCATGGGCCAGCGCCACCACATCCTGAAAACTCAACGCGCGTGGCGCGGCGATTTGCATCACCGTGTTGCCGTTGGCCACCGCCCGTGCTCCGCCGCCACCCGGTCCGCCAGCGGGAGAGCCACCCAAGGCCGCGCTGGGGGCCTCTGTCAGCTTCTTCACCAACTCGCCGGGCGGGGGCATATCCGCGACATGGCAGAGCCGGATCAGAATCATCTCGGCGCCCGCGCGCCGGTCCGGCGCGGTTTCCACCTCCTGCAACCCTTTCAGCAGCATCTGCCAGAGCCGGCCTAGAAAGGGGATGGAAAGCAGGTCGGCCATCGCCATGCCGCGTGTGCGTTCCATTTCCGGCAACGCGCCGCTCTTGGCCAGGGCGGGTACGGATTTCATGCGGGTGATCAGATGCGCCAGCCCCAGCAGGTCCGAGAGCAGCACGCCAGGATCGGCGCCCCGCTCATAGGAATCGTCGGAAATCTTCAGCGCGGCCTGGACGTCGCCCTTCATGACGGCATCCATCAGGTCGAACACGAAGCCACGATCCGCGAGGCCGAGCATATCCGCCACCATCGGGCCGGTGATCTCGCCGCCATCCTCGCTCCCGCGGGCGATGGCCTGGTCGAGCAGGGACAGCCCGTCGCGCACCGAGCCGTCCGCCGCGCGGGCAATATGGGTGAGGGCGGCTTCTGAAATCGCCACTTCTTCCTTGCGGGCGATGCGCGTGAAATGCGCGGTCAGCACCTCCACCGGCACGCGGCGCAGGTCGAAGCGCTGGCAGCGTGAGAGCACGGTGACCGGCACCTTGCGGATTTCGGTCGTGGCCAGCACGAACTTGATATGGGGGGGCGGTTCTTCCAGCGTCTTCAGCAGCGCGTTGAACGCCGCTTTGGAGAGCATGTGCACCTCGTCGATGATGAAGACCTTCACCCGCGCCGAAAGCGGCTTGAAGCGTGTCGCCTCGATGATCTCGCGTACATCGTCGACACCGGTATTGGAGGCGGCATCCATTTCCACCACGTCCGGGTGACGCTCGGCGAGGATCGCCTTGCAGGTATCGCATATGCCACACGGGTCCGGTGTGGGGCCGCCATTGCCATCAGGCCCGGTGCAGTTCAACGCGCGGGCCAGAATGCGCGCGGTGGTGGTTTTGCCAACCCCGCGCACGCCAGTCAGCATGAAGGCATGGGCGATGCGGTTCATGGCGAAGGCGTTGCGCAGCGTGCGCACCAGCGCGTCCTGGCCGATCAGATCGTCAAACGTCGTGGGGCGGTATTTGCGGGCCAGAACCCGGTAAGCAGCGGCCTTTGGGGCTTCTTGCGCGGGGGTGTCGCCAAGAAGGTCGGGGCCCGGCGGCGGGGCGTCTGGCGCATCGTCGTCGAACAAACCCATGGGCAATGCGGACCTTGAAAGCAGATATTCGGGCGGGAGACCGGACAACGACCCATGCGAAATCCGTTGTGGCTGCTGCCTTCCGGCCCTGACCAGGTTGGCGGGCCGCGATGTCCGCCGCCGATCTCCCGCGCCGATTATCGCCTCTGCGGCGCCGAAGTGCAAGCTTGGCAGGAAAAAGGCGGCGTGTCACATGGGAAGCCATGGATTTTACAGGTAAAACTGAACCAAATCATTATAGCAGTGATGCGCTGGACCGGGCCGCGCCCCTGCGGGAGGATGCGGCATGGCAAGCGCGCGCCGCCATGGATGCGACCAGCCGCTATGTGCCATTGCGGGATGGCAAGGTGCTGGTCGATACGAGCGCACGGGCACCGCGCGCGATACGATTGCCGTTGCGGGATATATCTCCCGATCTCTTTTTGGGATTGGTGGACGGTGTTCCGCTTTTCGCGGTGAATTATTCAGGACGTGCGCTGCCCGCCGGATTGATGGAAGGAGCGTTCACGGAGTTGCGCGCTCTCACGGCTTTGTTGCCCGCGCTGGATGCCGCCTTGCTGGCCACCGCGCGCGGTGTGTTCAACTGGCATGCGACATATAAATATTGTCCGCTTTGCGCGGGCAGGCTGGCACCATGGCGCGCCGGGTGGGTATTGCGCTGCGAACAATGCGGTAAGGAGCATTTTCCGCGCACGGATTCCGCCGTGATCATGCTGGTCACGCGCGCGGACAAGGCGCTGCTTGGGCAGTCGCATCGTTTTCCGGTGGAGAAGAATATGTATTCCACGCTGGCCGGTTTCGTTGAACCGGGAGAAAGCCTGGAGGATGCGGTTCGCCGGGAAGTGTTCGAGGAAACCGGTGTAAAAACCGGCGCCGTTGATTATCATTCAAGCCAGCCCTGGCCATTTCCAGCGTCTCTAATGCTGGGGTTTCACGCGCAAGGGATAAGCGAGGAGATTCAACTACAGGACGATGAGATGCGCGACGCGCGTTGGTTTACCCGTGCCCAGGTGCGTGCTCATGCGGCGCTGGGGTTTGGGCTGCCCCCGCAAGATTCAATCGCACGGCGCTTGATCGAGGATTGGTTGGCCCGTGGCGCATAAAAACAGGCGCGAAAATCGCGCCTGTTTGAAAAATCGTTAGGCTTGAACGACACAGAGGAGAAAAGCCGTTTCGTGCCGCTCATCCCATGTCGTCGTTCTTTAAGGCCTGACCTTATTCCGAAATGTCGGGATCGGTGAAATCCGTCACTTCGGATGTGGTTTCGATGGTCTCGAAGGTTTCTTCCGGGATGAAGATCAGTTCCACTTCGGGAATAGGCTGCTCGACGATTTTGCGGGGGCGGCGCGTGGAAGCGGTTTTCCGCGCGGAGGTCTTCTTGGCGACCGGCTTCTTGGCGGCAGCGGTCTTCCTGGCGACGGGCTTCTTCGCGGCAGCGGTCTTCTTGGCGACCGGTTTCTTCGCGGTGGCGGTCTTCCTGGCGACGGACTTCTTCGCGGCAGCGGTCTTCTTGGCAACCGGCTTCTTCGCGGCTGCGGTCTTCTTGGCGACCGGCTTCTTCGCGGCTGCGGTCTTCTTGGCGACCGGCTTCTTCGCGGCCGAGGTCTTCTTGGCGACCGGTTTCTTAGAGGCAGCGGTCTTCTTGGCGACGGGCTTCTTCGCGGCTGCGGTCTTCCTGGCGACCGGCTACTTCGGGGCTGCGGTCTTCTAGGCGACGGGCTTCTTCGCGGCTGCGGTCTTCTTGGCGAC
>NZ_JBFWIX010000032.1:0-28061 GCF_050253495.1 Acidocella sp.
ACGAAATCGCCGACGAAATCATGCAGGCCGTTATTGGTGAGCGGGCTGGCCGAGCTGTAGGTCAGATAGGCCAGGATCGGGTTGAAATTGCCACCGATCAGAAGCGACATGATATAGGCGGGCAGAGGCTTCATCCGCTCGACCCCGGCGCCGTGCATCATCATGCAGATCAACATGATGAACAGCACGAAAAACGCGCCGAAAATCTGTACGGTATCCGCGCCGGGCACATTCGCCGGATCGAGGTGCTGCGCGTAAGTGGTGAAATTCGGCCCGAAGATCGACCAGTCCGACAAGGACTGCGCCAGCGGATGCGGAATGCCAAGCGCCTGATAGATTTGCCAGTTCCACATGCCATAACCCAGCACGAGATAGGCGCCGCCGCCGATGATCCCGCAGACCCATTTCTGCACGATGGTGTCGATGACATTCTTGCGGTTGACGATGCCGGCATCGAGCAAGGTGAGCGCCACCATGCCGAGAAGAACGCCAAAGCAGCCAAGCATATAGAAGATATCAGAAGTATAGGCGCCAGGTGAAACCTGTGCCGCGAATGTTTTCAAACCTTCCGACATTTACGGAACACTCCTTGAGCTTATCGTTTTTGGTTTACAGAGCCGCGCAAACGGATTTGACCTCGGTGAAGGTGCGGATGGCTTCCGCCCCCTGCTCGCGGCCCCAGCCGGATTGCTTGTATCCGCCGAATGGCAGGGCGGGGTCGAAGAAATGATGCATGTTGATCCACACGCTGCCGGCTTTGATGCGCCGGGCCATTTTGTGCGCGGTGGAGAGGTCGCGCGTCCAGATGCTGGCGGACAGGCCAAAATCGCTCTCATTGGCCTTGTGGGCCAATGTTTCCATATCGTCATCATCGAAGGCCATGGCGCAGAGCACCGGCCCGAAAATTTCCTCCTTCACCACGGACATGCTGGAATTGGTGCCGGCCAGAACCGTTGGCTCCAGAAAATAGCCGGATTCGCCATATGATTTGCCGCCGCAGACGAATTCCGCGCCAGCCTTGCGGCCTTCATCGATGTACCCCAGCACGCGTTCGCGCTGCCGGCCGGAAATCAAGGGGCCCATTGTCGTCGCTTGCTCAAGCCCGTGGCCAACGACGAGTTTCTTGGCTTCCGCGGCGATTCCTTCGACGACGCGGTCATGAATGGATTTATGGACAAAAAGCCGTGTGCCGGCCGTGCAGACCTGCCCCTGATGAAAGAAGATGGCCCCAGCCAGTCCCGGGATCGCCTTATCCAGATCCGCATCGGGAAACACGATCATCGGCGCCTTGCCGCCCAGCTCCAAGGTCACGCGCTTGAGGTTGCCCGTTGCCGCGCGCGCCACGGCCTTGCCGACATCCGTGGAGCCGGTGAAGGCGATCTTGTCGACACCAGGATGCTCGGCCAGCGCGGCCCCGGCCGTGGCGCCATAGCCTGTGACCACGTTGATGACCCCCGGCGGGAAGCCGACTTCCTCGGCGATTTGCGCCAGACGCAGGGTCGAGAGCGGGGTCAGCTCGGCCGGCTTGATGATGGCCGTGCAGCCCGCCGCCAGAGAGGGGGCGAGTTTGTAGGCGGTCAGAACAAGAGGAAAGTTCCAGGGAACGATCTGCGCGACCACGCCCACGGGTTCACGCAAGGTGAAGGCATGGAACTCACCCGGGGCGGAAACACCGACGGTCTCGCCGCTGATCTTGCTGGCCCAGCCCGCCATGTAATGATAGGTCGTGGCGCTCAACCCGACATCGACATAACGCGCATAGGTCACGGGCTTGCCGCAATCGATGGCTTCGATCTCCGCCATCTCATCGGCCAGCTCCTCCAGCCGTGAGGCAAAGCGTGAAATGAGCTTGCCGCGTTCCAGGCCGGTCATTTTACTCCAGGGACCATCCAGCGCCTGGCGCGCCGCCGCCACGGCCAGGTCGATATCGGCCGTTTCGGCGGCGGGGACTTTTGCGATCACCTTGCCCGTGCATGGATCTTCCACATCGATCGTGGCGCCGGACACGGCATTGCGCCATTCCCCGCCAATCAGCATTTTGTGAGGCGAGGCGATGAAGGCCCCCGCTGCGGCGGAGAGCATGGGGTGTGGCGTTAGTGCGTTCATGATGGTCAGATCTCCGTCACTCAGTTGAAACCGTAATCTTTTTTGATGATTTGCGCGGCGCGTTCGCCGATCACGACCGTGGGCGCCATGGTGTTGCCCGTGGAGATTTCCGGCATGATCGAGGCATCGGCGATGCGCAGATTCTGAATTCCGTAAACCCGCAGGCGGCCATCGACGACGGACATCTCGTCGCGTCCCATCTTGCAAGTGCAGCTTTGATGAAAATATGTTCCGGATGCGTTTCGTATGAAATCCGTCATCTCCTTGCCCTTGAGATTTCCGGGCATCACTTCACGTTTGCGATAGGGCGCGCAAAAGCTGGAATTGCCGATTTCACGCAGCATTTCGATGCAGCGAAGCAAGGCCTTGATGTCCGTTTCGGTGGACAGGAAGTTCGCCTCGATCAAGGGCGCGTCGAAAGGATTGGCGCTGGCCAGCAGAATCTGTCCGCGGCTGTCAGGGCGGGCCAGGCCGGGTGCCAGGGTCCAGGCCGAAGCCGGCCCCACGGGCACGTCATATTGCGTGGCGGTGACTTCGCTGGCGAAGGGGGTTTCTTCCAAGACGGGCATCAGGTCCGGTGTTTTCAGCGACGGATCGCTCTTGGCGATGAAGACGAACTCAGCCGCGTTGTTCCGTGGCGGCTCCGGCGTGATATATTCCCAGACACAACCGGCAAGCAGGATATGGTCTTGAAAGTTCTTGCCTACACCAGGGAGCTTATGAACGATGTCGATTCCGTGCCGGTTGAGTTCGGCCTCCTCGCCAATCCCCGACAGCATGAGCAGTTTCGGTGTGTTGATTGCCCCCAGGGACAGGATGATCTCCTTGTTGGCGTTGACCGTGTAGGTCTGGCCGCGCCGGACGAAGGTGACGCCGGTCGCCTTGGCGCCCTCCATCTCGATCTTGACGATCTCCGCGCAGAGTAAAACATCCAGATTTGGTTTGCCCATGAAGGGATGGATATAGGTCGCGGCCATCGACACGCGCTGGTTGCCGTCCTGCACGAGAACATTGGGCAGACCGCAGCCGCCATCTCCTTCCATGGGGGCGGCGTTAATGTCTTCCACGAAGGGGATGCCGATATTCACGGCTCCTTCGATCAATCCTGAAACCAGCGGAATGGGATTGTCAGGCTGCAGAATATTCAGCAACCCGCCTTTGCCGCGGCGGTGAGCGTCTGGTTTTCCTTGCCAATCCTCGACGGTCCGGTAGATCTCCAGAACGGATTCATAGTTCCAGTCATCGTCGCCGGCGGCTTCGGCCCAATTGTCGAAATCATGTTTGTGGCCGCGGGCCCAGACGGACCCGTTGATGCTCGAACCGCCGCCAAGCACCTTGCCCATGGGCAGGAGCGGTGTTCGGCCATTCACGGTTTTCGAAGGCTGCGCCTTATATCCCCAGTCGCGTTCCGTCCCGATATTCCACATCCATTGGGTGGAATCGATGATCGATGGAACACGGTCGCTGCCGCCCGCCTCAATCAAGAGAACGCTGACATTTTCGTCCTCGGCTAAACGCCTGGCCACGACACAGCCGGCCGAGCCACCTCCGCAAACGATAAAATCATAGTGGGACCGTACGGTTTCGGTCACAATTTCGTTGTCCGCGCGCAGACCCTGCGTATACGGATTTGCCATCCTTAAACTCCCCAGCCGGCTCTTGGAGCCATGCAATTCAATCGCCAAGGCGGGGCCGCTGCTACCGGACCTCCTGCCTCAAGGCGATTAAGCAACCATCATGCCAGTTGTTTTTACACAAACAAAAATGGACAGCAAAAATGCCTTATTCAGTTAGGCGCGCCTCTTTGACGAATCTCTGAAAATAAAAGCAAAATCAATGTTATGTAGACAAATGACGCGCAGGATTCACGTGCGGCGCATATCGTTTGGCGGATGATCGACGCGTGTGGATTGGAACGCGATTTTCGGCGTCGAGCATCGTGAGGTTCGTCAGGCCAACAGCCATGATTGGTTCACACGCATATTTTATAGTCTGTCTCTGTCTGTTTTTTAATCCATGCATCGTTGTGGTCATGTTGTTCGCGTTGAGCTTGGACCAAACGCTGCCGATATGGGCTCGTTTTCACGAGGCCGCGTGTGCAGGAAAAGCCTGTTCGCTTGCAGGTTGTCAGGAAGATGGAAGCGCCATCGGCCGGGTCGATCGCCCTTTCGGGGAGAGACGGTCAGGGCGTGAAACCGGCAAATTTTTCCGCGGGGTTTGAGGCGGTTTTAAAAGCGCTTCAAAACACCAGTCTCTTTTTGCGGCAAGAGACCAAATCCTAAAATCTTGAAGTCGTTTTTCAGGGGCGGCGATCATCGTTAGCTTGCCGGGCATTGTCTTGAAGGAGCGGGGCGCAAGCGGCTTGTCGTTGATGGCGGCGGCTCCGCAACCATCGCCTGGCACTCAGTCGAGCGCGCTTCTCAAATGGCCAAGACGGGTCAATGTGCCGATCGTGCGGCCATGGTGAGAGACGGCCAATCCCATCACCAAGGCTTCCAGGGCAATCAATGTGGCGCCATGCAGGGCCACGCGCTCGGTCCGTCCGCGCCGGGCCGTAATGATGGCCTGGGCGGCGCGCGCGAGCTTGCCGCTGGGGGCGTCCGTCACCAGAACGATGGGAATGCCGGCAATGGCCGCCTCGGCGGCCACGAGCTGTACCTCCTTATACGGTTTGCCGTAGGAGAGAAGCAGCAAGCGGTCGCGCCCGGACAGGTCGAGCAGTTCGTCGGCCAGCCCCAGCCCGCCCTGGCCGATCACCTTGGCGGGCTGGCCGTGGCGGCCCATCAGCAGGCGCAGATATTCCGCCAGCGGCCTGGATGGCCCCGCCGCGTATATGACGATCCTTTCCGCTTCCCGCAGCAGCGCCACGGCCTTGTAGATCTGCTCGCGGGCCTTGGGTTCGCGCATTTTGGCCAGTGAGTCGGCATGGGTGTCCAGGACAATATCCACGGCGGCGGGCTCCTTGCTGCCCACCTCGTCCAGTGTCTGGCGCATATGCTGCAAGGGCGCGGAGGAATTGCCGATGCCCGCGGCGATGGATTGGCGCAACTCAGCCAAGCCTTGAAAACCCAGCGTCTGAACGGTGCGGATGACGGTTGCATCCGAGGTGCCGGTCAGCGCGGCCAGCTCCGCGGCGGAATGCGTCAGGATCGCCACCCGGTTGCGGTTGAGAAAATGCGCGACCCGCAGCATGGCCGGCGGCATCGCGGCTTCCCGGGTGCTCAGGCGCGCCATCAGCGGGTCTTCCGGCATGGGGGGCTCGGGGGCGGCTTGGGGCGATGATATGCTGTTCTTGCGGCGTGGTTTCATTGAATTGTCAATTCAGTCGTGCTTGCGGAGGCTTTTTAGCTTATGTAGCAGATACTACAAAATGCCTGGTGCCTGTTCCTGCCTGCTCGGCCAGAGCCGTCCCGCCCAGCGTCGTGCCGAGCGGCGCGCGGACTGGCTGCGCCGGGCGCGGGGCAGGCCTGGCAAGACCAAGAAAGGCGGCGTTGATCATGCGGCTTGAAGTGCGCGGGCTCACCGGCCTGGCCGGCGGGCCATTCGATTTGAGCGTCGGCGCTGGGGAATGTGTCGTGATTTCCGGCCCTTCCGGCGTCGGCAAGAGCCTGTTGCTGCGGATGATCGCGGATCTGGATGAAAATCACGGGCAGGTGTCGTTGGCGGGTGTGTCGCGTGACTCCATGCCCGCGCCACAATGGCGCCGTCAGGTGATGTATAATCCGGCGGAGCCGGGTTGGTGGGAGATGCATGTGCGCGCCCATATGCGCCCGGTCGAGGCGGCGCTGCCGCTTTTGCCGTTGCTGGGCTTGGATGAAGGGCTGCTGGATGCGCCGGTCCATCAGCTTTCGACCGGTGAGCGTCAGCGCATGGCGCTGGTGCGGGCGGTGATCCGCGAGCCGAAATTCCTGCTGCTGGACGAACCGACCTCGGCATTGGACGAAGCATCGAGCCTGCGCATGGAGGCGTTGTTGGCCAAGCTGGCCGCCTCCGGCCTGGGGCTGGTGGTGGTCACGCATAACGAGGCCCAGGCCCGGCGCATCGCGCATCGGCGTTATCTGATGTCGGCGGATGCCTTGGTCGAGCACGCGTCGTGAACCCCGTGAATTTATCTTTCGCCAGCCTGGCGGTCACCTCGTCTCTGGTGCTGCTCTGCGCGGGTTTGTCCCTGGCTTTGTCGTTGCAAGTGCACCGCACGCTGCTGATCGCGGCATTGCGGATGGTGGCGCAGCTTCTGCTGGTCGGGTTCGTGCTGCGGTTGATCTTCGACAGCTCAAGCCTGGCCCTGACGCTGTTGGCCGCCGGAGCGATGGCCGCCGCCGCCAGCTGGGAGGTTGGCGCCCGCCAGGAACACCGCTTGCCAGGCCGTTGGCAATTGCTCACCGCGGGCAGCGCCATCGTGCCGGCCAGCTTCATCGTCTGCGTGCTGGCCTTGACGACGGCCCTGCGCCCGGTGCCCTGGTACGATGCGCGCGAGGCCTTGCCCCTGGCGGGCATTCTGCTGGGCAATGTGATGAATGCGGTGAGCCTGGCCCTGAATGGTTTCCTGGGGGCGGTCAGCCGTGAACGCGCCTCCATCGAGGCGCGCCTGGCGTTGGGGGAGGGGCGGTATGCGGCCTTGCAGGGGGCATCCCGGCGCGCCATCCGGACCGCGTTGATCCCGACCATCAATGTCATGAATGCGGCGGGCATCATCACCTTGCCTGGAATCATGACCGGCCAGCTGCTCGCGGGGATGGATCCGATCTCCGCGGCGAAATACCAGATATTGCTGATGTTCCTGATCGTCGGCGGAAATTGCCTGGGGGCGTTCGTCGCTGTTTACGCCGCGATTTTTCGCCTGACGGATCAGCGCGAGCGGTTGCGCGCGGACAGGTTGCGCAGCCGTTTGATGTGAGGGATTCACGGCGGGTTTGAGTCTTCGATCTGCAATAAAAGAATCATCAAGTAGTAAAACATACAAAAATTTTTGTTTGGTAGTAAGCGCTACACAAATCAACGGGAGTCTTCATCATGCCTGGTCCTTGGGGGCATCGCACGCGCTCGGCGCTGCGCTGCGTGTGCTCGATGCGCGGTCTTTATGTCGGCTTGGCCGGCTTCATGGCGGCTCCGGCCGCTTTTGCGCAAAGCGCGGGTACGGCCGTGAATCTGGATCTTGGTTCTGTTCTGGCCAGCGGCACGGATAACCCTTCGAACTTGATCAATATGCCCGGCACGGCGCCTTATGCGGCCCCCTCCAAGGCGCCGCTGCATTCCACGCAGCCGACATCCGTGGTCGACAAGCATACCGTGGATCATCTGCTCACGGGCACGCAAAGCTGGGCCGACATCGCCCGCCTGACGCCTTCGGTGAACAATATCAGCCCGAACGGGCCGGGTCTGGCGGAGAGTTCCGGCCCCACCATCCGTGGCTTCCAGGATGGTCAGTACAACGTCACCTTCGATGGTATTCCCTTTGGCGATTCCAACGATTTTACCCATCATTCGACATCTTTCTTCACCAATTCGATGATCGGGCAAACGATTGTCGACCGTGGTCCAGGAGAGGCGGATACGGTGGGCGATGCGACGTTCGGCGGCACCATCTCCCTGCGCACCATCAACCCCTCGCCCGTGGCGAAGGCGACCATCGACAGCTCCTATGGCAGCTACAATACCACCGATAACAGCATCCGTCTGGATACCGGGGCGATGCCCTCCCTGAACGGAGCCGCCGGCGTGGTCGAGGTCGAGCATGTCCAGAGCGACGGCGCCTTGCAGCACGCCACCCAGCAGCGGACCAATTTTTTCGGCAAGCTGGTTTTGCCGCTCAGCCACAGCACCACGCTGACCTTGATGGCCGATTACAACCAGCTTTACCAGAACCAGCCGATGGGCGCCACGCTGTCGCAGATGGACGCGCTGGGCTGGAATTACGCCTATAGCGACAATCCCGCTTCCCAGGCCTACTGGCGCTATAATAACGACCATATCACCACGGATATGGAATATGCCGATCTGCGCTCCAACCTTGGGGACGGGTTTCTGTACGATGGCAAGATCTACACCTATGCCTATTACCATCACGATCTGAACGGCGACGATCCGAACGACACGCTGGCCGATGGCGTCACGCAGGACGTGGCGGCGGGCGCTGTGCCCAACGAGGTGGTGTTGACCCCCGGCGGCACGGCGCAACCGGGAATCCCCGGGCAGACCTTCCTGATGGATTATCGCTCCGTCGGCACCATTCAACGTCTGCAGAAGGATCTTGGCTGGGGCGATGTGAAGACCGGCTTTTGGTTCGACCATCAGGTGAATACGCGCTTCGTGCAGAATGTGTCGCTTACCGACGCCAACGCCATCAATTACGATCCGGCGGACAGCAATGGCGGGCTGGTGACCCCCACCAATGATAATGGCTCCATCGAACGTTTGCAGCATAACCAGCTTTACACCTTCCAGCCTTACGGCCAGGTCGATTGGCGCGTGACCAGCAAGCTGACCTTGTCGGGCGGTTTGAAATGGGCCTATTTCCGCCGCGCCCTGAATGCGCCGGTGAACCAGAAGACCGAGGTTGAAACGGGCTACACGCATAATTACCAGAAGCTGCTGCCCTCGTTCGACGCCAAATACGCGTTCACGCCCAACCTGTCCGGTTATGTCCAGGCGGCTGAAGGGTTTCTGGCGCCGAACCTCAACACGTTCTACACCACGGCGCTCGACAGCGAGAGCGTGCAGCCGGAAAGCACGATCAATTTTCAGGGCGGGCTCGTCTATCAGGACCGGCATTGGGCACTGGGCGGGGATGTCTACAACATCCATTTCCAAAACTATATCGACCATGAAAAAGTCAAGGTTAACAACACCAACGAGACCATCTATTACAATAACGGCGGCGTCATCTATCGCGGCATCGAAGGCGAGGCGGCCTATCATTTCGATAGCGGTGTCACTCTGTTCGGCAATGCCGGTTATAACCAGGCCTTCAAGACCTCCACCAATGTCAAGATCGCGCAGGCGCCGCAAGGCACCGCCAATCTTGGGGCGATTTACAGCGCGCATGGGTTTTATGCCGCGATCATCGACCAATGGACAGGTGGTGAATATAGCGGCGATACTGGCGTGAATGTCGCCAATGGCCAAGCCGAGGGCAGTGCCGCTTCCGGCAAATCGCCGGGTGGCTGGTACGATCCCTACAATGTCGTGAATGTCACGCTGGCCTACACCTTCAACCATGACAATCCACGCAAGGATCCGATCAAGGTGAAGCTGAATCTGGATAACATCACCAACCAGAAACAGATCATTTTCGATAACGGCACCAACAATGCGGGCGATCTGCTTTATTACCGGCTCACCGGCTTCGCGGCCTTCGCCTCGGTGAGCGTGCCGATTGGCTTTGGCTCGTCTCTGTAGTGTCGCGCCCTTGCAACTCATGGGTGAGCCGCCAGGACCGGCGGGTCGCCCACTCGTTGGGATCGTCATCATTCAGCCACGCGCCGGGGGGGCAAACTGTGCCCGCCACGGTCGATTGACTCTGATTTGTCACACTGAATGGCACTGTCTTTGGTGTAACGCGGGTCAAACCAGGAGCCTGTAACATGTCCGTCAAATATATCGTTTATCTGGCCAATTATTCGGATGGCATTCTCTATCTGATGGCGCTTCTGCTCTTGCTCGCCCTGGCGGTCATGCTCGACAGATTCTGGAGCCTGCGCCGCGCGATCTTGCATGGCCAGTCCATCATCCACGCGGCGGCGGCTCTGCCCGCCCTGCGCCAGGGGGAGCTTGCCCTCCTGCTCCAGCAGGCCCGGAACCTGCCGGAAGAAGCATTGCTGGGGACGGCGATGCGCTACCAGGGCGCGGTGAATGCCGAAACCATGGCCAGCCGCCTGGATGAAACGGTGATGCTGGTTGCTCCCTCCCTCGACCGCAGGCTCTGGCTGCTTGACACGGTGATCACCCTGGCGCCGCTCATGGGTCTGTTCGGCACCATCATCGGCATGTTCCATGCCTTCAACATTCTCGCGCAGCCTGGTCACGCGCCTTCGGAAGTCACCGGCGGTGTCGCGGACGCGCTGGTCGCCACCGCCTTTGGCCTGTTCATCGCCATGTTGGGGCTGGCCGGGTTTAATGCGCTGTCCAATCAGGTCCGGCTGATCGTGCATCAGCTTGATTCCCTGAAAACCATGATCATCAACCGGACCGATGGCGCCCCGGTGTTGCCCGCGAAGCAGCCCGGCACCATGCAGGCCGCCGCCTGATCCGATGACGATGCGCTATTTCGAACGCCGCAAGGCCCGCATCGAGATCATTCCGATGATCGACGTGATGCTGTTTCTGCTTGTGTTTTTCATCATCCTCACGATGCGGATGATCCCGGACGCGGGGGTGCGCATGCAGCTTCCCAACGCCTCGCAGGCACAGCCATTGCCGCATCCGGCATTCGTGGTGAATGTGCTGCCGGACGGCACCATCAAGGTAAAGGGCAAGCTGCTGACCCCGGAGGGCCTGACCGCCTTGTTCGCGGGCGATGGCGCGCCGGACAAGACGGACGTGACCATCGCCGCCGATAAAGCCACCGCCTTTCAGCATTTCATGACCGTGATCGACGCGGCGAAAAAAGCCGGCGTCACGGATATCGGCATTGCCGCGCTTCCGGGCGCGGATAGCCCTTAACGGCCCGCCAGCATGAGCATCGATGCAAGCTGGGAGACCCCGCGGCGGGACACGCGCCGTTTCGTGCTGGCCCTGGGAGCCGGGCTGCTGCTGGAATTGGCGGCCATTGGGGTGCTGTTGCCGGTTTTCAGGACGCCGCGCCCCGCCGCGCTGCATCCCTCCGTGGTGAAAATCTCCATCGAGGCGGCGCCACCCGTTCCCAGACCCTCTCCGCCCCCACAGCCCAAATCCGCCTTGCCGGCGCAACCGGTGACGCCGCCGCGCGTGGCGCCTCCACCCCCGCCGGTTCCAGCACCCGCCTTGCCAAAGCCGCCTCCCCAACCCGTGCCGGCGCGCCCGGTGCGCCATGCGGTGCCGCATCATGCGCCGCCGCCCAAACCCGTCGCAAAGCCTGTCGCAAAGCCTGTCGCAAAGCCCGTGGAAAAGCCCACCGCAAAGCCTACCGCAAAGTCCGTGGAAAAGCCCACCGCAAAGCCTACCGCAAAGCCCGCGCCGCTCCCCGTGGCGCCGCCCATATCGCCCCAACCACCGGTCCCCGCCTTGCCGCCCGCTCCCTCGCTCGGGCAGGTCGATGCCTTCCGCGTCGCCATGCGCCAGGCCGTGCAGGGCGTGGTGGGGCGGGTTTATCCCGCGGCGGCGCAGATGGCGCATGAGACCGGCACGCCGGAGGTCCGGTTCATCTACCGCAACGGCGTGGTGGCGGATATTTCCCTGGTCCGCTCCAGCGGGTTTCCGTTGCTGGACGAAGCCGCCCTGAAGGCCGCCCGCCTCGCGCATTATCCGCCGCCACCGCCCGGTTTCGCCGGCCGGACCTATGACGTGACCGTGGCGGTCATGTTCGAAATGGTGGCCGCTCCCAGCCTCGACGGCGATTAACCGGTTCAACCCACAGGCAAGCAGGGAAGTTTTCAGGATGCGCAAGCTGGTGGCGGGTATTTTGGCGGCGATGATCGTGGGGCTTGGCGCGCTGCTGCTGTGGCCGGCGTCCAATCAGGGCCTGGTGCTGTATACGGGGCTGGATTACGGCCCCGCCGTGGCGGCGGCCTTTAGCCGGGAGACCGGCATCAAGGTCAGCGTCGTGCGGCTGTCCACCGGCAGCCTGCTGGCGCGCATGGCCGCGCAGGGCGGGCATCCGGACTGGGATATTGCCTGGTTCGACGGCGCCACCGCCGCCGCCGCGCTGGACAAGGCCGGTCTGCTGGCGCGGGGGCTGCCAGCGCCAGCGGGGCTCACGCCGCTCGGCAAGGGGCTGCTCAGCGCCGATGGCGCCTATATCCCCACCGGCCTGACCCTCGCGGGGGTTTTTATCTACGACCCGGCGCGCCTGCCTGATCCGCCCGCGAACTGGCGTGCCTTGCTTGCCCCGGCCTACCGGGGGCAGGTGGGAATGAACGACCCTTCCATTTCCGGTCCCACCTTCCCGATGCTGGCGGGCATGCTGGACAATGCCGGCGGCTGGCCGCGCGGGCAGGGCTATGTTCAGGCATTGAAAGCCAACGGGCTGCGGATGTTCGCCAAGAACGACGCGACCCTGGCGGCGCTGCAATCCCAGGCCATCGGCCTCGCCATCGTGCAATCCTCGGCGGCCTGGTTCTATGTCGCGCGGCATCCGGGGTACAGGGTCGGCGTTCCCCGCCCGGTTTATGCGCTGCCCAACGTGATGGTCGAGGCGGCGGGCCTTTCCGCCCATCACCGCGAGGAGGCCGCCCGTTTCATGCGCTTTGTCATGCGGCCGGACATCCAGGCCCTGCGTCAGGCGCGGGGCGAGGCGGATGGTTATTACTGGCCGGTCACGCGGGGCGCGCCAGCGCCGCTGCCCGGCCTGCCGGCCCTGTCCGGGCTCGATGCCAAAACCTTGGATCCGGTGGCTTGGGGCGGGCTGGAAAACAGCATCAATGGCTGGTTCGCCAAGCTCATGACCGGGTCATGAGGGCCGCGCGCGCGGCCCTGTTGGGATTGCTCGCCCTGGTGCTGCTCTACCCCCTGGCGCGGCTATTGCTGATGCCTCTGGTGTCGATGCCTCTGGTGTCGATGCCTCTGGTGTCGATACCGTTGGGCACGGCGGCGGATGCGGCGGCGGGCTGGCGGCCTTGGCTGAATTCCACCTTGTTCGCGCTGTTGACCGGGTTGATCGTGGCCCCCATGGGCGCGGCCATCGCCCATGCGCTGGAAACCAGGTCCGGGTTGGCCGCGCGGGCGCTGGGGCTGGGGCTGTGGGGGTTGTTTTTGCTGCCGGGCTATGTGCTCACCACCGGCTGGCTGGTGGTGTTCAGCCGCCCGCTGCTGCGCAACGGGCTGTTCGGCCATCTCTTCCTGGGGGAGGCCGGGCTTGCGTTCCTGTATGTTCTGAAGGCCTTGCCATTCGCCGTGTTCGTGGCCCGGTCGACATTCGCCAGCGCCAGCGCCAGCTTGCGCGAGGCGGCCTTGGTGCTGCGCCTGCCGGGTTGGAGGCGCATGGCCCTGAGCCTGCGCCTGGTGCTGCCGGCCATGGCCGCGGCCTTCGCCATTGGCGCCATCGAGACCATGCAGGACTTCGGCATTCCCGCCACGCTCGGGGTGACCGCCCGGATTCCGATCCTCACTTACAGCATCTATCGGCGCCTCGATACCACGCCGACGGATTTTACCGGCGCTGCCTTGCTTTGCTGGTGGCTGGTCGCCAGCGCGGCGCTGCTGACGCTGTTGCAATGCGCGGTTCAGCGGCGCTGGCGGGCGGCGCTGGTGCATGGCAAGGCGCGCGGGCAGGTGCGCAGGCCCCCCGCCGGAGGAGAACGGCTCGGCTTGGCGGTGGCGGCCTTGCTGCTCTGGGGGCTGGGGCTGGCCATGCCGCTGCTGGCGCTGGCGGGGGTGGCGCTGGCCGGCGCCGGGGAGGGAGGGGCGCTCCATGCTGTTCCACGCTCCCTGGGTTATGGTGTGCTGGCGGCTTCCCTCGCGCTTTGCGTGTCCGCGGCGCTGCTCAGGTTGCAGCATGGGCGCCACCCTTTGTTTCGCGGTGTCATCCATGCCGGGTTGACCGCCAACATGGCCGTGCCGGGGCTGGTGCTGGGGGCGGGGTATGTCGTGGCCTTCAACAACGACGTGCTGCCGCTTTACGGCACCGCGCTGCTGCTGGTCATCGCCTATGCCGCCGGCGCCCTGCCCATGGCCATCCGGCTGCTGGACGGGGCCATGGCTCAGCGCGACGAACGGCTGGACGAGGCGGCGCGGATTTTCGCCCTGTCCTGGCCGACGCGCCTCATCGATATCGAGGCCGCCTCGTTGATCCGCCCGGCCCTGCATGCCTGGCTGCTGGTGGTGGGGGCGGTGATGTTCGAATTGCCGGTTTCGGAGCTTCTCTATGTCCCAGGGCAGATGCCGCTTGGGGTGGCGATTGTCTCGGCCGACATGATGGGGCGCTACGGCGCGGCGGCGCGATTGGCGCTGCTGGCCATGGGCGTGCTGGCCATGCTGGCGGTGGGGCTGACATGGGCCGTGCGGCTGTCCGGGCACGGCGCGTTGCGGAGCGGGAGGCGCGATGAACTGCTGCCTTGAGATCGAGGCCGTCGCCCGGCGCATCGGCGGGCGCGATGTGCTGCGCCATGTCGATTTGGCGCTGCCGGAAGGGGAGTTGCTGGTGCTGGCTGGAGAATCCGGCTCCGGCAAGACCAGCTTGCTGCGCCTCATCGCCGGGCTGGACCGCGCGGATGCGGGGCGGATCAGCCTGGGCGGCCGGCTGGTTGACGATGCGTCGCGGCTGTTCGTCCCGGCCGAGGGCAGGGGGCTTGGCATGGTGTTTCAGGACTTCGCCCTCTGGCCGCATCTGAGCTGCCTGGAGAATGTGGCGCTCGCGCTGCCCCCCGGCACGGCGAGGCGCAATGAGGCCGCCCTGGCGCTGCTGGAGCGGTTGCGGGTGGCGGCGGTGTCCGCCCGCCGCCCGGCGCAGCTTTCCGGCGGGCAGCAGCAGCGCGTGGGCATTGCCCGGGCTCTGGCCAGCCGCCCGCGGCTTTTGCTGCTGGATGAACCGCTTTCCAGCCTGGATCTGGAAAGCCGGGATTTGCTGCGCGAGGAATTGCGCGAGAGCGTGCGCGGCGCGGGTATCTCCGCCGTGCTGGTCAGCCACGATCCGGAGGATTGCTGGAAGCTGGCTGACAGCGTGGCGGTGCTGGAGGCGGGGGGGATCAGCCAGCAAGCCACGCCGATGGCCTTATGGCGGGCCCCCGCCTCGCCTTATATCGCCCGCTTCACCGGTGCCCTGGGCGGGATCCGCCTGCCCGTGACAACCCGCGATGGCGTGCCGGGCGTGGAGCTTGGCGGGCGCCACCTTATCCCCTCCGGCCCGCCGCCGCGCGGCGGCATGGCGCGGTTGTTCTGGCGGGGCGATGCCGTCCGCCCCGCCTGCGCCGCGCGGGAGGCTATTTCCGCCGAGGCGGTGAGCGTGACATTCGAGGCGGGGCGGTTCCATGTGCGCTGGCGCATCGCGGCGCAGGGGCCGGTGCTGAGCGGTTATTGCCAGGAGGCCCCCACGGTGCCGGGGCGCCAGGCGGTCGGGATCGATCCGCGTGGCCTGTTCTGGTTCGACGCCGATGCACCGCCGCGCCCATGACCCGCACGAGGCGGAACGATCAAGGCCGCATGCCCGGAAATTCCCTTCGGACCGCCGCCGTGATCATCTCCACATGGTCGTTGAACAGCCACTCGCCGATCTCGCGTGAGGAGCCGCGCGCATCGGCCAGCACGCCGCTCTCGCGCAGATAGCCTGGCGGCGGCGGGTGGATGTCGTAGGGCGGAAAGCTGGCGCGGCCTTCCTGGGGGATCCTGGCCAGATCCACGAGATCCGGTCGTATCCTCAACATCAGTGAGGTCTCCACCAGCGAGGCGTGCTCCAACTCGGTGCCGGGGAAGCCGTCGGGAAAAATGCGCGCCAGCGTTCCGGCTTTCACGAAATCCCAATATTCGAGGCGCATGGCCGTCACATCGCGGATACCCTCGGCCCGCAAATCGCGCAGGGCGAGGTCCAGCCCCTCGACACTGGGCCAGGCATTCTCGAAATGCCCGTTGATGAGCACGAAGCGCCGCGCCCCATGCATGCCCATGTCGCGGATCACATCGCGGATGGTATGGCTGAACGTGGCCGCATCCAGGCTGGCGGTGCCGGGAAAGCTCTGCCCCCCGCCGGAGCGGGGCATGGATTTATAGCCATATTGCAGGGTCGGCGCGACCAGCCCGCCAAGCCCGCGCGCCACCGCCTCGGCGATGGCGGTGGGCAGAATCACATCCACGTTCAGCGGCAAATGCGGCCCGTGCTGCTCCGTGGCGCCCAGGGGCAGGAAGATGACGGCGCCGGCCTTGATCCTGGCTTCCCATTCCGGCCAGGAGAGTTCGGCCATGAACACGCTTTCAACCATTAACTGTTCCTTTAATGCATGGCGGCGCCGCCATCGGCGCTGAAACATTGGCCGGTGACGAAGCTGGCCGCCGGGCTCGCCAGAAATAGGATGACCGCGGCGACCTCCCCTGGCTGGCCGATGCGCCCCAGCGGGTTGCCGGTTTCCAATTTTTGCAGTTCCGGGCTCATGGCCTTGAAATTCAGCAAGGGTGTGTCGATGGGCCCGGGGGCCACGGCGTTCACCCGGATGTCCGGCCCCAGCTCGCGGGCCCATGAACGCGTGAGGCTGAGCATCGCCCCCTTGGTGGCGCAATAGCCCGCGGCATTGGCGCGGCCGAGAAACGCCAGTTCCGAGGCGACATTGACGATGGCGCCGCCCTTGGCGATGTGCGCCAGCGCGGCGGCGGCCACCAGCATCGGCCCGCGCAGATTGACGGCGAGCATCTTGTCCAGCGCCGCGACATCCAGCGCGTGGAGCGGAGCGTCGTGCTCCACCCCGGCGGCGTTCACCAGAACATCGAACCCGCCCAGCCTCTCCGCCGCCTGGGCGACAGATTCGCGGACCGCTTCGGCAACGGTGATGTCCGCCTGGACCCAGGGCACGTCCTGGGGCGGACGGGCAATATCCAGCCCCACCACCCGCGCCCCTTGCGCCAGAAAGGCCCGGGCTGTCGCCAGCCCGATGCCGCTGGCCGCCCCCGTTACAAGCGCGCGCATCGGGAGGGCCGCGCGCCGCCACGCTCGCGTTCGATCAGGTGCTGGTGTTTGATCAGGTGAATGACAAATCTCCTTCCGCGTGAAGAATCTCCCAAGGGGTGCCGTCGAGATTGAAATGGCTTTCCCCGTGAAGGGACAGGCAAAGCGCCTTGCCCTCGCGCCAGGGCAGGGTGGAATGGCCGATGACCCAGCCCGGCTCGACATGTCCGGACGAGATCTCACAATCCAGAATGGCCCGCATCGCCGCCGGATCCGCCGCCCCCGCCAGGCAGGTGAGCAGGTCGGGTCCGCTCAGCGCGATGCCGGGCGCCCTGTCGCGCGCCAGCATGAAGAGCGGGCCGGAGCGCACCAGAATGGCGAGCCGGCCATCGCTGGCCGATCGCAGCCTCAGGCCGAAGCTGGGGGCGTGCGGCTCCTCTCCCGCGTGCCAATGTTCGAGATACGGGACATGCAGGCCAGTCTCGACCAGCACGCGCCCCCGCCATTCCAGCCTTCCGGCGTCGGGCAGCGCGGCGCGGGGCTGGAAGTCGATCTCCCGCCGCCATTCGGCGATGCCGTCCTGGAAGCTGAAGACCCCGGCAAAGCCGCTCTGGGAGGCGAGCCATTGGCTGGCTTCATGGGAAAGCCGCTCCGGCCCTTGCGTCAGGCAGCAGGCTGGGCGCCCGGTGGGCTGGCGCAGATCGGCGAACAGGCGGGGGCCTTGCAGCCATTTCACCTTGGTGGTCTCATCGCGCCGCCCATCCGGGAAGGCAAGCAGGGAGCGCGTCCACAGGCCCGAGAACCCCTTGCTCATGCCGCCGCGCGGGGGCCGTAATAGGGGGCGCGGGTGGCGCGTTCGGGCCAGCCATCCCGCAGCCGCGCGGCCAGATGGCGCTGGATGAGCCAGACAGGTTCCTCAAGATGGCTGAGCGGCCCTTGTTTGGCGAAGCGTGAATTCAAGCCCGCCTGCACGGCGCGGTTCACCTCCATATCCTCCAGATGGAAATCCCGCAGCAGCTTCACCTCTTCCCCCAGTGTCGCGGCGATGTCGGGGGAGGCCATCGCCTCGCGGCTGATGAGTGTCATGGTCTGCAGGCGGCAACGATCCGGGCCGAGGGGGAAGAGGCGGTACCAGAGCAGCCGGTCCGGCATGGTGAGGAACATGAATATGGGGTGGCCCACGAACAGGCCCCATTCCTTGCTTTGCTCGTCGCTCACGCCCGCGATCGGCGTGAAGCCCGCGGGTGGCGCGCCGCGTTCCTTCAGCGCGTCGATTTCCGCGCGCAGCTTGGCGGTGAAGGGCAGATGCGCATGCACATGGAAAGGGTGCTCAGCCTCCGTCCAGGTGTTCTGGCCGGGCATGATGGGGTTCAGCGTGGCGCGGTGGGCGCCGATATGGTGGTAGGATTCCATCCAGTTCTCCACCATCACCTTCCAGTTGAAGGCGCAGTCCCAATCCATGCTGATGGCGATCCGCATCTCCTCGCATTTCCAGGGGGCGAGCAGATCGTCGAGGTCTGCGTAAACGTCCTCCAGCGGCGGCGCGCCACCGTCGAAATTCACGAAGACGAAGCCGTTCCAGACACCGCCGCGCACCTCGCTCAATGGCCAATCCTGTTTGGCGAAGCCTGCCGCCTCCTGCATGTGCGGGCAGCCGCGCAGCTTGCCATCCATCTCGAAGGACCAGGAATGATAGGCGCAGACGAGATGCGCGGCCTGGAAGCGGCGGGGAAAGCCATCCTCCAGCGGGAACATGTCCAGATTCCGGTGCGGGCAGACGCGTGAGAGCACATGCACGCCGCCCGCCGCATCGCGCGTGACCACCAGGGGCTCGTTCAGCATATCCAGCGCCAGGCAGTCCCCCGTCGCCGGGATTTCCGAAACATGCGCCACGCACAGCCATCCGGCGTGGAAGAGTTTTTGCTCCTCCAGCTTGTAGAAATCCGGTGAAATATAAGCCCCGGCGGGCAATGAGCGCGCCTTGGCCAAGGGGAGGGCCGCCGTCTCGGCAATGCGGGCGCACAGGGCTGAAATCTCGTCGGACGCCATATTGCCTCCTTCTTGGGCAGTCGCTTTCATGCAGGTTACGCATTGCCCGGCGGCGGCGAAAAGGGTCTTTTAGGGAAGCGAACTTTCCAGCCCGTGCAAGCAAAACCCTCTCACACGCCCATCACCAGCCCATATTCCCGCGCCAGCTCCGTGAGGAAATTCAGCGCCGAAGGGGAGAAATGCGCGCGTGCGCGGGTGGCCAGCTCAAACTCCACGGCATAGCCGAAGCGGTTGGGCAGCACCGGGCGCAGCGGCAGGGCAAAGCGCGTGGCACGCACATAATGGTCCGGCAGATAACCGATATAACGGCCGGTGAGCACCAATATGGCCACGCCCTCCACATCGTTGGCCGTGGCGGTGCGGACCAGACCGCTGGCGAATTGGCGCGCCTCGTCCTGCTCGGCATAGATGCGCCCCACCACCTCGCAATCCATCAGCATCTCCACGGGCACTTCGTCCGGGCAATAGCGGTAGAGCGGGTGGGTTTCCGCGCAATAGAGATTATTCTGTTCGCCATAAAGAAAACGGTAATTCAGGCCCGGCAGGCGCTGGCGCACGGAAACGATGGCGGCATGCAGCCGCTCCTCCAGCACCGCCCTTTCCAGCAGATTCGGCGGATCGACGCTGATATTCACCTGTACCCGCGGCGCCCGGCGCTTGGCCGCCGCCAATATATGGGGCAGGCGGAAATTCGGGTCCGTCACCAGCGTGTCGATCAGGCCGAGATTGAGATCGCCCGCGATTTCGGTATGGATATTGTTCATCCGTTCCCGGAAGCCATCCAGGGCGCCCAGCAATTGCCGGACCGCCGCCAGCACGGAACGCCCCTGGTCCGTCAGGGCGAAGCCGCCGCGCCCGCGCCGGCACAGCGTCACGCCAAGCCGGGTTTCCAAAGCCTTCAATTGCTTGCTGATGGTGGATAGCCCAATCTGCAATTCCGCCTCGGCCGCGGTGAAGCCGCCCGCCTCCGCCACGGTGGCGAAAAGCCGCAGGAGCCTGAGATCCACATCGCCGAGATTGCCCTTGAAGGGTGCTGTTTTGCGGGGCATTCTTTCCTGATAAGGAAAGTGAATAGGCATATCAAGCCATGTACGTGCTTTCCATCAGGCGTTAAGCGATTTTTATGGCCATTTGTTCATCAATGTTTGGGGTTGATGCTTCGCCTCGTCAGAACAAGGGAATAAATTATGCTCAATCGAGTAAAATTTATTCAATTTGGCCGTGCATTCCCCTTTCCAGCCACCGTCGAGGATGAAAGCATGATCTCTGTCCGGATCCGGGCTTCGCGTACCGCCGCCAGTCTCCGCCGCGCCTTTGCCGCGGCCGCCATTTCCCTTCCTCTTCTCGGCGCCGGCATGGCGGCGGCCGGCGCGGCGACGCCGGTGAAGCTCGGCATCACGCCCTGGATCGGTTATGGCCCGATCTACGTGGCCGATGCCAAGGGCTTTTTCGCCAAGCAGGGGCTGGACATCAAGCTGGTGAATTTCAGCGACCCCTCGACCATCCCCGGCGCCGTCTATTCCGGCCAGGTGGCGGCGGCCACGCTGACTTACGATCAGGTGATCGGCACCAATGCCAAGGGCTGGAATCTGAAGGTCGTGATGCCGATCGATTATTCCGCGGGAGCGGATGCGATGGTTTCGACCGACGACATCACCTCCGTGTCCCAGCTCAAGGGGATGAAGGTGGCCTATTCGCCGTTGACCCCGTCCGACTTCCTGCTCGGCTATGCGCTGAAGCAGGTCGGGTTGAGCGAGAAGGACATCACCACCGTCAATGTCCCCGCCGAGGGGGTGCCGGGTGTGATGATCGGCGGCTCCACCAAGGTGGGCGTGACCTATGAGCCCAGCGTGACCGGCATTCTGCAGGCCGATGGCGGGAAGAAATTCCATGTCCTGTTTTCGTCCAAGCAGGCCCCGGGGCTGATCACGGACGTGCTGGTGGTGACGCCCAAGACCATCTCCTCGGATCCCGCCATGATCACGGGCTTTATCAAGGCCTTTGTCCAGGGGGAGGAATATATGAAATCCAACCCCGACGAGGCGGACGCCATCATCGGTAAGGCGCTGGGTGAGGATGTCGCGACGGCCAAGGCGCAATTGGCCGGGGTGGAGAATCCAACCTTGGCGGAAATGCCCACCGTGCTCGCCAAGTCCGACAAGCTGCCCTCTTTCTGGGCGAGCGGGCCGGTCATCGGCGACCTGCTGAAGTCCGAAGGGCAGATTACCGCCGTGCCGGATATCGCCGATACCTATGATGCGAGCTTCGTCGATTCCCTGGCTGGCGTGAAATAAAATGGCGGCCCTGTTCCGTTATCCCGGCAGCGCAAAATATAATTTCGCGGCTCTGGTTTATGCGTTGCTTTGCTATGGAGCGGGGCTGCTATTCATCACCCGGCACAATCTGGCGCTCAACGTGGCCGGCACGCTGCTGCTGGCGCATGCGCTCGTCGTCTGCGCCTATTTCATCCATGAATTCGCGCATGGCTCGATCTTCGCCAAGATGTCGCGCAACGATCTGGGCGGCGAGATCATGGCCTGGATCACCGGCGCCTGCTTTGCGTCCTATGCCGGGTTGAAGGAGAAGCATCTTCGCCATCACGCCGACAGGCTCGATGTCACGACCTTCGATTATCGTGAGATCTTGCGCCATTGGCCGGCCTGGATGCGCAATGTCGTGCTGGCGCTGGAATGGGCCTATATTCCAGCCGTCGAGCTGTTGATGCACGCGCTGGTGATCGTCACGCAATATAAGGGCGGCCCGGCCATGCGCCGGCGCGCGACGATCCTGCTGGCCTCGCGCCTCGCTTTCTTCGCGGTGCTCGCCATCCTCGCGCTCCGCGCATTGATCTGTTACGCCGTCGCTTATTTGATCATGCTGCAGGTGCTGCGCTTCATGGATGCGTATCAGCACACGTTCGATGTCTATGTCTCCAGCTCCCTCGCGCCCGCCCCCGCGGCGAAAGTACGCGACCGCGCCTATGAACAGGCCAATACCTACAGCAATGTCCTGTCCATTTCCCATCCGCTGCTCAATCTGCTGACCTTGAATTTCGCCTATCATAACGCCCATCATGCCCGCCCGGCCGTGCCTTGGCACGAGCTGCCCACCCTGCACGAAAAACTCTACGGCGCGGACAAGACCCAGGTGCTGCCGGCGCGCGCATTGTTCTCCAGCTATCACCGCAACCGCGTGAAGCGTGTTCTGGCCTCCGATTATGGCGAGGTGCATGCCCAGGGTGACCGCGCGCATGATTTTCTGGGTGCCGTCGGCGTTTCGTTCCTCACGGCGGTCTGATGACACAGGTCAAGAAATTCTGGCCGCTGCTCACCGGCACATACGCCTACGAAAAGACGATCTCCACCCGCCATCGTGGCCATGGGGAGATCATCGAGGCGCCGATCCTCGCTTATCTCATCGAAACCGCCAATGGCCGTATCCTTTACGATGTCGGCTGCGATTATCGAAAGATCGACGATCCGCTCCAGCGGGAAAAATTTTACGGCGGTTTCGCTTTCGGCGCGCCGGAGATGCGTGAGGAAGACAGGCTGCCCAGCCGCCTCGCGGCGCTTGGATTGTCGGTCAAGGATGTCGATCTCGTCTTTCTCGGCCATCTGCATTTCGATCATGCGGGTGGTCTGCATGATTTCTGCCATGCCGAGCTGCATGTGCATGAGCGTGAGTTGCAGGCCGCGCGCGAACCGGCGGATCAGGTCTATTTCGCGGAAGACCTGGCCCCCGCCAAACATTGGCGCTGCGCCTGCGGCGATTACGATCTGCTTGCCGGCGTTCGCGCCATCGAAACACCGGGCCACACGGCGGGGCATATGTCCATGCTGATCGAGCTGCCCAAGGGCAAGCCCATCCTGCTTTGCGGCGACGCGGCGGATCTGCAGGAAAATCTTGACGAGGAGATCGCTCCTGGGCTCTGCTACAAGGATGACGAGGCGGGGGCGCTGGCCTCCATCCGGCATCTGAAGAGCCTTGCCGCGGAGACGGGCGCCGAGCCATGGCCCAACCATGACCTCGCTTTTTTCCGGTCACGAGACGATTTTCCACGCTGGCGGGAGTAGAATGTTGCAAAGTCCGGACATGCTGTCTTCCTCCTTGCCTGGTGCCGCCACCGAAGTGCGGATGCCGGTGCCTGAAACCGGTCCGGTTTGGACCGTGCGCGGCAAGCTCAGCCCGTTGATCTACCGGCTCATCGCGGTCACCAGTTTTCTGCTGCTATTGTCCGCCTGGTGGGGCATCACCGGCAGCGGACTGGTGGAGCCGCTCTTCCTGCCCGGCCCCGTGGCGGTGGTGAAGCAGGCTTATATCTGGGCCACGCAGAACGATCTGCTGAGCGACACCGCCATTTCCGTCTATCGCGTGCTGGCGGGCTTTCTGCTCTCCGCCGTGATGGCGGTGCCGCTGGGGCTTTATATCGGCGCGTTCCAGCCGGTGCGCGCGTTTTTTGAACCCTTGCTGGAATTTTCACGCTATCTTCCGGCGGTGGCGTTCGTGCCGCTGGTGCTGCTCTGGGCCGGCATCGGGGAAGGCTCGAAGATCGCGCTCATCTGGATCGGCACGTTTTTTCAAATGGTGCTGATGGTGTCGGACGATGTTTCGCGCGTGCCGATGTCGCAGATCGAGGCGGCGCGCACGCTGGGGGCCACCAATGGCGAGGTTCTGCGCAAGGTGTTGCTGCGCTCCTCCATGCCCGCCATGTTCGATACGATGCGCATGACCCTCGGTTTCGCCTGGACCTATCTGGTGGTGGCGGAAATGGTCGCGGCGAATTCCGGGCTCGGCTATGCCATTCTGCAGGCCCAGCGTTTTCTGCAAACCGGCAAGATCTTCGTCGGCATCATCGTCATCGGCCTGATCGGGTTGCTGACCGACCAGGGGCTTCGCTTTCTTCACCGCAAATTATTCCCGTGGACGAAATGACAAGCACGCTGGAAGTCACAAATCTGTTCAAGCGTTTCGGCACGTTCGAGGCGTTGCGCGACATCACCTTGTCCGTCGCGGCGGGGGAGTTCGTGGCGCTTGTCGGCGCCTCTGGCTGCGGCAAATCCACCTTGCTGCGGATCATTGGCGGGCTGGAGACGCGCAGCAAGGGCAAGGTGACCATCAACGGCCAGCCCGTGACCGGCCCAGGGCGAGACCGCGCCATGGTGTTTCAGGATTATAGCCTCTATCCCTGGCTGTCCGTCATCGAGAATGTCAAATTCTCCCAGGGGCTTAGAACCTACGCCAAAAGCCAGAACCGGGAGGAAAAAACGCAGGCGGCGCGCCGGGCGGAATTGCTGCTGGATCTGATGGGGCTCGCACGGGTGAGCGCCTCCCGCCCGAGCGAGCTGTCCGGCGGCATGCGTCAGCGCGTGGCCATCGCCCGGGCCTTGATGGCGCAACCGGATTTCCTGCTGATGGACGAGCCCTTCGGCGCGTTGGACACGCAAACGCGCGAGGTGATGCACGAGCTGATCCTGCATGTGAAGGAGACTGAGCGCTGTGGCGTCTTGTTCGTCACGCACGACGTGGAGGAAGCGGTCTATCTGGCCGACCGCGTGGTGGTTCTGGCGCCGCTGCCGGGCCGGATCGACAGCGTCTGGCCCATCGCATTCCCCCGGCGTGAACTGGCGCTGAAAATGGAGCCGGATTTCCTGGCCTTGAAAGGGCGGATCACGGATCGCATTCGTGCGTCCTCGGGCATGCTGGCGGATCTTTCGGCCATCCGCGCGCTGGGCAGGGTCGAGGCGTAGACCACCGCCGCACGCACCGGATCGCGGTGAGCGCTTCATAAATTTCCTTGAAAATCGCGGAATGTTTTGGGGAGCGTCGGTAAACGCTCCCCAAACCGGAAAATTATAAAGATGGCTGAGGCCGCAAGGTCGCCAGCGCTTCCCCGGCGGCGCGCATGCCGCTTTCATAGGCGCCATGGGCGGTGGTGTAGTCCAGCGGGCTCGTCGCCTCGCCAGCAAAGAACAGGCGATTTTCAAATGGCCGTGCCAGGGTCCGCCGGGCGCCGGCCTGGCCTGGTTTGGCGTAGCTGTAGGAGCCGCCAATATGGGTGGTGCGCGTCCAGCCCGTGGTGATCAGCGGGCGCACACAGTCGCGCGCTTGCGCGCCGAACAATCGCGTCAACCCGTCAATGGCATGGGCGAAGGCCGCCGCAGGCCCTTCCTCCGCCACGATCGCGGCGCTGTCGTTGCCCAGATAGCATTCGATGGTTGGATACCCCATGGGCCTGATATTGTAGCTGACGCTTTTCAGGTCGCGCGGATTGCCGAACAGATGCGTCTCCGGCGCGAAGGGGCCGTTCTTCACCACTTCCAGGATCGCCTTTTCATCGCGCCCCAGCGGCAGGTTCGCGGCGGCCTCCCGCCACGGGGCCAGACCGGCGGGCAGCTTGATCGTTTCGCCCGCCAGCATGGCGGTGGAGACGGTGAGAATCACCGCCTTGGCGCGCAACGTGCCGGCACTGGTTTCCAGCGCCGCGCCGCCGCCGGTGAGGCTGATGGATTGCACCGGGGTCGAAAGGCGCAGCCTGGTGCCTTCGGGCAGATGCGAGGTGATCAGCGCCCCATATCCGCCCGGCAGCCGCCAATTCTCATCCGTGGAGGCCGCCTCGTAAGTGGCGTAATCCTTGGCCGACATCTCTTCCAGCACGCCGCCGCTGATATAGCCGACCTTGGTGCGGATATGGTTGTTCCATTCATTGCCCGGCTCCAGCGCCTCGGCGGCGATGTCGCTCGCGGGCGGAGCCGTCAATAATGTTTCGGTCCAGCGCTCGAAGCTTGCCGACGCCTCGCGCTGCTCAGCCGGGGTGAATCCGAGATCCTGATATTGCACGGCCCAGCCCGAGGGTTTCCGGTCGATCTTCACGCCCGCTGTTTCCGCCAGCCCGGTCCAGACATTGCGGCTGGCCGAATGCAGCCAGGCGCAGCCCATATCCAGCGGGATCCCCGCGATGTCCAGGGTCCAGGCCCGCCCGCCGATGCGCGGCGCGGCCTCGATCATCGTCACCTTGAGCCCGCTGCCCGAAAGCCGCCTTGCCGCGCCGATTCCGGCGGCACCCGCGCCCACGATGGCAATATCGATATCCATTCCTCTCTCCCCTGGCTTCCAGACGCATGCGCGGTCCGCCCGCGCCGGGCTCAATATGAAGGGCCAGTGAATGAGCTTAATATGATATAATCAAAATAGGATATTTTGATTTGGAGATATAATGCGCGGAAATGATTTCGCCCGGCTGCGTGCTTTCGTCACGGTGGTGGAGGAAGGCAATTTCGCCCGCGCGGCGTCGCGCCTGCGCATCGCGCCGCCCACGCTCAGCCAGATCATCCGCGAGCTGGAGGAGATCCTGGGGGTGCGGCTGCTCAACCGCACCACGCGCAGCCTGTCCATGACGGCGGCGGGCCAGCGCCTTCATGCCCGCTTCAAGCCCGCCATGGCGGAGATGCAGGCGGCTCTGGACGACATTGCCAGCCTGCGTGACAAGCCTGCTGGCCTCGTGAGGCTGCATACCCCCTCCATGGCCTGCGCGATGTTCGTCGAGAAGCTGCTGGGGGCATTCCATGCGGCCTACCCGGACATTCTGCTCGACATCACGGTGGATGACGCGGTGACGAATATCGTCGAGGCCGGATTCGATGTCGGGATCAGAATTGGCGAATTGCTGGAGCAGGATATGGTGGCCTTGCGCCTGACAGGCGACATGCGCCAGCTCGCCGTGGCTTCCCCGGCCTATATCGAGGCCCATGGCGCGCCGGAAACCCCGGCGGATCTCCTGGCGCATCGCTGCATCAACTGGCGTCCGCCGGGGCGGGCGGGCATTTATAATTGGGAATTCGCCAAGGATGGCCGCTGGTTCGCCGTGGCGGTCGGCGGGCCGCTGGTCGTCTCCCACCGGGAGGTTGCCTTGGCGGCGGCCCTGCAAGGGGTGGGAATCGCCTTCTGGGTCGAGCATATCCTGCGGCCCCATATAGAAGCCGGGCGGCTCGTGCCGCTGCTGGAGGCGTTTTCCCCGCCTTACCCTGGCTGGCATCTTTATTACCCCAGCCAGCGCGCCTTGTCCGGCGCGGTCCGCGCCTTCGTGGATTTCTGCCGGACGGTCTGACAAGCCCGCCCCGGCATGCCGGCGGCGGTTACAGCACCTTCGCCAGGAAGTTCTTCGTCCGGTCCATTTGCGGATTCGAGAACAGCTCGGCCGGCTTGCCTTCCTCGACGACATAGCCGCCATCCATGAAGATCACCCGGTGGCCGACCTCGCGCGCGAATCCCATCTCGTGGGTCACCACCACCATGGTCATGCCCTCGACCGCGAGATTTTTCATGACTTGGAGCACTTCCCCCACCATTTCAGGGTCGAGCGCGGATGTCGGCTCGTCGAACAGCATCACGTCGGGCTTCATGGCCAGCGCCCTGGCGATGGCCACGCGCTGCTGCTGCCCGCCGGAAAGCTCATCCGGATAATGGGTTTCCTTGTTGGGCAGCCCAACCTTGGCCAGCAGCTCGCGCGCGGTCTCGTTGGCCTGCGCCGCCGGGATATTCTTGACCTTGCGCGGCCCGATGGTGATGTTGTCCAGAATCGTCAGATGTTTGAACAAATTGAATTGTTGAAACACCATGCCGACATGCTGGCGCAGCTTATGGATGTTGGTTTTCGGGTCGGTCAGGTTCATCCCGGCGATCTCGATCTCGCCGCTGGTGACCGTCTCCAGCCCGTTCAGGCAGCGCAGAAAGGTGCTTTTGCCGCTGCCCGAGGGGCCAATGACGACGACCACCTCCCGCGCCTCCACATGATTGGTGATTCCTTTCAGAATCTCGTGGTGGCCGAAGGATTTGCACAGGTTTTTAACGTTTATCAACTTGCAGCCTCCTCTCCATATAAGCCGCGCATTTGGACACGGAGAAGATCACGATGAAATAGAGCAGGGCAACGACGCCCCAGATCGTGAAGGAAGCGAAGGTCGCGGCGATCACGATCTCGCCTTTATAGACCAGCTCGGCAACGCCGACGGGAGCCAGCAGCGAGGTGTCCTTGATCGTCTGTGCCGCCTGATTCACCAAGGGCGGGATCATTCTCTTGAAGGCCTGCGGCAGCACGCTGTCGCGCATCGTCTGGAGCCCGGTCATTCCGATGCTCATCGCGGCTTCCTTCTGCCCCCTGTCGACGCCGAGAATACCGGCGCGGATG
>NZ_JBFWIX010000033.1:0-25424 GCF_050253495.1 Acidocella sp.
CCGATCTGCCCTGTCTCAGCGCCTTGCGCGCCCGACGACGCCGCTCGGGACGGAAAATGATTGTCCTGCGGTCGGATTCAGGCGAAACTCACGTCAGACGGCATGCCACTTGGGGAATGTATGTTCAAACAGCCGACGGAAGAGGAAAAACGGCACGACTTCCTCTGGCGTGTTCATGCCCATGTGCCGGGGCTGGGTGAAATCGGTGTATTCAACCGGTCTCATTACGAGGATGTTCTGGTGGCGCGGGTGCATGGCCTCGTGCCGGAAAAAACATGGTCCAAGCGTTATGGAATCATCAACGACTTTGAAAAGCTTCTGGTCCGCGGCCAGGTCACCATTCTGAAGTTTTTCCTGTATATTTCGCCCGAGGAACAGCTTGAGCGTTTTCGCCAGCGGCTCGACGATCCTGCCCGGCAATGGAAGATCAGCGAGGCCGATTACAAGGAGCGTGCCCTATGGGGTAAATATACCGAAGCCTACGAGGCCATGCTGGAAAAATGCTCCACCAAGGCGGCGCCATGGTATGTCATTCCCGCCAATCATAAATGGTTCCGCAATCTGGCCGTTTCCCAGATTATCGAGGCGACGCTGGATGACATGAATCTCCATTTGCCCGCGCCATCGGTTGATCTGGACAAAATCAGGCGGGATTATCATCAGGCCAAGGGGCTTACGCCGTAGGCGCCTTGTCATGGCGTGGCGCCGGGCAGGGGAATGAAGTCCCGCTCATCGCCCGCCACCACTCCGAAACGCTGGCGAAGCCAATCCTCCTTCGCCTGTTCGATGCGCTCCCGCGAACTGGAAACAAAATTCCACCAGATATGGCGCGGCCCGTCCATGGGCTCGCCGCCCAGCAGCATCAACCGGCTGTCGCGCCGCGCGCGGATGGTAATGGCATCCCCGGGGCGGAAGAGCAGCAACAGCCCCTCGCCATGGCGTTCCCCACCGATCTCGATCTCGCCGGAGATGATTTGCACGGAGCGTTCCTCATGCTCGTCCGGCAGCTTCAGTGACGCGCCGGCATTGAGGCTGACATCCACATAAAGCGTGCCACAAAATACGCGGACAGGCGATGTGGCGCCATAAGCCTGCCCCGCGATGACCCGCGCCACGATTCCGTCAGCTTCAAGTTGCGGGAGACTTTCACCCTGATAATGAAAAAATCCAGGCTCGCTTTCCTCCGCCGCCTTGGGCAGAGCCACCCAGCTTTGAATGCCGAGAATCGGCTGAGCCCGCGTCCTGGTATTGGGCGGGGTTCGCTCGGAATGGGCGATGCCGCGCCCGGCGGTCATCCAGTTCACTTCGCCGGGGCGGATTTCCTGGGAGCTGCCCAGCGTGTCCCGATGCAGGATTCGCCCCCGCATCAGATAGGTTACGGTCGCGAGTCCGATATGCGGGTGCGGCCGCACATCCAGCCCATGGCCCGGCTCGAAACGGGCTGGGCCGATATGGTCCAGAAACACGAATGGCCCCACCATGCGCCGTTTCGCGTGTGGCAAGGCGCGGCGCACACGTAAACCACCTATATCATGGGTGATGGGCGTAATAACGATGCTGGCCCCGCCCTCGGGGCCAGTTTGGGGGGTATGCAGCCAGGACATTGCCGCTCCGGTTCCAGGTTATCGTTGAATAACCCAGCTCCAGCGGTCAAGCCAGGGTGGCATCGGGGGTCATTCCTCGGTCGCGTTCTCCATGTCCAGGGCCAGGGGGTTGGCTGTGTCGTCTCCCTTGTCACCTTGCATCGCATTGATTGTCTGTTGGCTGCTCTTCTGGCTCCACTCGCCGGCGCCGCGCCGCTTCGTTGGCACGGAAAGTCTGTTGAGGTCGGGCTTGCTGGAAGCCGTCATGGTCTGGCGGTACGCGGCAGGCCGGTTGGCGGCGCTTGGGCGGTTGGCGGAAGCGCGGCTGGTTGGCTGGCTGAACGCGGCCGTGCCGGATAGTTTGAAGGCGGCGAGTAAGCGGTTCAATCCCTCGATCTCGGCGCGCAGCGAATGCACGGCCGCGGTGCTTTCCTCCACCATCGCCGCGTTTTGCTGCACGGTGTTGTTCATGAGGCCCAGCGCCTCGTTGACTTCTCCCAACCCGCCGGACTGGTTGGTCGCGGTACTGGCCATGTCGGCAATGAGCTTGTCGATCTGCCCGACGCTGCTGATAATCCCATCCAGCGTCGTGCCGGTTTTGCGGACCAGGTCCACCCCTTGGTTCACTTGGCTGGAACTGGTCGAGATCAGGCTCTTGATCGCCTTCGCGGCATCGGCGGAGCGCTGGGCCAGCGCCCTGACCTCCGAGGCGACGACGGCGAAGCCGCGCCCGGCATCGCCCGCGCGGGCGGCTTCCACCCCGGCATTCAGCGCCAGCAGGTTGGTCTGGAAGGCAATATCGTCGATCAATCCGATGATTTGGCCGATTTCGCGCGATGAGCCTTCGATCTGCTCCATCGCGGCGCCGGCCTCCGCCACCACGCCGCGTGAGTTTTCCGCCCGGTTGTTCATGGTGCTGGCTGTCTTGGTGGCCTCGGCGGTGCCGTCGGCCATATGCTTCACCCCCTTGGTCAGTTCGTTCAGCGCGGTGGTGGATTCCAGCAGGCTGGCGGCTTGTTGTTCGGTCCGGCGGGACATGTCGTCCGACGCATGGGCTAGCTCATCCACCCCGCCGCTGATCGTCCGGGACGCGCTGAGAACACCGTTCAGCGTGGCGGAAAGCTTTTCCATGGCGGCGTTGAAATCGTCTCGCAATTTGGCGTATTCCGGTGGCAGCACATCGCCGATCCGGTGTGTCAGATTGCCGGAGGCCAATGCCGCCATCGCCGGGCCCATCGCGTTCCCGACCGCTTCGGCGCTTTCGCGCAGGCGTGCTTCGGCGGCCTGCTTCTCCTGGTCCAGCTTGTCCAGATAGGCGGAAATGGCCATGTCCATATCCAGCATGACGACCTTGGTGATGCTCACGGCTTCTTCGATCGCCTGATGGCGGATCTGGTTCCGGTTCTTGGCGAGGCGCGATTCCGGCCAGCGCGCCTCCAGCAGGGCGGTCAGCAGATGCCCCAGCACGATATTATAGCCGCCTATATACCAGCGCGGCTCCAGGCCGATCCGCGCATGGACCTCGCCCACGTGAATCACCGACCGCGCATAGGTTTCGTCCAGATTGCCGTTGGAGATATGGTCCCAATGCGCGCTTTGCTTGCTCTTGGCCTGGCCGACCGCCGCGTCGGAGGTAAAGAACCGCGCCGTGTCCGGCGTGGCGCGGATCTGCGCGTAGGAGGCGTCGAGCGCGGCGGGCATCGCCGCCATGATGATGGATTTCGCGCTCCGGAGCCTGTCTTGCAAATGGTTGTTCAGTTTGGAAAAACTCAGCCGTTCATTCAATGCCTGGAAAGGTGACATGGCTCCGCTCGCATTTGGTCTATGCGCGAGATAACCACGAATCGTTTTAATTCTGGATTAATTTGCCGCCGGCCAGGCCGGTTGTTCCTGGCCCGCCAGATGGTTCACCGGCCCATGCCCCGCGCCGATGCCCGGCGCGGTGCGGATGGCCTCTTGCAGATAGGCCCGCGCCCGGCGCACCGCCGCCTCCAGCTCCATCCCCTGCGCCAGCCCGGTGGCGATGGCGGAGGACATGGTGCAGCCCGTGCCATGGGTGTTGCGGCTTGCAAGGCGTGGCAAGGTGATGGCGATGACCGATTCCGGCGTGATCAGCAGGTCGGTCAGGGCCGACTCTTCGCCATGCCCGCCTTTCACCAAGGCGGCTTTGGCGCCCATTTCCAATAACCGGCGCCCCGCCGCGACCCGCTCGGTTTCGGTCCCAACCGGTAAGCCCGTGATTTTGCTGGTTTCTGGCAGATTTGGCGTAATTACCGAAGCCTTGCTTATCAGTTCCGAGATCAAGGCGTCGATGGCGCCGTCCGGCAGCAGCACGGCCCCCGAGGTGGAGACCATCACCGGGTCCAGGACCACCGGCACGTCTTGCGGCAGGTTGGCGGCCACTTCGCGGATGATCGCCTCATTTGTCAGCATGCCAAGCTTGATCGCGTCCACGCCAATATCCGACAGCACGGTGCGCATGCAGAGCGCCACGAACGGCGCCGGAATCGGGTGCACATCCCGCACCCCCAGCGTGTTTTGCGCGGTCAGCGCGGTGATGGCGGTGCAGCCATAGCCGCCCAGCGCGGAGATGGTCTTGATGTCCGCCTCGATTCCCGCGCCACCGCCGGAATCGGAGCCCGCTATGCTCAGAACCCGCGCGATCATTCGGCGGCCTGGGTGGCGGCGGCGGCGATTTCGGCGCAGAGTCCGTCCACGATCTCCTCGATCAGCGCCTGATCCTCGCCCTCGGCCATCACGCGGATCAGCGGCTCGGTGCCCGAGGCGCGGATCAGCACCCGCCCATGGCCGGTGAGCCGCTGGGAGGCGGTCTCGATGGCGTCCTGGATATGCGTCAGCCCAAGCGGCGAAGCGCCGTGGTAACGCACATTGCGCAGCAATTGCGGCAGCGGGTCGAACACGCGGCAGGCCTCGGAGGCGCGCTTGCCCGACCGCACCAGCACCGAAAGCACCTGCAGGGCCGCCACCAGCCCATCCCCGGTGGTGGCGAAGTCGGAGAGAATCACATGGCCCGATTGCTCGCCGCCCAGATTGAACCCCAGGGCGCGCATTGTCTCGGCCACGTAGCGGTCGCCCACCTTGGTGCGGGTGAGGGACAGCCCCATGCCGCCCAGAAACCGTTCCAGCCCCAGATTGCTCATCACCGTGGCGACGATGCCGCCACCGCGCAGATGCCCGGCTTCCGCCATGTCCCGCGCGATGAGGCCGAGAATCTGGTCGCCGTCGATGATCTCGCCGCGCTCATCGGCCAGGATCACCCGGTCCGCGTCGCCGTCCAGGGCGATGCCGATATCGGCATGATGTTCCAGCACCGCCTCGCACAGGGCTTTCGGCGCGGTGGAGCCGGCCTCGCGGTTGATGTTGAACCCATCCGGCGAGACGCCGAGCGGAATCACCTCCGCCCCTAATTCGAACAAGGCGGCGGGGGCGACCTTGTAGGCGGCGCCATGGGCGCAATCCAGAACGATCCGCAGCCCCTCCAGCCGTAAACCGCGCGGCAGGGAGAATTTCGCCGCCTCGATATAGCGCCCGGCGGCATCCACCAGCCGCGCGGCGCGGCCGAGTTTTTCCGGTGGCGCCATCCGGTCGGACAGATCCTCGGCCATGAGGGCCTCGATCTCGGCCTCGGTTGCGTCCGACAGCTTGGCGCCGTCCGGGCCGAACAGCTTGATGCCGTTATCCTCGAACGGGTTGTGCGAGGCTGAAATGACAACGCCCAGATCCAGCCGTAGGGAACGCGTGAGCATGGCGATGGCCGGGGTGGGCAGGGGGCCCGCCAGCGTCACGTTCATGCCCGCCGAGGTGAAGCCGGCGGTCAGGGCGGGTTCCAGCATATAGCCGGACAGCCTGGTGTCCTTGCCGATGATCACGCGGTGCTTATGGTCGCCCCGGGTGAAGAGCAGCCCGGCCGCCTGGCCGAGCTTGAGCGCCGTTTCGGCCGTCATCGGCGCCTTGTTGGCGGTGCCGCGAATCCCGTCCGTGCCGAACAGGCGGCGTTGGGGCTTTTTATCCATCATCTCTCTCAGTCAATCTCCGCCAGACCCGCAAGGCGTTCACGGTTCCGGCCACGTCATGCACGCGCAATATATGCGCCCCTTGGCTCACGGCATAGATTGCCGCCGCCAGGCTTTCAGGATCGCGGCGCGCGGCGCGCGCCTCGCCGGAAATCTCACCCAGGAACCGCTTGCGCGAGAGGGCGATGAGCAAGGGATGGCCAAGCCCCGCCAACCGCGCGGTGGCCCGCAGCACGGCGATGTTCTGCGCGCCGATCTTGGCGAAACCGAGCCCGGGGTCCAGGCAGATTTGCCCGGGCTTGATTCCGGCCGCCAGGGCGGCGTCCCGCGCGGCGGCAAGCTCCGCCGTCACCTGTGCCGCCACATCCTGGTAGGTGGCGTGGTCGTTCATGTCGGCCGGGTTGCCGCGCATATGCATCAGCACCACCGGGCAAGATGCCGCCGCCACCAGGGACGCCGCGGCGGGGTCGTGCCGGAGGGCGGAAACATCGTTGACGATCCGGGCGCCCGCCGCCAGCGCCGCGCCCATGGTGGCGGCGTTGCGCGTGTCGATGGAAATGACCGCGCCAGCCCGCGCCAGGGCGCGCACCACCGGCAAGATCCGGGCCTGCTCCTCCGTGGGGGTGACCGGGGCGGCGCCGGGGCGGGTGCTCTCGCCGCCTATGTCCAGAATATCCGCCCCTTCGGCCAGCATGCGCAGGCCCGCCGCGATGGCCTCCCGCGCATTCTCGTGCCGCCCGCCATCCGAGAACGAATCCGGCGTGACATTCAGGATCCCCATCACCAGCGGGCGGTTCAACGGCAATCCCGCCCATTCCGTTACTTGCAGCGCCATGCCCGCCCCTATCATGCTTGCCGGAGCCGGGGCTATAGAGTGGGGCAGGAGGTACGCAATGACGGCAAAACTCTATCTCGGCACGGCGCGCTATTCGTCCTGGTCCCTACGTGGCTGGCTGCTGGTGCGGCTGTCCGGGTTGAAGGCGCGGGACATCTTCGTGCCGCTGGAAGGTGGTGAGTCGCCGGAGGTGAAGAAGGTGTCGCCCAGCGGCACGGTGCCCTATCTGGAGCATGACGGCGCCAGGATCTGGGAGAGCCTCGCCATCGCGGAATATTGCGCCGATATCGCCCCGGCCTTGTGGCCGCGCGACCGGCTGGCCAGGGCGCGGGCGCGGGCCATCGCCGCGGAGATGCATGCCGGGTTCCGCGCCTTGCGGGTCGCCATGCCGATGAATCTGGGCCGGACGGATTATGCCGGGCTGGGGCAAACGCCCGAAAGCCTGGCGGATCTCGCGCGGATCGAGGCGATCTGGGCTGAAACGCGCGCGGCGTTCGGCGCGGGCGGGCCTTATCTGTTCGGGGCGGATTTCAACGCCGCGGATGCGATGTATGCGCCCATCGTGGCGCGGCTGCTGACTTATGCGCCGCCGCTTTCGCCGGTCAGCCGGGCCTATTGCGAGGCGGTGCGGGCGCATCCGCTGGTTGCGGAATGGTACGGGATCGCCGAAAAGGAGCCTGTGTCCTGGCAACTTGAAAAATATGAGAGCCTTGCATGATCCGCCGTCACTTGCTGCTGGCCGCGCCGTTGCTGCTCTGCGCCGCGCCGGCGCTGGCCGCCACCACGACCCCGAACATCAATATCCGGCTGGATGACGGTTCCGTCTGGCGGACGACGGTGAAACAGACCTCTTCCGAGGGGTTTTTGCGGATTCACAACGATGGCTTGACGGATGACGTGCTGACCTCCTGGAGCTGCCCGAACGCGGGCCAGACCATTCTGATGGGCAAGGACGGCAAGGCGCTGACTCAGCTCGTCATTCCCGCCAAGACGACGATCGCGCTGGCGCCGGGCGGTATCTATCTTGAGCTGAAGGACATGCAATATCCGGTGGAGCGTGGCTCCGTCCTGCCGTGCGCGTTCACCTTTCAGCAGGCGGGGCAGCTTGGCGGGTTCCTGAACGCGAGCAAGCGCCCCAAGGGCTGAGCGTTCATCCAGCGCGGATCCGGGCGGCTTGTACCGGGGGGGTGATGACGTTACCCTCCCCAGGGCGCAGGCGGGCTGGAGGATGGCATGAACGACGTGGCGAGGGGCAAGACCGGCGGCGCCACGGCGCGGGCCGCGTCGTTGCCGGGGTTCGACGAGGAAACCTATCTGCGTCTCAATCCCGATGTGCTGGTGGCCGTGGCGGAAGGCAAGTTCAGGTCCGGCCGGGAGCATTACGAACATTATGGCCACGCGGAGGGGCGCCTGGCCGTGGCGCCGAGCGGCCTGCCCCGGGACCGGGTCATTATCACCGCCCGCTCCGGCCAGCCGGCGGAAACGCCTCATACTCCGGTGGGCGTGGTGGATGCGATCAAGCTCTCCGTCTCGGGCGGGATTTATATCGAGGGCTGGGTGAATGACGCGCTCGACCGGCTGGATACGGTGGAGCTGTATGTCGCGGGCTGGTCCATCGCCTTTTCAGCCAGCGGGCTGGCCCGTACCCGCCGGCCGGACGCGGAGCAGGTCGCCGGGGTGCATACGCCGCACCCGGTTGGATTCTGGGGGTTCATCCATGCCGCCCAGCATTTGCCATGGGGCAAGTGCAATGTGGTGCTGCGGCTGAAATCCGGTGCCGAGCTGGTACAGATCGTGACGATCGAGCCGGTGGGCGATATCGAGCTGCGCGGCACGATGCTGAATCATCTGGCGGTGTCGCATTATCCCGGCCCGGCTTATTTCAATGCGGTCGCCGCGATCGACAAGGCCATCGGCGCGCATCTCGTCGATTTCAGCCGGATGCTCACGCGCCGGGCGGTCAGCGCGCCTTATATAGAGCGTTTCCATCAACCGGGGCGTGTGCCCAGGGCCTCGGTCATTGTCTGCCTCTATGGCAAGGCGGAATATCTGGCCTTGCAGCAGGCCACGTTCGCGCGCTGCCCGGGGGCCGAGGCCTATGAGTTCATCTATGTCTGCAACAGCCAGGCCCTGGCCGAGAGGCTGCTGCGGGACGCCGCCCTGGCGAGGATGATCCACGGGCTGGACATCACGCTGATCCTGCTGGAGGCCAATGCCGGGTTCGCGGCGGCGAATAATCTGGCGGCGGCCCATGCCCGCACCGGCCGGCTGATTTTCATGAATCCCGACGCGTTCGTGAAAACACGGGATTTCGCCGCGCGCCATCTGGCTCTGGTGGAGGAGTTGCCCGCCGAATGCACGGGGGTGTTCGGCGCGGCGCTGTATCATGATAACGGCGCCCTGATGCATGCGGGTATGTATTTCGAGACGGATACGGTTCCTGGCTTCATGCTGGACCAGAAAACGGATGTGTGTGTTCTGCGCGCCGCCCATTATGGCAAGGGCGCGCCGCCGGAAGCCGCGGAGCTGTTGCGCCCGCGCCCGGTGCCGGCGGTGACGGGGGCCTTCATGTCCTGCGAACGCGGCTGGTTCGACAAGCTGGATGGGTTTTCCCAGGATTACATATTCGGTCACTATGAGGACGCGGATTTTTGCCTGCGCAGCCTGGAGGCGGGGCGGCCCGCCTGGCTCGCGGATTTGCGGCTTTGGCATCTGGAGGGGCAGGGCAGTGCCCGCCAGCCGGTGCATGAGGGGGCGCTGGCGGTGAATCGCTGGCTGTTCACCCGGGATTGGCTGGAGAAGCTGCGGGATGGGCTGCTGGGCGAGGCGCCCGGGCACCCGCTGCTGGCGGAGAGCGTGCCGTGAAGGTGCTGATCGTCGCCATGTATCATCCGGAGCTGGTGCGCGGCGGGTCGCAGCAGGTGGCCTATGAATTGTTCGAGGGGCTGAAGGCGCTGCCGGGGGTCGAGCCGGTGCTGCTTTGCTCGGCCGATTCCAACGCCCAGGCCTTGTTCAAGAGCGGGGCGGGGGTTACCGGCTTCGATGGACGGGAGGATGAGTTCCTGTTTCTCTGCCGGGATTATGATTATGTCTGGCAGAAATTCTCCAGCCCGGCGCAGGCTGAGGGATTTGCCGCGTTTCTGCGGCAGGTCAGGCCGGATGTGGTGCATTTTCATCATTTCATGACTTATGGCATCGACGCTCTGACGCTGACGCGCCAGGTGCTGGCGCATGCGCGGATCGTGTTCACCGCGCATGAGTTCCTGACAATCTGCGCGGCGGATGGGCATATGGTGCGCAAGACGGATGGCTCGCTATGCGGGCATGCCTCGCAATCCAGATGCCATCAATGCCTGCCGTCATTGCCGCCGGAGCATTTTTTCCTGCGTGAGCAATGGATGAAGGCGAATCTGGCGGTGGTGGATCTGTTCACCGTGCCCAGCCGTTTCATGGTGGCGCCCTTTGCCCGCTGGGGGCTGGACCCGGAAAAGATCCTGCATGTGCCCAATGGTTTGCGCATGCCGTCGAAACCCCAGGCGGGAATGGCCCCCGCGCGGCGCAACCGGTTCGGGTTTTTCGGGCAGATGGTGGATGTGAAGGGCCTGCATGTGCTGCTGGAGGCGGTGAACATGCTGCGCGCCGAGGGGTTCGACGATTTCGAGGTCGAGATCAATGGCGCGAATATCGACTTCGCGGGCCCGCAGAGGCGGCGCGAAATCGAGACATTCCTGGAGGAGGAGGCCGCCCGCCCGGCGCGCGAGCGGCGGGTGAGTTTCAATGGCGCATATCATCACGACCAGATCGCGGCCAGGATGGGGCGGGTGGATTGGGTGGTGGTGCCCTCGCTCTGGTGGGAGATTTATTGTCTGGTGATCTCGGAAGCCTGGCATTTCGGCCGGCCGGTCATTGCCTCGGGCGAAGGCGGCCCGGCGGAACGGGTGACGGACGGGGTGGATGGGCTGCTGTTCGAAATGGGGGATGTGCGCGCCTTGGCGGAGACGATCCGCCGCGCCGCCACGCAAGAGGGGTTGTGGGAGCGGTTGGCCGCTGGGATCAGCCCTCCGAGCGGGCGGGAGGAGATGGCGAAAGCCTATATGGATGTTTACGAGGCCGCGCTGACGGAGGAGGAAGCCGCCATTTGAGGCTTGTTTGGGACGCCACCCTGGAAACGAGCCGGAATTTTCAGGGGGGGTTGCGAAACCGCCGCCCCTAAAATATCCCAGGGCTTCAATCCAGGGCGGCGCGGTTCTGGCGCAGCAGCAACAGACCCAACAGGGCGGAGGCGATGAACGTGGCGCCTCCCAACAGCAACAGATGCGTATGATCTGGCGCGCTGCCCTTGCCGAGCAAGGCAAAGACCAGCGTTTGCGGAACGAAGCCGATGACCGAGGCGGTCAGGAAGGGCAGCATCCGCACCGAGGTAAGCCCGGCGGCGAGGTTGAGCAGCAGGTTGTTGCCGATGGGCATGAGGCGCAGCATCAACGTGGCGGTGAAGGGGTGGCGGGCTAGGGTGCGGTCCACCCAGGCCAGCCGGGCGCCGAATTTACGCCGGCAGAAATCCTGCGCGATGGCGCGGGCCCAGATGAAGTCCAGGCTGCACGCAAGGAGTTGCGCCACCAGCGCGATGGCGGTGCCGTACCAGGGGCCAAAGGCGTAGCCAGCGGCGAAGGCCGGAATCTGGCGTGGCAGGCCGATGGCCACGAGAAAAGTGGCGAGGAGCAGAAACACCGTCTGCCCGCGCAGCCCGCCTTGCGACAAGGCGGTGGCCAGGGTGGATTGCGCCGCGCCATGGCCCATCAGCGGCAGGGCGGCGGCGATGGCGATCAGCCCGCCCGCCATCAGCGCCGGTTTCAGCGCCTTGGCGGTGGTGCTGGTCGTGGTGATGGCGCGCGGGGCGGTGTCGCTCATTCACGGCCCTCGATCTGCGGGACTTTCCAGCGGCGCTGGAGCCAAGCCACGCCCGCGAGGTCGACGAGGCCAACCTTGAGGCGCTGCCAGTTGTTATAATGCGAGGCACCGTGAGCGCGGGCATGGTGCCGCACCGGCACGGAGACCACCTGCCCCCCGGCGCGGATGAAGAGAGCTGGCAGGAAACGGTGGATATGGTCGAAATGTGGAAGCTCAAGGAAGGCCTGGCGGCGGAAGAGCTTCAACCCGCAGCCCGTATCCGGCGTGGCATCCTTCAGCGCCCAGGCGCGCACCTTGTTGGCAAGGCGCGAACCGTAGCGCTTGGCGTTGCTGTCCTGGCGGTTGACGCGGTGCCCGGCGATGAGAACGGGGCGCGGCCCCTTGGCCTCGGCCTGGAGCATGGCTTCCAGCATGGCGGGAATATCGGCGGGGTCGTTCTGGCCGTCGCCGTCCAGCGTGGCGATATAGGCGCCGCGCGCGGTTTTTACCCCGGTGATCACGGCGCCGCTTTGCCCGCAGCTTTGTTTGTGGCGCACCCGCACCAGCGTGGGCAGGGTCTGGGCGATTTCGGCCAGCACCCTGGAGGTGGTGTCCGTGCTGCCATCGTCCACATAAACGATCTCATGCTCAATTCCCGCCAGCGCCATGCTGATGGCGCTGATCAGCGGCTTCAGGTTGGGCGCTTCGTTATGAACCGGTACCACCACCGAGATCAGCGGGGTGCCGGGGATGGGGTCGGCTTCGGAGAGGAAGCGGGTTTCGATGTTCATGATGTTATTCAGCTTCAGCATTAAGGCGTATCTGTGGCCCGATTCCGCCAATGGCGGGGCGGTGCGCGAGGCGGGCAGGCGGGTGTCGTCAATTGTTCATCTTCAGGCCCATTCATGGCATGGGCGCGCAAGGCCCGCCAGCCCCGCGCGTGGTGAACCGCTTGGCCTTGGCTTGTTTCCTGAGCATCGCTATAAGCCCGCTCAAACACAGGGCGGGCGGAAGGTTCGCCCGCGAATTTAAGGATCTGACGGCATGCTGATTTCGTTGCCTCCGGATTACCGGCCATCGGAAGACGAAGAGTTTATGAATCCGATGCAGACCGAATATTTCCGCCAGAAATTGCTTCGCTGGCGAGGCGATCTGGTGAAGGAGGCCAACGGCACCCTGGCCTCGCTCGGCGAGGGGGGGATCCTGGAGGCCGATATCACCGACCGGGCCAGCGTCGAGACCGACAGGGCGCTGGAACTGCGCACCAGGGACCGGGCCCGCAAGCTGATCGGCAAGATCGACCAGGCGCTGGAGCGGATCGAAACCGGCACCTATGGCTATTGCGAGGAAACGGGAGAGCCGATCGGGCTGCGGCGGCTGGAAGCCAGGCCGATCGCCACGCTGTCCATCGAGGCGCAGGAGCGTCATGAGCGGATGGAGAAGGTCCACCGCGACGATTGAGACCCTCAGACGGTTAAGCAAGAAAAACCGGGGCTTTTGGCCCCGGTTTTTTGTTGCTGGACGTTATTGTCAGTGCAGCTGCAGGGAGGCGGAGTTGGCGCTGGCGGCTAGGCGTTGCTCGGCCACCTGGGTCTTCATGGATTTCTGCAGCTTTTCAAACGCGCGCACCTCGATCTGACGGACGCGCTCGCGCGAGATATCGTAATGCTGGGAGAGTTCTTCCAGCGTGGTGGGATTGTCCCGCAGCCGGCGTTCCACCAGGATGTGGCGCTCGCGTTCGGAGAGGGTTTTCAACGCGTTGGCCAGAAGGGCCTTGCGGCCGGTCAGCTCCTCGCGTTCCGCCATCTCGGTTTCTTGGCTGTCGGACTCATCCACCAGCCAATCCTGCCACTCGCCCTCGCCATCCATCTTGATGGGGGCGTTGAGCGAGTTGTCCGGCGAGGACAGGCGGCGATTCATGTTCACCACGTCCTGTTCGGGCACATCCAGCAAGGTGGCGATCTTGCTCACCTGCTCGGGCTGGAGATCGCCATCGTCGATCGCCTGCATCTGGCCCTTTAGACGGCGCAGATTGAAGAACAGCTTTTTCTGCGCCGCTGTTGTGCCCATTTTCACCAGGGACCAGCTATGCAGGATATATTCTTGGATGGCCGCGCGGATCCACCACATAGCGTAAGTGGACAGGCGAAAGCCACGCTCCGGGTCGAACCGGCGAACAGCCTGCATCATGCCGACATTCCCCTCGGAGATCAGCTCCGAGACGGGCAGGCCATAGCCGCGATAGCCCATGGCGATTTTCGCCACGAGGCGCAGATGGGAATTGACGAGCTTGTGCGCCGCCCTCTGGTCGCCATTGTCACGCCAGGCGCGGGCGAGACGCTCTTCCTCCTCGTGCGACAGCATGGGGTATTTGCGGATTTCCTGCATATACCGCGTCAGGCTGGTGTCGGGGGCCAGATTGGTCATAGTGGAGGCCATACGGATACTCCTCTCTTCGTATTGTCCCGTCGGCCGCGGGCCGGTATGGCCAGCCCGCATAAAGGGACAGTATTGCTACCCTTAGAACAAGAACAATTTAACACCGTCATGCACTTAGTCCTCTTAAAAGAGGGTAAGGTTTTTGGTGAAAGCGTTCAGGTTCGAGGTCATGAAGTGAGTTTACGTACGTCCGTCCGCAGGCGTCAACAAAAACGACCGTATTTGTCCTGTTTCAGGCGCATGCGAGCAATGCATCCGCGAGGGCCTTGAAATCTTCCGGCGGTGGTACGGCAAAGCGCAAGGGGTGCCCGCTGATGGGATGAGAAAAGCCAAGAATTTCAGCATGTAAGGCTTGGCGGGGAAAATCCAGGGCCAAGGTGCGGGCAGGCTCGGGCAGCAGCTTGGCGGCGGCCGGGCGGCGCTTGATGTAAACCGGGTCGCCGATGAGGGGATGGCCTATATGCGCCATATGGACCCTGATCTGGTGTGTGCGGCCTGTTTCCAGCCGGCAGGCGATGAGGGCGGCGCCCAGCCCGGCATTGCGCAGCACATGGTAGTTGGTGGCCGCATGCTTGCCGTTGCGGGTGACCACGGCCATGCGTTTGCGCTCCTTGGGGTCGCGGCCGATATCTCCCTCGATGCGCCCGCTCACCGGGCTGGGCAGGCCCCAGCAAAGGGCCTTGTATTCGCGGTCCAGATCCCGTGCGGCGAAAGCGGCGCTGAGGCGGGTGAGGGCCAGCTCGGTTTTGGCTGTCACCATGACGCCGGAGGTGTCCTTATCCAGCCTGTGGACGATGCCTGGGCGCCGCTCGCCGCCAATGCCGGTGAGGCTGTCGCCGCAATGGGCGATGAGGGCGTTGACCAATGTGCCGTCTGGATTGCCGGGGGCGGGGTGCACCACCAGACCGGCGGGCTTGTTGAGCACCAGCAGGGCATCGTCCTCATACAGAATATCGAGCGGCAGGGATTCGGGCTGGGGCAGGGAGGGCGCGACGGGGGGAAGGGTCAGGCTGTAGGTGGCGCCGGGCTGCACGGATTCGGAGGCGTCCTTGGTGACCATGCCGTTTTTCCGGCAGGCGCCTTCGAGGATCAGGCTCTTGACGCGGGAACGCGAGATGGTGCCGATGCGCTGGGCGAGATAAGAATCGAGCCGGAAGCCGGAATCCTCCGGTGCCGCCAGGACGGAGAGACATGCAGGATCAGCCACAGAATTTGCGGGGGTTGAAGGCGATTGTCGGGATCATGGGGGTGCTGATCATCATCGGGACCACGGTGGTTATCGGCACGATCATCCATCGTCTCTATGCCAGATTCAACGCCGCGCCAACGCCCCCGCAGATGGCCGTTGTACCGGCCCCGGGAAATGTGCCCGCCGCCGCGGCAGCCAGCTTGGCGCCTGGGGAACATATCGCCGGAATTGCCTCCGCCGGGGAGGATCTGGCGGTCTGGGTGAGTGGGCCGAAGGGGGACAGGCTGTTGTTGCTGAATCCACAGACGGGTGTGGTGCGAACCGTGCTGGCCAGCCCGTGAGGAGCATCTGGAAGGTGGACAGGTAAAAATACTGTCCATCCGGCTTGTCATGAGCGCGACGGTAGCTTAAGGAGCGGCGCACCGTGCCTCGTCCCCATCGTCTAGAGGCCTAGGACATCGCCCTTTCACGGCGGTAACAGGGGTTCGAATCCCCTTGGGGACGCCATTGATTTCCCTGCATATTTTCAAGTTATCCACAGCATCTAATCCGGTCATACGGCATATGTACGGCATACACGGTACGGGACATGCCTGGATTACCCCTTAACTCTCCCATGGTTGTATAGTTCTTATATTTTTTCACGCGCTAAGATTCAAAAAGCATCGGACTCATCCGCGCTAGAATGTAACTGCCTTGGTATAATCTACATTTTTTCGTGCGGATGCCTGCGCGGATGAGTGGGATGCCCTATTTTTGGGGTCAAAAAAGCCCGGCTTTCCGCCAAAAAACCAGCACGAGGCATCCGCGCCACCCCTTATATTCGTTACGGTTTCTTGCAGTTTTTGCAAAAGATTACGGTTATGCCTTGGGTTTTATTCGGGTGCCCCCCTGCTAAACCTGCTAAACCTGCTAAACGGGGGTAGGAGATTGCTCCGGCTTTCAAGCCGTAGGCGTAAACTGCTAATTAAGCCGAAACTCGACAAATATCTGATCGCCCTTCAGATAGAACTTGTACGCTGCCTGATATTCCTGCCCATTGTTCATTGTTATTGAGGCTTGGCACTCCTCCTCCGATTCTGTGCTAGAGATTTGGGTTTCGCTGTCCCAAGAAATGATTGAGAGGCCAAGCAGCTTGCCCATAGGGGCCTTGGCAATGGCGTTTTCTACTTGGCTTTTAGCATTATAGCTGTCGCAAGCCGGAAACGTGCGCGGGCTAGCCAAAAAGGCTGAATCGCCTGACCCGTAATAGAAGGCCAGGATTGCCAAGAAACTCACACTAATTATGGTGACACCGCTCCATTCGAGAATGAGATTTCGAACAGACGGCTTGCCTTGGATTCGTTGTGGGTGGCCGCAATGAGGGCAATGGGGGGCCAACGTTGAAATGGTGCCTCCGCAGGCTTCACACGTTCGGGTGGAGGGGCCGGGTTCTCCTGCCTTGGTAGGCATCACCTCCATAATCAAAACTGCAATCGGCAAAAAAATACTCACGGCAACCCATGCAGACGAAATCTTCTTTCGATTGCAGATCAGTCTGGCCGTAACAGCGCCGATTAATGCGAAAACAAATGGAGCTAGCACCCATAGGGGGGACCAAACGCTGTGCATTGCCACCTCTCGCTCAGGCTTAAATCGAAATGATACTAAGCCAACATGAAGCCTTTCGAGCGAATATGCCAGATACACAAACGGGAAGCGGCTTATACCATGGAAGTGTAGGGGCGACGGCCCGAGGAAAACCGCCGCCCCCCGGACGCGCGCGCGGTGAAAGGATTAAAGCCCGCGCCGCGATTAGGCTGCCTTGAACAGTTTACGTCGCGAAGGTGGCGAAGGCGCTGCACCGCCCGGCAGCGGGGTGAACGCATCAACTTGCAGCCGCTGCACCGCAGCGTGCCACGCCGTCACCGCCTCACTTTCAACGGCGGGAAGCATCCCCCAGTCCGGATGCAGCGGGTGTGTGAAAGCCTTAGCGATTAAACGGGCGCTCATGTGCGTCTGCGTCTCCACCACGCCGCCAACCGCGTTTAGTTGGTGATAAAGCTCAATCAGCTTCTTTTCCTGCGCCTTGATCTCGTTAACCAGCGCGGCCACCTCGGGCGAATCCTCAAGCAGGCGGCGAATGGCCATGGCCACGTCAGACTTCGCCCATCTAACCTTTGTCTCAGCATCGCTGGTGCGGCGCTCAATCTCGACACGGGTTTTCCTGGCTGCCTCAACCTCGGCCTCGGCACGCGCAACCTCGGCCTGTAGTTCGGATTTAGGGCGGCAATCCGCAACGGGCTGCCCCAGCCGCCGGGCCACCAGAACGTCCACGTCATCAGGCGCTTCTTGAAGCGCTTGCTGGGCCGCCTCTAGCTTCTCACTGGTGGCGGCTATTAGCCCCCACGGGTCAATGCCACGGACCGCCGCAAGCTCGCGCTCGGCATCGGCAAGGCGCTTCTGGGCCCCAGCTAGTTCGCGCCGGTCCTCAGATAGCGAGCCCACGGTCACAGCCTCCGGGGACGGGAAACGCCATAACGGGCGGAAATGTCCTTGGAGCGCCCATCAAAGGCCAGGGCCAGACGGTGGTCACTGGCACCGCCGTTCCCGCGCGTTTCACGCTCGTAGAGTGCTTTGAGGCCTTCGAGGTTGATATTTTGCAACGTCTCGTCATCGTACCCAAAGCCAGAAAGCTGCTCTCGAAACGCCGCAGCATTGCGCTCGTCAGCTTCGTTTTTCAGCGCCTCATCCATGGCCAGCTTTACTTGACGTTTTAAACTCACAACAAAGACCCTCACAAATGTGGTATCATAATACCACAATAGAGGGGCGTTCGCACGGAAAATCTTTGATATTACTTGATGTTGCGCGGCTGGCTAGCGCCAGATCGAGGCGCTAGCCGATCTCGGCCGTGATGATCTCAATCAACCAATCGTCGGGAATGCTCTCGGGGTTCACTGGCTTGCTAAAGATGCGGTGAGTAAGCTGTTTGTCCGTCCATTCCACCACTGGCCGGTCAAGCGGCGGTTCGTCACTAGGGGCGGCTTCTAGGGCGGCCAGTCGGACGCGCAGACGGCTCATGCTGCCTCTCCATCACCAGCAGACCGCCACGGGCGAGGCAGGGGGCCGCGTCCGTCATCGGGTGCTGCTTCCAACACTCCACCAGCGCGGCGGATCATGCGCGCAACCAGAACCGGCCCGAATGTGCCAGGCTCGGTGATCTCGTGAACGATTTCCGGCAGAGCCGGTATGGCCGGGGAGGTTTTGGCTTCCAGCCTTTCCAGACGGGTCTTAATCGCTTTCATTTTCGCGTCTCCAGTGCTGCAATTCGGGCTTCAAGATCGTGGGTTTCGATGGCGCGGCGCTGACCTTCAACCAGAGCGGCCAGAGACGCGGCTTCATCGGTCGTGATCTCACCGGTAGCGGCGGCTTGCGTGATCGCGGCCATAGCTTCCAGCACGCCACCGGCATCGGACACGGCGGGCAGGTCAATCTGCACCGGCCTGCCTTTTGTTTCCGGCCAGATGCGGCGCAGGATTATTTCAGCCGCGCGCATGTCGCCCTTTTTTGCGGCCTGGATAACGCTCAATAGGATTTCCTCGCCCTCGTTGCGCCCTAGAAGGTCCATGGCCTGCACCGCCTTGTGGCGCGCCCCACGGGGCTTGCCTGCCGGGTTGCCGGACTGGCCGGGCTGGAATCGCCCGGCCTGTTTTTTCGCTGAATTTTCAGGCATTGTGCCCCCCTTCAATTTTGCGAAGCTGGTACGTCGCGCCATTCTTTCGCGCTCCGGCGGCATCCTGCCGGACCAGCATGAAACCGGCGGCGCGGGTGCCGGAAAGTTTGCCTATGAAGGTCGCCATATATTGCCGCCCGCGCCCCTGCGGATCAGCTATGCTCCTCACGGAATCGTGCAGTTCAGCAATCTTCATCGGCGCGGTGCGGTGTTCCTGCCACCAGGCTTCAAAAAGCTCGGATACGCGAAGCCGGAACGGATCGCGGGCCTTGGCTTTGGCGATGGCCTCCACCGGATCGCGACAATCAAGGGTTAGCAGCGGATCGCGCACCCATTCCGCCCATGTCTCAAAGCTGCCAAGCGGCTTCCCGCGCTTCATCTCGTTCTGCCTGCCCCAGCGCCAGATGGTTAGGGCTGCACTCAGCAATTCAGCACGGCGCCCCTTGATCTCAGCAAGAAAGCCATCGCGTCCTTGGGGAAAGTCGCGGGCCTCTGGATCATCGCAATTTGGCTCTAATTCTACCCCCAGGAAGCGCCGCGCTAAGTCCTCGGAGATGGTCAAGCCGTTGCCGGTGACGGCAATCCAGGCGGTGCTGTTAAGTTCCGCCATGCGGGTTTCACCAAACACGCGGACGCGGGCTGGCCGCTCGGTGATAACGGAGGCAAGCGTATCTGATTTCAGCGCCGTGCCGTTCACGTTGTCCAAGAAAAAGGCGGGGCCAGACTGCAACAGTTCCGAGGCGATGCGCTTTTCTAACTCGGCCTTGTCGCTGCCAGCGGTGAAGGCGGGCGGATGCTGGCCATATGCGATGTTACAAGCGGCTTGGACCAGCAAACCTTTGCCACTTCCAGCGCCGGAGATTTCCGGGGCGGTGATGATCGCGCCGGGTGCCAGTGTCAGGCTGGGGCGGCAGATTGCGGTCAGCAAGGCGGCCAAGTAGGCGCTCTCCGCTTCGCCGGGGTGCAGGCCCAGGTCCACGCGGTCAAGCTCTCCGGCGGTGATGCGCTGGCTGCCCGCGAAGGGGAAGCTGGCGAACATCTGCCGGATTTTCAGCAGCGCCGCCTCAGCAACAGCCCGGCTGGGGCGCTCTGGTACGTTCACACGGGGCGCTCTGGCGCAGTACAGCCGCGTTGCCGGGTCGTAACCTTCGTGGCTGCGGATGCCGCCATTTGGGGCGAGAAGCGGCGCGGTGGCGATGCCGTCCAGCGGCGGAAACATGCTCACGGCATCAACCAGCATCTTCGCGGCGCGCTCTGGAAAGGTCACGGGTTTTTCATGGCCTTTGTCATCCAGCGAAACCGGGCGGCAAAGCTCATGCGCCCACATGGTGACGGCATGATGCGTTACCGGCACGGCCCGCACCGCCTCGCCTGGCTCGTTATGGATGCGGACCAGGAAGCCGCCCTGGTTGAAGATCAGTCCAGTGGCTGCCAGCATCTCCGCCGCAGCCTTTACGGCGGCGGGCAGATCGCCCTTGTCTATCAGCAGGGAGGGCAGCATAGCGCGGCTCAGCAGGGCCTCGGCGGCGGCCTGGGGGTCATTGTGCATGTTCATGGCCGCCCCCCTTGAATGGCGCTCAGCGCGGTCGCGCGGGCCTCGTTGCGGGGCAACCCAGCGTTCACCCCAGCCGCCTCTATCAGCGCGATGGCATAGGCAGGGTTAAGAGTGCCGTTCTGTACTTGTTCGGCCAGCCTACACCCGGCCCAAAATAGGCGGCGGTTCCGTTCGCCTTCACTGGCACCAGACGCAAAACGGAGTAAGCGGGCAAGGCTGGCATCATCAGGAACCCGAGGCGGTGCAGGATCGCGCGGCGCGGGCTTGGGCGGCAGCAACCATTCCGGGAATTGAGCGGGCGGTGCATCGGAGATTCGTGTATATCCGAGGGCGCGCCAATCAATCGCGCTGGCTCCGGTGCTGCGAAGCTCCACTCCGCCGCCAATGCGATTCAAGGCGATAGTTGGCAGGCCGGGCCGGTACTGAAACACGAAATGACGGCCGCCGCTTTTCGTGGCATAAACCTCAGTCTCCGGCAGCCGGTCCATCTGGTCAGCCAGCCAATCTAAGCCGCCGTGCTGCCGGTCGATATCGAGCACGACAATGCCGGACGGCTGGCCAGTTGCCACAGCGGGGACCAGGCCGGGGCGGCTGAACCATTCGCGGATAACCGCCGGATCGGTGGTGGCGTCCTTCACGCCATGGGCGCAGGCCGGGCGCTTGGTTTCGGGGTTCATCGGAAACACGGCGCGTCCAGCGGCGGCCATGAATAAGGCATGACGAACGGTCATTAGCCGAAACTCCCCAACAGCCCCGCCAGCAACGCGGCGATGCGCTCGCAGCGGCGGGCTTCCCTTAGTGCGGCGCGGCGAAGCACAGGGTCGCGACTGAGGCGGGCGCGAATGTAAACAGCACGGGCTGCCAGGGCTTCGGCAGCGTGCCGCAGGTCGCGGCGGGTAAGAAAATCAGGAATGTCTTTTTGCACGGGCAAGCTCCGTAAAATGCCTTGCGCGCCGCGCTGCCATTTGCTAAAACTCTATTGCCAGCAAGAGTTTTCCTAAAGTGCAGCCCGGGGCCGTAAGGTCTCGGGTTTCGTTTAGGCGGCGGAAGGGATGCGGATTTCCGCGCGCGGCAGGGCATCAAGGTGCCGGTCCAGGCTCTCACGGTCGATCAGCGTGATCTTTCCGCTCTTACGCGCGGTGATTTCGCCACGCGCCATCGCCAGATAAAGCGCTGTACGCGACTTGCCAGAATAGGCAACAGCATCAGCAATTTTCAAAAAACGGGGTTGCATGTGCACTCCTGCATGGTTTTGAACATGCCCGTATTTTACCACCCGCAACGCACCGCCAGCAGTCTTTCTATGCTCCGGAAAGCTTCAAAAATTTGCAGATATTTACTTACGCTTTTTCAAAATCGCGGGATTTTGGGCGCTTGGTGGAAGGAAAATCCCCACAACGGCGCAACGCCTCGCGGACGGTGGCTGGTGCCACGTCGCACCCCAGTGCACCCGAAAGCAACACGGCAATTTCAGTCGCTTCCAGCTTAGGTAAATAGCCTTCACCTACGTAATGATGAATCTTGCGGGCGGCGGTCATTACGACGGCGCTGGGTGTGTCTAGCTTCTGGCTCAAGCGGGCTTGATCGGCTTCGCGCTTCTCGCCCTGATAGCGCAAAGACGCGGCCAGCTTCGCCACGGCCTCGCGTTCGGAAGGCAGCACAAGAACCCCGGGCTGATTCGCCAACTTTGCAAGAACAGCCTCAAGCGTGGTAGCCTGCTCCTTGCACAGGGAGTCTGTATCGCTCAAATGGGCTTTCACCTTGTGCCGGTTTGCGGCGAAGTTTACGGCGCTCATGACGAATATGAGCATATATTCAGCCTGAGCCGGTGTCAGTCTTAAACAGTTAATCAACTTCATAACCCTGTCGCCAGGATCGGCGGCCACGCGCTCCGCTATTTCCCGAATTTCGGTCGCCAGCAGCTTAGGCTTTTCCAGCGTGGGGACGAAGAGGCGTGGCGCATGGGTTTTGTCGTCCTTCCGCCCCAGGATCGAGGCAGCGTTATAGACAGCGGCCCGATAAGCATACTTTTCTAGCGGCTTTGCCTGCGGGGTGGGTGGTATGCTATCGCTGGCTTCGGTCTTATTCATGGTTTCTCTCCATTATAGGATCATCGGGCCGGGTAGCGTTGCAATCGCTGCTCGGCCCATCGTTTGCCGGGGTCCACCCGGCGCGGGTCTCATCGCCTCATCGGCTTCACGTTGCTTTCCGCCACAATGCCCATGGAACCAAACCCGGCGCGGATGGCATCGGCCACATGATCCGGCGATAAATGGGCGTAGTGTTTGGCGCATATCGCCTCGCCATTCCCAAGCTGGGCCGCGATGACGGCCAGTGATACGCCAGCACGGGCAAGGCGGCTGGCATGGGTATGGCGCAGGATATGAAAGCCTATGGCTGGGGCAATCTTCGCAGCAGCACAGGCGGCCAGCATGGGGCGTTGCTGCTCGCTCTTGCCCCATTCGTCGCCATCGGAGCGTGGCAGCAGCAGGGCCTTGGCGGCACGGCCAGCGGCTTGCTGGGTGAAGAAAGCCTTGCCCTCATCGGTCAGGGTAATATGGCGGGGCTTGCCGCTCTTGCTCTGGCGAATGTGAATGGTTCTGGCATCGGGGTTGAAGTCTGCAACGCGCAGCCGGGTAAGCTCTCCCCAGCGCGCGCCGGTCAGTAGGGCGGCCTGGATCATTGGCCGGAAACCGGGATCAGCGGCGTTCACAAGCCTTGTCGCCTCGTCATCGGTCAAAAACCGGACGCGGGCGGCTTCGGCGTTCTGGAATGGTTTAACACGCCGCCATGCCTCATCCGAGGCAATGCGCCCATCCTGAAAAGCAAGGTTCAGAGCGGCTTTCAGAACGGTCAGGACGCGGTTTGCGGACGCGCGGCGGGCGCGCTGGCCATCGGCATCAGCCGGATCAACCTTGCGGGTTGCTTGCTTGGTTGCCGTCGCCTTTGTCCTTACCCTTGCCGGGGCTGTTGCAAGCCCTTGGTGCCAGCGCCGGATTGCCGCATGGGTCAGTTCTGCAGCTTTCTTGTCGCCAAGAGCGGGCAAGATATGGGCAGCTATGGTGTGTTCCAGCCGGTCAGCCGCCTTGCCGCCGCGTGCCTGATAGTCGCGGACGTAATCGGCCATGATCTCTTTGACGGTAGGGGCTTCGATGACGCGCCCCCCGGCGCGGGTGATCTCGCGGAACCATGCGCGGGCCGCATCCTGGGCCTGGGCGAAGGTGAGGGTTGAAACGCCATCGGCATCTAGCAGGTCATCGGCAGTACCAAGCGCCTGATATTTCCGCACCCGCTCACCGGCAGCATCGTAATAGCGCGCTATCCACGTTCCGGCCTTGCCCGATATGCGCCGGTAGCCAATCGCCCGGCCTTCCTGGAAGTGCCGCCAGTAGGGTTCCCGCCTCACCGGCAACGCCAGCCGGGCCGTCCGGGTATCAAGCCTCTCGTCTCTCGCTCGCCTCGGCATATCTCGCCTTTCGGTTCAATTCTCGCGGCAGGAAGCAAGGCGCGGATGCCCTGCGGATGCCTCGCGGATGCTTTTTGAGGCATCCGCGCTAAAAGATGCAGTAAATATCAGGGCAGTTACAAAAAACGCGGATGAGTCCGATGCCATGGCCAATCCTTATAATATAATCCCTGATTACCGCATCTGACCGCGTCGTGTCTATACGGCATACAAGATGCCGTACAGTACTGAACAGTATTAGACGGTTATATTAGGTTTATCAGATACTTACTGAACGATTAGGGACGTACATGGACACTATTTATCCCCCTTTCACGGCGGTAACAGGGGTTCGAATCCCCTTGGGGACGCCACTATATCATAACATATTGATATAATTAGATATTTTAGGGTGTCTTCCCGCGTTTGTGACACATGCTTGTGACACACGGGACGACATTCATGGCAATGTGTTCGTACGTCGAAAGACGGCGTCAAAGATACTATTTCCGAGCCCGGTTGCCGGTTGAGGCAGCAGCTGTTTTGGGTCGCACTCATGTCGTCGGGTCGTTGATGACCAGCGATTCGCGGCTGGCGAAAATTCGGGCTGCAAAAATCTACTTAGATTATGCAGCCTGCCTCCACATAATCGCTCTCAAGATGAGAGATGCACTGAACAGCTTGAACTGCAGGAGCGCGAGGGAAGAAGCCCTCGTGTCGGCCGCGTTCGAGTTGGAACGTGAATTTGAACAAGAAAAGCAGGTTTTGGAGGCCAAGTTACAGAGCTTGAAAAAGGAGTTTGATGAGAAACTCAAGAGCCTGTTCGTTGATAAGCAAAGCAGCTGGATTCATACGCATGAAGTACATGTGAGCGAGTTTGCGGCGGAACGCCCTGTTTCGAAGTCTCAGGAATATATTTCGACGAATGAGACTCCTTCGGGGAGAATTATCGAAGTAGAGCCTTCTGTGAAATCTGCCTCTCCTGTTTGGTACGAGCTGAGAGGTGCGTTTTTGGCGGACAAGCCTGGCCTGACGGACAAGACGCGATGGAGCTACAATCAAGCGTTTGATATTTGGAAAACCCTTATCGACGCTAAGCCTATTAACGAAATCCGGCGTGCTGATGTGAAACGCTTCGCGGACCATCTTCGCGACCGCCCAAGTACGCGAGGGGGTATGCTCAATCATAACAGCATCAATCGAACTCTGGGCCACGTTAAAAACTTTATGGCCTGGGCGGTCGAGGCCGGGCACGTCGAGAACGATAATTTTGGACAAGTGAAGCCGCGCGGTAAAATCCATGATGAGAAGTTTTCGCGTGATAGCCGTCGCGCTTTTACGGACGAGGAGCTTAAAAAGCTGTTTGGCAGCCGCCTCTTCACTCAAGCCTCTGGCGATGAAACCGATATTGCTGCCGCATGGTTTCTTGCCATCGCTGCCCTAACCGGTGCGAGGACGGAGGAAATTGCTACAGCACCGGCTGTCTTGGTGAAGGTTGGCGAGACTTTGTGCTTGGATTTGCGCAAGGTCGGGACAAAAACACGTGCCGCGCCAAGATTGGTGCCTTTGCTACCTGAACTGTTGAATCTTGGGGTGGTGAACTGGGCGCAGCAGCAGGCCGTGCTAGTGTTCTGATCGGAAAGTAGTCTACATTCTGGCTAAACCTTAAACTTGGGGAGGCTAGGATGTCGAAGGGTCGTGCGGTTGCTGTCATGTTGGATGATGCTGAGCAAGCTGCCCTG
>NZ_JBFWIX010000034.1:0-23281 GCF_050253495.1 Acidocella sp.
GGGCGCACCCATCATAACTTGCGGCCGGACGGACGACCGATGGGGCCGGCCGACGTCGGCGAAATTACCAAGCAAGTAAAGATGGTTGCGGGGATAGGATTTGAACCTATGACCTTCAGGTTATGAGACGGAATGGCATTAAATTTAATCAAGTATATTCTTCTATCTTTCGAAACCGCGCGTGCACTACCTTAAATACTACACTTAAAAATCCTCGCTCGTTTCGATTTTTGGCTCAAAATGCCCTAATTGGCCAACCTAGACACAACGCCCGCACCGCTTAACGCGAGGCGTACCCAAACTTCCCATTGGCCTCCCAAAAACTCCGGGCAGGCTGAAAGATGTAACTTCCCAAAATGCGGACATATCTGGCCCTCGTTTGCTCCCGCCCTTTCAGCATTCCTTCAACCGAAAAACTTCCCCTGTCCCCGCATCGCGGACCAAATCAACGCGAGTACCATCCCAGTGATAATCAATATGGCGCCCTTGCACAGGCGGCGAGGCTAGATCCGGATAAAACAGCCCTACACAAACACCGTCAGGGTCGCGCCTGCTGGGGTAGACCAGCCCCTCAGATCCACTGCCCCGCAACGCCGCGGCCAGTTGTTGCGCCATAGTATAATCATCCGGGTCTAGTGCGGATGCGAATGCGGCAATCCCGCCCCGCAGGTCATGGAGTGAAGCCCGAATATCCAGCACCAGCTCCCGGAATTGCGAGGTCCAGCCAGGCGGTTGGCCGGTCTGTGCCATAAAGCAAGCGTGGTGGTGAATGGTTTCAAACAGGGCCGTCTCATATGTCCGCGCGGTGTACAGCACGCCATAAGCCCCTACGCTGAACCGGCTCGGCCGCTCAGAGCTGACATGCGTGAAGGGGGCCATGAGGTAACCCGCCCCCGGCCCGGAAACACGCCGCGTCACCGGTACGAGATCAAGGGCACCGATCGTTTCCATAAGGCGCGGATTGGTTTTCTGCTCAGCGGCGATCAACAAGGGCCAATCTTCTGGATCGGCAATATCCTCGAACAAATCGACAGGCGGATACAGGCTACGGATGATCCGCCTAGCACCAACCCAATGAACCGGCGAGATAGGTACGATCGACGGGTCGATCACCAGCCGCCACGCTCCGCGTCCAGATAATGCCGCACACGCATGAGATCGGTTAACTCACCATGGAGCATGACATCCAAAGCCGAGCGGCCACTAAATGCCGCATTCGGGGCTTTGATCCAGCCATAGCCGCGCGCCGGCTCCTTGAAAATAATCCGCAAGGCTTTGTGGATCCCCATGAGGTTGGAGAGCCTGGCCTTGCCGTCACGGCCAATCCGGCCAATCTCGCCTGTCTTCCAGCGGGCAAAGGTACGGCGGGGCAAGTCAAGAATGATCGCGGCCTGGTCGTCTGTCACCCCCCACAGGCGGAAGAGGTTCAATGCCGCGCGGAACATGGCGCCTGCCTCTTCATCGGTGATCGGGGCAGAGGAAAAGGGCTTCGGTGCAACGGCGATCTGGCTAAACACAGACATGAGCGGATCCTGTCATATGGCTATATGTATTCCATATAACGCCATATGGCAATAACCCCTCTTCTCTGGCGACGATTAGCGAAGTTGATTCTCAAAATTATACGCCACTGGGCCGGACCTTACGCCACCAGACTCCAGAACGCGTTCTTGCGGCCATGCTCCCGCCGCAGCCGCGCCACATAGGCATCGTGCGGTTCCAATCCCCCGAACGTCTCCCCCTGGGCGGACAGGCTGGCGCAGCTCAGCAAATGCCGCGCGGCGTGCTTGTAGCGGCTGGAACGGTTGTGGGTGAGCGCGAAATCGATCATCGCCCGCAGCAGCAGTACGGCCGCCAGCTTGTGCTTGCCCGCCAGCGCCTCAGATGCCGGGGTCAGGATTTCATACCGATCGCCGTCCAACTCGCGCCTACGCTCCAGCACCAGAGCCGCCGCGCGGTTCAGGTCCGGCCAGGAGATAAGGAAGCCAAGCGCGCCCGAAAAATCCTTGTCATTCTTGACAAGATCAAGCGTCTTCGAAGGGCAATTGTATGGTGGCCAAAAAATGATAGGTCATGGGCGTTTCTCCGTTCTGTATCAGATGATGTCGTTCAGAGGCTGTTTTAGGATTCCGCGATTGATCTCGGTCATGTTGGGCAAGGAAAGCGCAATGCTCATGCGATTCCCAGCCATTTGAAAAGAGGGGCTTTCAATGCATCGAACAGAATGGCGAACAGCGCCGCTGCCCCGGCGATTTCCATGAGAAGCAGGGCGTTTAGCGGCGGTGTCAGCCAACCGGTCAGCGCGACAAGGGTGCCAATGCTAATATCCAGCGCGCTGGAGGCCAGCACCCAGCCGCCGGGCATGGATGACCACATCCGCCGGCGTTCGCGCACTGTGTAGACAGTGATTTGGGCATCGATCACCATGGTGAAGAAGGCAAGCGTGCGAAGCGGTTCGATCTCCAGATTCAGCTCAAAATGCCCGAAGGCCAGCACCCCGATGAGGAATACCAGCTTGACCAAACCAAGCAGCACCGCCGCCGCGCTGACTGGACCGATCCTCCAGAGTTCTGGACGCGGGGATGGATGGGCGCGGTCGGTCGTGAGCGACATGGTCAGAAAATCGTTCACCACAAGCAGCAGCACCATCAACATGGGCGTCAGCACGGCGTGGCCGGTCATCAGCAGGCCAGCGGCAAGGAACAGCACCAGCTCAACCTTCCGTAGCAGCGCGTTCATGGTATAGGTCAAAATGCGTTGAAACGTGGCCCGGCCTTCCTTGATCGCGGTCACGATCCCGCCAAGCCCTGGCTCGGTCAGCACCAGCCCCGCCGCGGCTTTCGCAACATCGGTAGCCGTAGCCACGGCGATGCCAATTTGCGCCTGCCGTAAGGCTGGCGCGTCGTTCGCACCGTCACCGCACATGCCAACCGTATGGCCGCCCTTTTGAAAGGCTTTGACAAGGCGGAATTTGTCCTCGGGGAAGACGCCCGCGAAGACTGCGTAATCGTCCGGTGCAACTTGGGTGGGAATGCTACCTGCCGGGCATATATTGCCGTCGATGCCGACAGCGTGTGCGATAGTTTCGGCAGTGGCGGCGGCATCACCCGTTACCATCACAGTGGCAACGCCGAGATTGACCAGTTCGGTAATCAGCGGCGCGGCATCGTCACGCGGGCTGTCGCTCAAAGCCACAAGCCCCGCGATGTGCAGTGCGCCCATTGGTCCGCAGGCTACGGCCAGTACACGATTACCGTCGGCCGCGAGTTCATCAGTCATGCGTGCTGCCTCTGGGGGCACCGTTGTGACAGCCGCCAGCGCCGAGTATGCACCTTTCATCACCACCCGTTCGGCACCATCCTGCCATATCAGCGCTTCAGATGCTTTCCGGGCAGGATCAAAGGGAACGAAGCGGCGTATGGGCAGTGGCGCGGCTCCGCTTTCGTGTGCGGCAAGCCGGATCGCCGAATCCACGGCATCCTTGCCGCCTTCGCTGCTCGTCGCGGCGGCCAGGGCCAAAACGCTGACCATGCTATCGCTGCCAAAGGCTCGCACCGCGCTTACGTGGAGCTGATTCTGGGTCAATGTGCCCGTCTTGTCGGCGCAGAGGACATCCATGGCGGCGGCTTCGTGCACGGCGGACAAGCGTGTTGGCAGCACGCCGCGGCGGACAAGGCGTTGCGCGCCAAGCGCCGTGGCAAGGGTGAAGGTGGCCGGCAGAGCGACTGGAACGGTGGCCAGAATAACGGTCAACGTAAGCGCGATAAGATGCGTGACCGGCATGTCATGTTCGCGCGCATAGCCGATCATCAGCAGCAGCACGAAACCATTGAACACGGCAAGATTTCGTACAACGCGGAGGATCGCGGATTGTTCTGCGCTGGGCCCATGGGCAATGCGCACCAATTCGGCAGCCCGGCCGGAATAGGTGCGCGCGCCGGTAGCAATCACAAGCGCCTGCGCCTCCCCCCGGCGCACCATAGAACCCGCATAGCTTATTGCACCAATGCCAGCGTCAATGGGCAGCGATTCTCCGGTGATCATCGACTGATCGAGCAGCACATTGCCGCTGGCGAGGCGCACATCGGCAGGCACGATCGCACCGAGGGACAGCTTTACCAAATCCCCGGGAACAATCTCGCGCGCGGGCAGGGTGAGCCAGGCGCCGTCACGCCGGACCGAGGCCGTGAGCGCCAAGCGCGATTTGAGCGCGGCGAGCGCGGTATCAGCCCGCCTCCCCTGCGCAAAGGATAGCGCTGCGTTGAATAGGAGGAGTCCGGCAATAACGGCCGCCTCCAGATAGGCCCCGGTGAGAGCCTGCAACAAGACCGCCGCCTCCAGCATCCACGGCACGGGCGCCCAGAAATGGCCCAATAAGGCCGTCAGGGGGTTGCGCCTGGGCTCGGCAACCGCATTGGGGCCATGTTCGGCCAGCAGCCGGCCCGCCTCCGCGCTGGATAAGCCCATAGGGAGGTTCGAGGGGGTGGCGGGACTATTCTCCAGCATGACAAGCGCGTTATGCCGCAAAATGGCAGGCTTTGCCCAGGAGTGTCCCCTCTCAGCCAGGCACAGAGCCTTGCCCGGCCCATGGCCTTGGCTCAAGCTCCATACATGCGTGTATTGCTAATCGAGGATGATGCGTTAATCGGCGCCGGCCTGGTCGCCGCGCTAAAGGCGGCTGGGATGGCGGTGGATTGGGTCAGAGACGGTCTGACCGCCCAGGAGGCACTGCATGACACCGCCTATACAATTGCGCTGCTGGATCTCGGCCTGCCCGGCATGGATGGCATGGCCGTGCTGAAATCCGCCAGGCGGCAGAGGGTGGAGACACCCGTGCTCGTGATTACTGCCCGGGATGCCGTCGAGAGCCGGGTCGCAGGGCTGGATCTCGGCGCCGATGATTACCTGGTCAAACCGTTTGAGGTGCCCGAACTACTGGCCCGCATGCGTGCCCTCATGCGCCGTAGTGCCGGAAAGGCCACATTGCGGTTGAGCACAAGAGAGGCGGTACTCGATACAGGCACGCATGAATTTTCCCATGGCGGACGGACGGAGCTTCTGCCCGCGCGGGAATACGCGCTGATGCGGGCGCTGATGGAACGGCCCGGGCACATCCTCTCACGCGCACAAATCGAAGAACGCCTTTACGGCTGGGGCGAGGAGGTGGAGAGCAACGCGGTGGAGGTGCTGATCCATTCCGTCCGCCGCAAATTCGGCAAGGGGGTTATTCTCAACATCCGCGGCGCCGGGTGGATGGTACCAAAATGAGCCACCACCCCTCCTTGCGCCGGACAGCCCTGATCTGGGTGACCGTGCTCCTTGCCGTCGCCGGGCTGATCGCCGCCGGTGTGGCGTATCTGGACAGCGAAAGCGAGACCGCCGATTTTCTTGATGGGCAGCTTCGCCAGATCGCCCTGAACGCTGGTCCGGGGCCAGCCGCGGCCAACGCTCCTGCCGCGCCTGATCAAGACCCGGAGGATCGTTTCGCCGTGACCATCTGGAATGCGGAAGGGCAGATCGTGCATCAGTCCCTTCCCGGCGTGGCCATTCCAATCCCGCCGGCGTCCGGATTTTCCAGCGCCCAGATCAACGGCGAAGCTTGGCGGGTTTATACGCTGCGGGGCACCGCCCAGACGGTGGAAGTGGCGCAGCGCGTGACCGTGCGCGATGAAATCGCCAGCAATGCCGCCATCGGCGCGGCCCTGCCGGTGCTGCTGCTGATTCCGCTTTCCTGGCTGGTGGTGGGTTTGGCTTTGCACCGCACCTTGCGGCGGCTCGATGTTCTGGCCACCGAACTCGCCACGCGCAGCACCATGGCCAAAGAGCCCTTGCCGCTTACGGATATCCCTGTCGAGCTGACGCCGCTGGTAACCGGCATGAATGGCCTGATCCTGAGGCAGCACGATGCGCTTATGGCGCAAAAACGCTTCCTCGCCGATGCCGCCCATACGCTGCGCACACCGGTCGCCGCGATGCAAATCGAGATCGGCAACCTCACCGTCGAGGTGCCGCCGGCCCGCGCGCGGCTGGACGCGCTGGCGGCAGGCGCGCGCCGAGCCGCTCAGCTGGTGGATCAACTCCTGCGTCTTGCCCGGCTCGACGAGCCGCAACGTCCTGCCAGTATCCCATTTGATGCCGCCGCCTTGTTGCTCGACTGCGTTGCGGATCACGCCGCGCGCGCCGCGCGTAAAGGCATTGATCTGGGCGCGGAAATTGTCCCGCCGGTCATGATCAACGGCGCCGAGAATGAAGTGCGCACGTTGTTCAGTAATTTAATCGAAAATGCGCTGATCTACACGCAACCGGGTGGCAAGGTCGATGTGTGCCTGCGGCGGACCAAGAGCGGTTTTTGCGCGGAAGTGCTGGATACCGGCCCCGGTTTCCCCGCAGGTGCGGAAGCACATATTTTCGAACGTTTCTTTCGAGCGGCCCCCGAAGCGGCGGAGGGGACTGGCTTGGGCCTTGCCATCGCGCGCCGCATTGCCGATCGCCATGGCTTCGGGCTTGAGGTGCGCAACCGCACAGATGGCATGACCGGCGTTATGGCGCGCGTGACCATGCCCGGCGTGAGGAGCTAAGTTTCACCTAAGTCTTCTCCGGCAAAAGGATTGCGAGGCGTTCGGCGAGACCGACGCTGCGATTGAACTGTTGATGGAGAATGACGATGAAGTTTTCATACCCGGCCCGCACACTTGGTGCTCTTGCGATCCTGGCCGGATTTGCTGCCCCGGCGCTCGCCTATACCGGCCAGGATTTGGCCGGTGGCACCAAAATCAGCATCGATGCGGCGCGGGCAACTGCGCTGAAGGCACAGCCTGGGACCATTGCCGATGAAGAGCTGGAGAAGGAATCTGGCGGCAGCGGCCTGCGTTATTCGTTCGACATCAAGTCCGGAGCGGCGACGCATGAGGTCGGCGTCGATGCTGTGACCGGTGCCGTGCTCGAGAACAGTGTCGAAGGCCCGAACGCCGACTGACCAAAGCTGATGGCCAGATAGCCTGCTCCGATACGCATCGGCGCAGGCTATTTCATGGATAAAAGGGGGCGTTATGACCGGCATTGTCAAACAGGGGCTCAGCAAGGTGCCCGAAGTTGTACTGAGTTTTTGGATCATCAAGATTCTTGCCACCACGCTCGGCGAAACAGGTGGCGACGCGGTGACGATGTCAATGCACCTTGGCTATGCCACCGGCACCGTTATTTTCGCTACGATTTTCATGGTGGCAGTCGCCGGGCAGATGCGCGCCGCGCGCTTCAACCCCTATCTTTACTGGCTGACCATCGTGGCCACCACCACGCTTGGCACGACCATGGCGGATTTCGCGGACCGCTCGCTCGGCATCGGCTATGCCGGCGGTTCCTTTATCCTGGCCTTGCTTTTAGCCACCTCATTCGCCGTGTGGCGCTGGACCGAAGGCAGCGTCTCAGTGAATCGCGTGGCGACGCCCCGCACTGAAACCTTCTACTGGATCACCATCCTGTTCTCTCAGACTCTGGGAACGGCGCTGGGCGACTGGATGGCGGATAGCAACGGCCTTGGCTTTGGTGGCGGCGCCGTGGTGTTCGGCGCGGCGATCGTCCTGATTGCGGCGGCGTATTACTTCACCCGCATCTCGCATGTCATGCTGTTCTGGGCGGCGTTCATCCTCACCCGTCCGCTAGGCGCCACGGTTGGCGACCTGCTCGACAAACCCCTGGCCCAAGGCGGGCTTGAATTGAGCCGAATGGGAGCCTCCGCCGTGCTCATTGGTGCGATGCTCTTGCTGATTGTCGCTCTGCCGCAACGTGCTGGGTTGCACCCAGCACCGCAACGGATCAGTTAAGCGGTTTAAGACTGTCCAAGCAAAACCTCACCATTCCATTCCGGCACTGTGGGAGAACGATTTTCCAATTCTATTCCCGGCAAGGCGGTTCGGAGCGTTTGCAAAGCGCCGTTCACGTCATTCCGCTCATCGACAAGGCTGGCGAATGGCGTCAAATGCTCCACTTTCTCCGCAACCACAGTGCCAATCCAAAGCGGCTGCGTAAGTCCTGCGTTGGTCAGCACCGTGCCGGAAGGCCAAACCCTTAAAATCAACCGCTGGCCGAGCGGCACGTTGCCGCCAGTTTTAATCATCACCAATGCCTCTGACCGGCCATTATCGAGATGCGGCAGCACGGGCAGTGCGTCTGCCTTTGCGTTGGGCAATAGCCATTCCGCAGATGACGACAAATTCCACGGTACCGGCACCTGCCAGCTATGTTTCAGCAAGGTGGCTTTCAAGGGCGCCAAGGATCCTGCCCATTGCAGAACAAACGGCTCTTCATAATCGCCGGTGAGATCGACACGCCACACCGGCAGATTGGCCCATCCGCCGTGGCGCCAATCCGTGAGGGACATCTCCCGCACGGGCAAAGTGAGCGCATAGCGTCGCATATCCACGGCGTGTTTGGTTCCGATATGCAGCCCACCTGCCACGAGCAGCACGGCGAGCCCCGCCGTCGCGAGACCAGGGGCGCGCACCTCCCTGCGCGCATGCTGTAAATAGACGATCCCTAGCAATGCCACCCAGGCTACGCCGAAGGCCAATCCCGCCGTCACGTCCGAAAGCCAGTGCGCGCCGAGATAGAGCCGCGAGAAGGCAATGGCGCCCACGAGCAGGACTGCGGCGAGTGTGACCGCCACCCGGGCTCGGACGCCCACCTCGCGGCAGATCAACACCACCAAAAATCCATAGAGAGCTGCGCTGGCCGTGGCGTGGCCGCTAGGGAAAGAATAAGAATTCCACCCGGCAAAAATCGCGTCCGGACGGGTTTGCTGCAGGGTGATCTTCATCAGGAATGCGAACAGGCTGGCGCCAGCTACCGCGGCAAACCCGTAAATTGCCGCACGCCAGGCACGCTGCCAGGCAAGCCAAACCAACGTCACTAAAAGAACGGGGATAACGACCGCCGCGTCACCGAGTTCGGTGATGGCCACCATCACCTGATCGATCACAGGCGTGCGCAGCGATTGCAGAAAATGGAAGATCGCCGCATCCGCCCGCACCAGCGGATCTCCGGCGATGACATCCTGCAACACGCCGAAGAACATCCAAAGCCCGCCGATAAGGGCGGCGCCCAGTACCAGCAGGCCCAGCGCTTCTGGCCGCTCCGGGTCGAGCGCCGAGCTGACCAGCCGCCGGGCCCAGCCGTCTCCCGCTTCAGCCCACTGCAGCACTGGCCCGCGCAGGCGCGCCACCAGTCCGATGGTCCGCCGGATGGCCAGGGGCGTCAGCCACACCACCAGCGCCAGTGCTGCCACCAGAATGAGGACCAGCACGACCAGCCGGCCAGCAATGGCGTGGAGAATGGCCAAAGAGGCGCCAAGCGCCATGCCGAACCAGATATGCGCCAACGCAAACAGCACGGCGGAACATATATCGACCGCGTAGAACCGGACGGCGGACATACCCGACATGCCAGCCACCATGGGAATTGCGGCCCGCACACCAGGCAGGAAGCGGGAAATCAGCACCGCCTTACTGCCATGGCGGGCGAAAAACGCTTCGCCCGCCGCTAATAGGCCCGGTCTCGCCCGCAGTGGCCACATCCCCATGGCGCGTTGCTTATAATGCCGCCCGAACAAGTAGGAGAGACCATCTCCCGCAAGGGCACCGAAGGCCGTGACGCCGATCAGCGGCCACATCGCCAGCGCGCCGCCTGGCACCAGCGCGCCAAGCCCAACGATGACCGCCGTGCCGGGCACCAAGGCACCAACGACAGGAAACGCTTCCGCTGCCGTCAACAGGAAGGCTAGGCCGTAAGCCAGCAGTCGATGCCCGCCAGCGAAGATGACGATAGCGGAGATGAAGCTGTGGATGAGGTTCATAGGGAAAGCCGCCGCCTTTCAGACACCAAAACGCCGCTCGCGGCGCTGGTAGGCGCGGATGGCGCGCAAATAATCGATTCGGCGCATCACCGGCCAGTTCACGTCACAGAAATACAGCTCGCTATGCACGCTCTGCCACAGCATGAAGCCGGAAAGCCTCACCTCGCCGCTGGTGCGGATGATCAGATCCGGGTCGGGCACATCTGCCAGATAAAGATGCCGCCGGATTGTCTCGGGCGAGACCAGGACAGCGGCCTGCGCCGTGGAGAGACCCTGGGCCGCGTAATCTTCCAGTAGGGCGCGCACGGCATCGGCAATTTCCTCGCGTCCGCCATAGCCAATCGCCAATGTCACGGTGATTTGGTCGTTGCCGCGTGTCGCGGTTTCAGCCGCGTCGAGAGCCTCCACCAAAGCGGGGGGTAGCAGGTCGCGGCGCCCCATGGCGGTAATATGCACGCCTTTGTGGCGGATATGCGGATCGGCGGCGAGTGCGCGCATCTTGGTCTCGACCGCGCCGAAAATTCCGCCAACTTCGGCTTCCGGGCGGCGCAGATTGTCAGGCGAAAATACCCAAAGCGTGACCCTGCGCACGCCAAGGTCGACGCTCCAGGTCAGGATATCATCCAGCTTTGCTGCGCCGAGGCGGTAAATCGCATCCGGACTCTGTACGCCGGCCTCGCGCGCATGGCGCCGGTTGCCGTCGAGAATGATGCCGACATGGCCGGGCATTGGCAAAGCCCGCACCTGTTTTTCAAGCTGACGTTCGTAAAGACCATAGGCTAGCCGCCACACGGGTACTGCGGCCCATCGCAACCCCTGGTGCACCCATGTCAGACCAGTCGGCAATTCAGAACCCTCTCCCGAAAATGGCTTTGCACAGCATCGCAAAGGGCGCATGGCCCTGCAATGTCGGGATACTTGCGCTTCGGGTAGCGGGTTAGCGAGTCGCTCGGCCATGAACGGGCAAACCGAGCCCCAGCAGCGTGGCCAGAGAAACTTCGGCTGTTTGCAGCTGCGTACGCAGTTGGATCGCCTCACGCTCACGGTCGCCTGCAGCAGTGATGAGATCGGTCTCCGCGCTGGCATCCAGCCCTCCTGCGGAAAAGCTATGGCGGGCATCCTCGGCGATGGCGGCTGCCTGCGCGGCGGCTTGATCCGCCTGCGCGCTCTGATGTTGCAGCATGGTTATGCTTTGCCCCAGCGCTTCGGCGCCGTTCCGGGCTGCGGCCAGACTCGCCGCATATTGCGCGCGCAGGGCGGTGCGCGTGGCTTCGTCAGTTTGGATCGCCGGGCGGTTGCGGTTGAACAAGGGCAAAGACAACGTAACCTGTGGTCCGGCGCTGGTCACGCCTGATGTATCGCGCCCGCCTTGCGCGCCGACGCTGATGGGCAGGAACTGGCCGCGGATCGCAGCGCGGAGTTTTTCGTCAGCTTCGGTATAGCCATAGCGCAGGGCCAGCAGGTCCGGCCGGCGCTGCGGCAAGGTCGCCAATGCCTGTTGCTGAAGCCCTGGGGGAATTTGCGCCACATCGATCGGCGCCGATGCTATCGGGGTGCCGGGCGACAGCGCCAATAGCGCGTCGAGCTGCGCTTCATCCCGCGCCTGGGCTTGTTCCTCGCTATTGAGCGCGGTGCGGAGCGTGGCCAGCGCGATCTGCGTGGCGGACACATCCTGCTGGGTGAGATTACCCGCCGCCGTCTGTGCCTGCACATCCTGCTCCAGCGCTGTCAGCGCCTGATCATCGCTGTGCAGGCTCGCCAAATCGGCGGCCTCGCCGGTCAAAGTCACGCCAAGCTGCTCCGCCTGTGCCGCCACCTGCCATTCCTGCCAGAGAATGCCCGCATTCACCTGCAGCAGATGCGCCTTGGCGGCATTTACGTTGGCTGAGCGGGTGATGAGCGGCGAGACATCTTCCACCAGACTGCCGGCAATGGAAGACATGGAGGCTGGGCCGCCCAGCAGCGCCTCGAACCCAATGGAAAGCGAGGGATTGGGCGGCGTTCCGGCCGCCAATAATTCCGTCTGGGCAATGCCGGCTTGTGCCCGTGCGGCTGTCAGGTCCGGGTCTCGCCGCACGGCCAGGGCGGCAAGCTGCGTCAATGTTAAGGGCTTTGTGGCGGGCAGCGGGGCCACAACTGGCTCCATGCCTGGCAAAGGAGCGGAATGATAGGTGGCGCAGCTGGAAAGCCCGGCCAAGACCAGCACAAAAGCACGCTTCATGGCTGGTTCTCCGGCTTCCGCTCGCCGCGCCCAGCCAGATAAAGCGCCGGCAGCAGGTTGGTGCAGAGCAGCGCGCTCCAGAGAATACCACCGCCGATGACCACCGCCAGCCCCTGCTCAGGCGCGGCGCCTGTGCCAAATCCCAAGGCGGTGGGCAGCATGCCCAGAATCGCCACGGCGGTGGTGAGGAAGATGGGCCGGAAACGCACATTCAACGCCTCGTCGATGGCCTCTTCCGGGCTCATGCCCTCGGTCTCGTTGCGCTGGGCGCGGTCCAACAGCACCACGCCATGGTTCAGGCTGACTCCGGCCAAGGCCAGGAAGCCGATCAACCCGATGCCGTTCAGCCCCAGCCCGCTCACCGCCAGCGCCAGCCCGCCGCCGGTCATCGCCAGCGGGATTTGCGCGAGGAGCAAGAGCGGCACGCGCCGGCCGGAGAAGCGCAAAAACAGCACCCAGGCCAGCGATGCGATGGCAGCGATGGCGGCAATCCCCAACCCCAAGGCGGCGTGCTCCAGCATCGGGTAGAGGCCACCGAAAGCGATCCGCTCGCCCGGTGGCAACTTCAGCCCGGCCAAAGCGTGCTTCGCCTGAGCGATCGCGAGATTGGGCGCGGTGGTGGGGGTGGCGAGAATTTCCAGCGCCCGCGCGCCGTCTATATGCATGAACTGGTTGGGGCTGGTGACGAGCGAAATATCCGCCAGCGCGCCCAGCGGCGTGGCACTGCCCGGCCCCACCGGCAGGGCGTCGAGTTGGGCCAGTGAGAGCAGATGCGCATCCGGCAGGCGCAGATAAAGCGGCAACGGCGCGGCACCATCCGGCAGCTCGGCCGCAATCTGCCCGGCCATCAGGGCGGAGACCTCTCCGCTTAAGCCTGCCGGGGTCATCCCCGCCGCCGCGAGCGCGGCCGGGCGCGGGGTGATGCGCAACTGCGTTTCAGGGTAGCCCTCGTCGTTGAACAAATCGCTCAGTCCTGGCACCCGGCTCAGCCGTTGCGCGATCGCTTGGGCGGTTTCCGTCATCTGGCTGAGATCGTCGCCGTACAAATCCAGCGCGAAGGGCTGCGGCAGGCCGTTCAGGCTCTCGCCCAGCCGCTCGATGGTTGGCGTGTCGATGCCGGTTTGCAGCGAGGGGAATTGCGTCTCGGCCTGCACCCGGGCGGCGATGGCGTCCAGGCTGGCACCGCCAGCACCTGGCTTGAGGCAGATGGTGATCTCTCCGGCATAGGCGGGCTCCGTATAAGTGGAGTCAGCGGCCGAGCCGATACGCGCCAGCACATGCTCTACCGCCGGATCTTTCGCCAGCCGGGCGGAGAGGCGGCGCATCAGCGCATCCGTATCCGCCAGTGAGGTACCGGGGGCGAGGGTAAAGGATTCCAGTAGCACGCCCTCATTCGGCAGCGGCAGCACATTCACCGAAACCAGGCTCATCGCCCCCAGGCTGAGCAGCAGCAGCGCCCCGCAGGTAAGCACGGCGCGTTTGGGATAGGCCAAGGCGAGGCGGAATAGATGGCGGTTCCAGCCCATCAACCGCAGGAGCAACGCATTGGCTACACGCGGCGGGCGTACGGCATGGCGGGGCAGCAGCCCGAGGCCCAGCGGGATCAGCGTGAGCGAGACCAGCAGCGACGCGCCGAGCGAGAAAATCATGCCCAGCGCGAAAGGCACACAGAACAGCCCCGCCAGCCCGCCGGTGAACAGCAGCGGCACGAAGACCAGAATGGTGGTGAGCGTGCCGATGATATCCGGCGCCATGATCTCCCGCAGGCCCCGCCAGATGCCGGGCCAGGTGTCATCACCAGCTTCCCAGCGATGAAAAATGCTCTCCAGCACGATGATGGAATCATCCGCCACCAGCCCGAGAGCGACGATGATGGCGCCAAAGGTAAGCAGGTTGAGACTCTGCCCGGTTGCGTACAGCCCGGCGATGCCCAGCAGCAGCGAGGCCGGGAGGGACAGCGCCAGCAGCCAGGCGCCGCTGCTCACCCCCAACACGGCAAGTAGCCCGGCAATGGCCAGCACGCCGCCGATCAGCAGATTGCGGCGCAGATCATCGCTCGTCGCGCCCACCAGATGACCTTGATCGTAAATCGGCACAACCGATACGCCGGGCGGCATTGGTACGGATTGAATGGCCGAAGATAACGCCCGGGTAACGGGCAGTGTGGAAGCGCCCTGTTGCTTGAAGATGGTAAGCGCGATGGCGGGCTCGCCGTCCAGCAACTCGCGCTGATGCACCGGCTCTGTGCTGTGAACAATGCGCGCCAGGGTGCCGAGTGGGATTGGCCCGTGCGGCCCCATCACCGGCACTTGCGCCAGCGCGCCGGCAGTTGGGGCGTTGCCGAAGGTGATAAGGGAATCCGTGTGGCCGAGGCTGAGAGAGCCGCCCGGCACTAGCATGGCCTGTCCGGCCAGCGCCTGTTGCAAAGCCTGCACGGAAATCCCAGCCTGTTCCATGGCGGGTAGGTTAGGCTGCACCCAGAGCGCCTCGCCCCCCAGCCCGGCGGTGGTGACAAGCTGCACCCCCGGCACCGCGCGCAAGGCCGGGGCCAGTTGCATAGCCACCGCCCGCGCCGCCTCTGCCTGCGATGTGCCGGGAGCAAAGCGCACGGCGTAATCCGCCAGCTCGTTGATGGCGTTGCCCATGATCTGCGTGAAAGGCTGTACGCCGGGCGGCAGGCTGGTCTGGGCGCGCTCGATGGCGCCATTCACCGCCTGCAAATCCGCCTGTGCGCTGGTGGTGTCGGCAAAACGCAGATCGGTCTCCACCAGCCCGTCGCTGATGGTGCTGCGGACATTCGAGACCCCCGGCAGGCCGAGCAGCACGCCCTCCAGCGGGGTGGCCACCATTGCCTCCATATCCGTGGCGGTGGTGCCGGGCAGATGCACCGTCACACTCACCTCGGGATAGTTGAAGGCGGGCAGTACCTCTTCCGGGATATTGAACAGGGCAAACAACCCGTAACCGAGCAGAGCGGCATAGATCATCAGCCACAAAGCCGGGCGGCCAAGCAGGCGGAGCAAAGCTGCTGGCATGGCTTAATCCGGCGGCTGATATTGGGCAGCGATACCCCGATGGTAGAGCAGTGCCGCATCCTGGACGATCACCTGGTCTCCAGCGGCCAAGCCGGAAAGGATGGGGGTTTGCGCGCCCTCCACCTCGCCTGGCACCACCTGCACGGCGTGGTCCCCTTTTGCGTCATGCAGCATCACCCACCAGCGCCCGTCATCCAGCACCAGCGCTTCGCTGGGCACTAGCAGCACCGGGCGGGGTGACAAGGAGAGACTGAGCGTGCCCGCTTCGCCCGGCTGCAAGCCAGTGCCCGAGAAGGCCAGCACCAGCCCACCATCGGGCTGTGTGCCCTGAACGCCGCGCAGCGTAACGGACACTGCAGGCGCGCCATCGGCGGGGATAAACCGTGCCGCCATGCCGGGAGAAAGCCTGGCCGCCTGCGAGCCAAAAAGCACGGCCTTCACCCACGCTCCGGCAGCGGGCTGCACCACCGCTATGGCCTGGCCCGGCTGGAGCGATGCCCCCGGCCCGGCGGTGAGACTTTGCACCTGCCCAGCCACCGGGCTTTGCAGGTTGGATGCCGCCCGCAGTGCCGAGAGATCAGCCCGCGCCGCTTTCGCCGCCGCCTCGGCCTGCGCCACCGCGGCTTTCGTGGAGAGATGATCCGCGAATTTACCGCGCTCGGCGGCCAGGTTGGTATTGGCGGCATTGCTGGCCCCTTGCGCCGTGGCCAGCGCCGCCGCGATCTGCGGCCCGCCAAGTAACCCTATGGTCTGGCCCGGCTGCACGGTCTCACCCGGCGTGATAGAGAGGCTGGTGAGCACGCCTGGTTGCAGGGCGGCAATGGTGACGGGCGTGCCCGGCTGCACGGCCGCGAAGCCGGAGAGGATGGGCGCCTGCTGGGTGGTCCGCACCGTTACCCAGCCGGATGGAGCCTGCGCGGTAAGGACCAACGCGGCCAGCATGAGCCAGAATGGCCGCGTAGATCTTGAGCGTCGAATCATCCAGCCTTGATAAGCGCGCCCGCCGGGCAGAACGGCGCTATTTTGATGATAATTTTATCATTTTCAGACCTCCATGGACGGAAAATGCAACGTCACTCGCGTGCCATGCCCCGGCTTGCTCTCGATCTCCGCCCGCCCGCCATGCAACTCCATGATCGAACGCACGATGGAAAGCCCCAGACCCGAGCCTTGCGCCGCCTTGTGGCCGCGCGCCGGGTCGGTCTGGTAAAAACGGTCGAACAGCCGGGGCAAATGCTCGGGCGCGATGCCCGGCCCCTGGTCAGAAACGGCAATCTCCACGCCGTTGGCAAGGCCGCCCGAGATGGCCAGCACAATTTCCGAGCCCGGCGGCGCATGGCGCACCGCATTGGCCAGCACATTGCCCACAGCCTGGCGGAGCAGCAGCGTATCCGCATAGAGCGTGGCCTCGCCCGCAATGCGGATGCGCACCCCCTTGGGCCGGGACTGAGCCTCGTATTGCGCCGCCACCCAGGCGCAGATTTCACTCACCTCGCAACGCTCAAGGCGCAGCGCGTGGCTGGGGTTCTCCACCCGCGCCAAAAACAGCAAATTCTCGATGAGCCCGGTGAGGCGCTGAGCGTCCTCGATCGCGGAGGCAATGGCGGCGCGATATTCCGCCTCGCCGCGCGGGCGGGTGAGGCAGATTTCAAGGCTGCCATTCAGGTTGGAAAGCGGAGTGCGCAGCTCATGCGCGATATCCGCCGAGAAACGAGAGAGGCGCTCGAAACTCGACTCGAGATTATCCAGCATCTGGTTGAACACCTGCACCAGCCCGGTCAGCTCGCGCGGCCATGGCGGGTCTTGCGGAATGCGCCGGGAAAGCTGGGCGGGGGTAATGCTCTGCGCCACCTTGGCGATCCGCGTAAGCGGCGCCAGCGCATGGGCGGCGGCCAGCCGCCCAGCCCCCAGCAAAAGCGGCACCATCAGCAGGAAAAACACGGCTAGGGCGCGGTGAAAATCCGTTAGCAGTGCATTGTCCCGCGTAATGTCAAGCCCGATTTGCAGCACCAGACCCTGTGACCCTTGCAAGGGCAGGCTGGTGAGCAGCCAGGAGGTGTTGCCGGTTTGGTAGCGGGTGAGTGTTAGATTCTGCACCCCACGCACGGCGGGAAATAAGCGCGCGGGCAGCATGGTGGCCATGCCTGGCGTTTCACCCGCCTGCTTACCCGCCACCAGCACCCTGGCTTCATAGGCGCGCAGGCGCGCGCCGTCAGTTTCCTTCAAGATTTCATTGATGAGCAGGCTTGGCTCGCCGCCGCCATCATTCAGATCATCCTGAAACTCCGCGACCTTGGCCTGGAGAAAATCCCGATGCGCGACAGTGAAATTCGCCTCAAGCTTCCAGTTTGCAAGCAGCGCGAACAACCCCACCGCCAACAGCGCCCCCAGCGTGTAGAGCAAGGCCAAGCGCCCGCTGACGGAGGCAGGGCGGAGGAAGCAGCGCATCATATATCCAGCACATAGCCCGTGCCGCGGATTGTGTGCAGCAAGGCCGTTTCAAAGGGCGTGTCGAGCTTGGCGCGTAGGCGGCGGACCAGCGCGTCCACCGCATTGGCTTGCTGGTCGTGGAACAGGCCCCAGATTGCCTCGGCGATGAGAGTACGCGAGAGCACACGCCCCTGGTTGCGCGCCAGCAACAGCAGCAGCGCATATTCCTTTGAGGTAAGGTGCAGCACCATGCCGGCACGGCTGACACGGTGGCGCAGCGTGTCGATCTCCAGATCCCCCACGGTCATCAGGCTGGAGCCGGGTACCGCCTTGGGCAGACGCGCCAGATTACGCAGCCGGGCCAGCAATTCCGCGAAGGCGAAGGGCTTGATGAGATAATCATTGGCGCCGAGATCAAAGCCGCGCACCCGGTCCTCCACATGATCTCGCGCGGTCAGGAACAGCACCGGCGTGGCCCGCCCGGCGGCACGCAGACGTTTGAGCACCTCCCAGCCATCGAGGCCGGGCATCATCACGTCTAAGATAATCGCGTCGAACTCCCTCGCCAAAGCCAGGGCCAGCGCATCCGCGCCATCACACACAGCATCCACGGCATGGCCGTCCTCACGCAACCCCTTAGTGAGGTAGTCGACCGTTTTCCGTTCGTCCTCGGCCAGTAGAAGCTGCATGATCCCTTCTGCGAAAGCAGGTCTCGGCAAGCATATCCCCCCAGCGTCGAAGCAGCTAGCTCCGTCCGCTTCCCGGCAACTTCCCCTCACAATTCCCTCGGGCGTGCAACGGTGATGGAGGGTGACGGGAGGCCACGGCGGGAGACAAAGGGTAGGCCCGAACCGCCAGACCAAGGGCGGCCGGTCGTGGTTCGCCTGAATACAACGTTCGTCGCTCCGGTATTGATGAACTTGACGGTCAGCCATTCGCCCTCGGCAGGCAGCCAACCGCGTGCCCTACGCCGCCGCGCTGTGCTCCTCGCGGGCGGCGGACCACACCTCACGGGCAGCATCCGCATTGATGATGGCGATGCCGAGGCCGACCAGCAGGTCGGGCCAGGCCGAGCGCCAGAAGGAAGCTGTGACCATACCTGTGAGGATGATGGCGATGTTGGCCAGCACGTCGTTGCGGGCGGAGAGGTAGGCGGCCTTGGCGAGACTGCCACCATGCGCGCGGTGACGCGCCAACATGAGCGCGCAGGTGGCGTTGATCAGCATCGCCCCAGCGGCCGTGGCCGAGAGCAGCAAGGGCGAAGGCGGCACGGGGTGGAGGAATTTCTGCCAGGCCATCCAGAGTGTGGCGAGGCCGGGCACCAGCAGGATGCCGGCCAGCGCCATGCCCAGCCGCGCCCGCTGCTTCAGGCCCCAGCCCAGCGCCAGCATGATAAGCAGGTTGACCGAGGCGTCCTCAAGGAAGTCGATGCTGTCGGCGAAGAGCGAGACCGAGCCAATGGCCAGCGCCACGGCGAACTCGATGCCGAAATAGGCGAGGTTGAACGTGCCTGCCCAGAAGACCGCACGGCGGAAAGTTGAATTTCTGGCGGCCTCGCTCAAGCTTGATCCTCTCTGGCACAGTCTCGTTGGGCGTCTTCCATGGCATAGGGGGGGAGGCTATACAAGCCGCATGAGCCATACCGTCCGTGACAAGCAACGCCTGCTGGCGCGCGTGCGCCGCATCCGCGGCCAGGTTGAAGCCATCGAGCGCGCGCTGGAGAGCGATGCCAGTTGCGAGAAGGTGATGCACCTGCTCGCCGGCATGCGCGGCGCCACAGCCGGGCTGATGGCGCAGATAGTCGAGGACCATGTCCTCACCCATCTCGTGGATGCCGAAAAACACCCCGGCGCCCTGAACGAGGACGCGGCCGAGCAGCTGCTCGAAGTCGTCCGCACTTATTTGAAGTGAGACCCTGATGCAGACCCAATTAAGGCCCGAGGCCGGCCACAGCCATATCTTTCTAGGCGCCGATCATGAACGCAGCGAACGGCGAACCTGGTGGGTGATCTGGCTCTGCGGCGCGATGATGATCGCGGAGATATTGGGCGGCTGGCTGTTCGGCTCCATCGCCCTTGTCGCCGACGGGCTGCACATGAGCACCCATGCCGGGGCCATGCTGCTGGCCGCTCTTGCCTACAGATACGCCCGCCGGCACGCGAGCGATCCACGCTTCTCTTTCGGCACCGGCAAGCTGGGCGACCTCGCGGGCTTCACCAGCGCCATCATCCTGGCCATGATCGCGCTGCTGATCGGCTTCGAGGCGGTGAGCCGCTTTCTTTCCCCGGTGCCGATCCATTTTGCTGAGGCCATCCCCATTGCCTGCCTCGGGCTAGTCGTGAACATCGTCAGCGCCCTGCTGCTTTCCGGCGGGCACGACCATGGGCACAGTCATGGGCATGGACATGGACACAACCACGCACATCATGACCATGATGACGAACACATCATCCCTACTTCCTTTGGCGAGGTTCGGCTGGAGGTTTTCGAGGATGGCGTGCCACCGCGCTTCCGCCTGTACGCCGCCCGTGGGTTCGGCATCCCCGCCGACGCCGCCATGATCGAGACCGTGCGTCCCGACGGAGCACGCCAGAGCTTCGCCTTCGTGACGCGCGATGGCTATCTTGAATCCGTCGATGAAATTCCCGAGCCGCACGAATTCGCAGCTGACGTCAAACTCTTCGATCAGTCCTACAACGTCACGTTCGAGGAACATGAGCACGCCAGCGGTACCGCCGGGCGGGACAACAACATGCGCGCCGCCGTGGTGCATGTCGCGGCCGATGCGGCGGTTTCTGTGCTGGTGATCGTGGGGCTGCTGCTGGCCCGCGCTTTCGGCTGGCTGTGGATGGACCCGCTGGTCGGCATTGTCGGCGCGGCCGTGATCGCGAGCTGGGCCCTGGGGCTGATCCGCGACACGGGCGGCATCCTGCTGGACATGACACCGGACAGGGGCATGGAACAGAAGCTGCGCGACGCGATCGAGCACGACGGCGACGAGCTCGCCGATCTGCATCTCTGGCGGCTCGGCCCTGGCCATCTGGGCGCGATCCTCTCCGTCACCACCTCAAGTGATCGTACAGCCCTCCACTATCGCGAGCGCCTCGGCCGGTTCAAATCCCTGTCGCATCTGACCATTGAGGTTCACGAATCCCGGAGCCAGAATAGCTGAACCATGCGACTCTGACAGCTGAATGCGCCGCCGTCTCGCGGCGGCGTAGTTCTTGCGTCTTCTCGTGATGGTAAGCGCTATCTCGACGTGTGCGTGTTGACTTTCACTGAGAAGTACCCTGGGAATTCCGCTGAGAATGACCCGCCTATTGGTTATGGTTTGGGTTTCATGAAGGGGTCAAAGGCGGACTTTTCTCCTTTCGTTTTGGGTGTTCTGATGTGGTGTGTGGCGACGCCCGGTTGGCAACTCTCCACACCACCTCTCTTGCAGCCTCCAGCGAAGCCGAGATATCGCCGATCGACCGGAACAGCATGAGCGCATTGTCTTTGGACGGCATAAACCCCCGGCGGCGCCAGAACGCGGCGGCGTCATCATCGATGGCATTGACCATCAGCGCCCGCCCGCCAATCAACGCGGCTCCATTTACACTGCGGGCCAACGCGTGATTGAGCAACCCAACGCCAATCCCCTGCCCCGCCCAGGCCGTGTCTGTGGCAAGCTGGCCCAACAGAATACACGGCATTGGGCTCGGCGGCTGGCCGGTGCGGATCGCGCGCGGGAGGCTGGCTGGAACAACGGCGGTGGGGGCCAGGCCGTAATAGCCCACCACTCGGCCCGCCACATGGACCACCATGACCACAGAGAAACCCTTTTGCTGATTGGCCAGCGCCCGCGTCTTCAGCCAGTGGTCGAGAGAGGGCTTGCCGCAGGAGAACGAGGACACATCATGCCCGGCATGCAGAAGCTCCGGCGCGGTGAGCACCCCCTCTCCCATCAACGCTTCGCAGTATCTTTTTCCCACGGCGCCTTACGGCGCAGGGCTTCCACCATTTCAGGCACGGGTGCCGCGGGGGCGGAGACGGCTTGAATAAACGCATCAAACCCTTCCGGGCTCATGCGCACCAGCGTGCTTTCCATCAGCACCTCCTCGGCCGCCCGCACCGCAGCTTCCCGCACAAAATCCGTGCGCGAGCGCCCGCGCAAATCGGCGGCCCGGTCGATAATCGCGATATCGCTCTCCGGCAGCCGCATCGAGAGCGGATGGTCTTTGCGCTTGGGCGAGGCGGTCATGGCTGTGGTTCTTGTCATATGCGGAACATAGACAATTGTAGCGCGTTATACAATACAGCCTTGACGCAACCATCACCGCCCGCGCCGCCGCGATTGCCGGAATTGCTTCTCCCAGCCGGGTACTCGCTCAGCCCGCTGGCCAAGTTCACGCCAAAATTCCATATCGCTCTGGCGGCTTGCCGCCTGGCGGCGGCTGAGGCTGACAAGCATTTCTGCCACATCTGCGCCGATACGGGCCACCCGCCCCAGCACCTCACCATGACGCCGGAGTTGTGTCGCCAAAGCATGCAGCTTTCTCTCAAATGCCAGCGCAATCCGGCGGCTCAACATCCGTTCCCGCAGCATCGATGGCCGCTCCAGGCCGCTCCCGCGCGCTTCCGCCGTCTGGTGTACCTTCTGCACCGCCTGAACCGCCCCGCGCCGCAACCCGGCCGACCGCTCCATCAGCGCCAGCGCCGCTTGCTTCTCGGGCGCTTGCGCAAAATTGCGTACAACGTTGTTCAGCACATCAGTGCGCCCAATCCCGCGCCGGTCGCCAAGCGGCCGCCGGGCGATGATCTCGGTGCGCTCCGCCCCCTCCGAGGTCACGATAAAACTCTGCTCCCGGTGCCGGCTGCCCGATGTATAGGCCCCGAACGCCGAGACCAGCTTCGTGCCCGCCGGCATCGCATGAATATGCTCGGAAACCGTACTCCCTTGCGCGGTGTTGGTGGTCAACACATCGCCATAGGCCAACTGAACTCTGCCATTTGGCTCGCCCCGTAAGCTCTCCCACGTCACAAGCCCTTCCCTTCCCGTGATGGTCTTCAAGGTCAGTCCAGCCTCATCAATGGCGGTAATTTCCAGCACCGTGCCGTTGCGCCCGATATTCCCGACCGTGCCGGTCTCCGTGAACTTGGCATTGGTCCGCCTGAACAACCGCACCCGGTCACCCAAGGCGAGCGCCAACTCATAGTCCCGCTCCCCCGCGCCATCGGTGGCCCGGAGTGTCATCATGTCCGCCTCGATCTCCCCCATATCCCGGCGCTGCTGGCGGATGGCGCGGCTGATATCATGCGCCTCCGCGTTACTCGGCGCGCTCACCGATATAATAAATTCCGGCCGATCTTTGTTTGCCTCTCGCCGTTGCCGCCAAAGCTGGGCAATGTATTGTACCGCGTCCTCATACCCGCCCGGCACAATTTTGAGGGTGCCGTTTTCATCTTTGCGGCGAATTGCCTCTTCGGTCTGACCATTGCGCAACATCAGCACGGTCTCGCGCTCATCTTCTGCTTTCTGCCGCACCGAAGAACCTAATTCCGGCACCTTATCGGCCCCCAACGCCCGGCGCAGCAACTCGATCACCGGCCCGGCCTCCACCGCCTGCATTTGCTTCGGATCGCCAATCATCACCAGTTGGAATTTTAGCGCCGCCTGCTGGGCCACGATCGCATTCAATTGGCGCGTGCCCAGTAGTCCTACCTCATCGACCACCACGACCGATTTGCGATCGAGCCGGATCG
>NZ_JBFWIX010000035.1:0-18419 GCF_050253495.1 Acidocella sp.
GTCACGGCCCAGGATGAAGGCGATCTCCGCCTCCACCTTCGGCTGCAACACGTCGGAGAGCGCGATTTCCTCGGCGTCGCCGCGCGCCATGTCGGCGAACAGCATGCCGTAATCGGGTTGATTCACCCCAAGCTGCTTCTGCACCGCCAATGAGGTCAGTCCGATCTTGCGACCCACAAGACGCCGCCCGGCTTTCAGTGCGCGCTCGGTGTTCACCGCCTGCACTTGGTAGGCGGCTTCAACGTCGCCTTCCGGCAACAATGTGCGGATCGGCGCGACCGGCACGCCGGACCGTGCAGCCTCGTGCAAAATATCCGCGGCCTTGCCGATTGCTTCTTTGTCTGTCACGCTCGTCATTTGCCCTTCGTTCGCCTGTGACACGCAAGCAGCCAAACATCGGGGCAAACAGCCTGCGACATCGAACTCACGGCGTTGGCTCCTTCCCCCGAAATTTTGTTTGTCCTTGCAACCTCCGGAACAATGGCCACGCCGCTCGGCCGGCGTCCAATACTGATTGAATTTATTAATATACGTTTTTGGTATAAAGCATCTTGTGTTATCCATATATTGTGTTGTGAGGCCTTTCTATGCGAGTTTTCGCCGCCGCGTCACGGCACAGGGTAAGTACTTAAGATCAAGATCGGGAAACAGATGGAACTCAGGCAACTCCGCTATTTCGAGGCGCTTGGTAGCACCCTCAGCTTTAGTCGCGCCGCCGAGCAATTGAACATTGCCCAACCCCCTTTAACGCGCCAAGTCCAGCAGCTCGAGGAAGAGTTGGGAGTTCTATTGATTGACCGCTCCAAGCGCCCGTTAAGGCTAACCCTTGCCGGCAAATATTTTTACGATAAAGCCATTCAAATATTGTCAGAGCTTGATGAGTTACGCCGAATCACAAAACAAATTGGCAGTGGAAAACGGCATAACCTGCGCGTGGGTTTCGTACCCTCTATTCTGTATGGCGATATTCCAAAAGTTTTATATGAATTTATGCAGCGTCACGATACCATCGACGTGCAACTCTTCGAGTTGACTTCAGTGCAACAAGCTCAGGCCTTGCAGGCAGGGCGCATAGATGTCGGGTTTGGCCGCCTGACCGTTCCGCAGGATGGTTTAACCAACATCCTGGTCAGGGAAGAGCCTCTGGTCGCAGTGATCCCGGTTGACGGCAAATTCACGGCCGAGCAGGTTACGCTGGAACAGCTTTCAAGCCAATCCATTATCATCTATCCTTCGCAACCTCGCCCCAGTTTCGCTGACCAGGTTCTTTCCCTCTTCCGCATGCGGGGGCTGACCATCAGTCACACTATCGATTCCAATGGCCTGCAAACCGCGATCGGTTTGGTTGCCGCTGGTATGGGGATTACGGTAGTGCCTGGCTCGGTAAAATTATTGAAGCGCGACGACGTTCGTTATGTGGATATCTTGGACCCTCGTGCCACCACACCGCTGATTATGATGCATCGGCAGAGAAACAACTCAGAGGATTTTGAGCTGTTTCTGTCTGAGTTCAGGCGTCTTGGCCAAACACATAGGATATTTGACACCCCTCCTATTCCTACACCTAGCGTTTTTTAAGCTACGAGTTCAACAAGATACAATAATATAGAGATTTAGCATGACCTATTACTTCGAGAATTCAGATATTTGTCCTCTCGGTAGGTAAGGCTGATGCTGAACCAGCCTCCTAGTCAGGTGACATGCTAGCTGAAACGCATCTCAAAAACGCAAAATTTATTATCTGTTTTTTACTATACCTTTACCGTATATCTTTCGTCAAGAACAGTATTGGACCTTGCTCCTCCATAATGATATTGGCTCCTTCAACACGTCCGGGAGTGCGTGATTTTTCAGAAACAATTGCACATAAGCAGCACGGCCCCAGGAAATGGTCGCCGAATGCAGCGGTGCACAATGGGAGACGACGGCCATGGCTATTACCGGTGTACTGCGTCCCGGACATACCCAATTGCGCGTACTTGACCTCGAAGCTTCGGTGAAGTTCTATACTGACATTATGGGATTGGAAGAGACCGGACGCGACAGCAGCGGACGAGTCTACTTTAAATGCCTCGATGAAGTTGATCATCACAGTCTTATTATACGCCAATCCGAAAAGACCGGCATGGACTTCTACGGATTTCGTGTTCTTGATCGCCAGACATTGGAAAAGTTAGATTCAGATCTCCGTGCCTTCGGTATCCCCACCACTCATATTCCAGCTGGAGACCTACTGGAAACCGGTGAACGTATACGCTTTACCGTGCCCAGTGGTCATGTCATTGAGCTTTATGCAGAAAAAACAAATATTGGCAATTCACGCGGCTATTTAAATCCTGAAGTTGTCATCGAAGGACGCCGCGGCATCAGCCCTGTCCGTCTGGACCATTGGCAGGTACATGGGGGTGATATCGACGGCTCGGTAAAAGTCTTTACAAAGATACTCGGCTTCAGTGTCACTGAACAAATTCTCCTTGGCGATGGGACGGCCGCAGCCGTTTGGCTAAGCTGCTCCAACAAAGCGCATGATATCGCTTTTGTTCGAGACGAACGAGACAATACGTTGCATCATACAGCCTTCTATCTCGATAGTTGGCACGATGTTCTGAACGCAGCCGATATCATGGGCAAATATCGAGTAAAAGTAGATATTGGCCCAACTCGACATGGCATTACACGCGGTGCAACCATTTACGCTTTCGATCCCTCTGGGAATCGCTTCGAAACTTTTGCGGGCGGTTATACTTTCTATCCCGATATACCGCCAATTACCTGGACAGAAGATGAAATGGGAGCCGCCATATTCTATCATGATCGAAAGTTAAATGAGGCATTTTTGACGGTAGTGACCTAACATCAAAGCAACCCGCCTCTCTCTTCCGAAGAAGAGGAGAAGATACGGCATGTTTCAACTGAACGGGAACATCACGCGGAAATAGACTCTCGTACCGACATCGCCACCCTGGCTGGCCACAATATCTTGAGTGAAGCAGCCCGCAAGTTGCACCTTGCCAGCCTTATACCCCACCAACAGGCCGGGTGCGATGATGCACCGTAGTCGGTATACCCTGGTTCTTGTCCGGCGTCACCTGCATGGTGTAATAAGCAACCGGACCCACCGACCATTTTCCGAAATTATGCAAAACTGTGAGATCAACAAAAAGCTGATCGCCGGCGTGTAATCCGTCGCCCTGTCTTCGGTATTTGTATTGTAAAAAAGGTGTGCGGATAGCACTCAATTCGACTGCCCGATGGAATGGCAAAGAGAGCATCGAAAGACTCCTTGCCAAATGCCACTGCAATATCATTGAACGTTTGATCTGCTGATTGCGCATTGTGGCCTCGTTGTTTAAATGCCCGCCTCCGGAGTGCCGACGGCTATGTTGGGCGGGCATGTGAATGCGGGCTTGACCTGGACGCCGCAGAAGCAGTTGGAAGCCTCGCAGACGGTGCCCTCGAACACGCTTCTGGAAGCGCGCTATGTGTTAGCGATGCCAGGACAATAATTTAGGTAGGACCAGTCATCATTTAAACCAGATTGTGACGGCTATGAGGTGTATACTTCGCTAGGAAGTTCCTGGCCGTTTTTTCATAACGCGTTGCGACGGCACAGAACTACTTGAGTTTGGCAAAGACTACCCAAAAAAGGACAGCACTATGCCGCCACTGCTATGAGATGGCCTCGATCATCAAGAGTATTAGCAATGCTCAACAAATTCTTGTGCCCGCCGTCCCGGCCAGAATGGCACCAGCATCCTGCAGCCGTCCTATGGCTGCTGGGCGGCCGGTCTCGCTGGCAAAGCGGCAGGCGGCAGCCACTTTCGGCCCCATGCTGCCGGCGGCGAACTGCCCCCCCGCCAGATCCTCCGGCCGGGCCTGCCGCAACGGGCGCTGGGCGGATGTGCCGTAATCAAGGTAGACGGCCTCCACATCCGTCAACATCATGAACAAGTCAACGTGCAGCCGGGCGGCCAGCAACGCGCTGGCGGCATCCTTATCAATCACCGCCTCCGCGCCCCGCCACTTACCCGCCGCATCGCGCAGTACCGGAATACCGCCCCCGCCCGCGCAAATGACCAGCGTGCCCGCCTCCATCAGCCGGATGATGCTGGTCTCGTTCAGCACCGCAACCGGCGCGGGGGAGGCCACGACACGCCGCCAGAACTGACCGTCCGGCGCCACCTGCCAGCCGCGCTGTGCGGCGAGCCACTTGGCCGTCTCCTCATTATAAACAGGGCCGATGGGTTTGCTGGGGGCGGCGAAGGCCGGGTCATCCGACTTCACCTCGATCCGCGTGAGCAAGGTGGCAATCTCCGTGCCCGGCGGCAGGGCGTTGGCCAGCTCCTGCTCCAGCGCATAGCCAATCCAGCCCTCGCTTTCCGCGTCCAGATCATCCAGTGGCTGGGCGGAGGCTGGCGGCCCGGCCTCGGCCTGCAGGGCCAGCAGCCCCACCTGCGGGCCGTTACCGTGGGTGACAATGAGGCTATGCCCCGCCGCCACCAATGAAGCGAGCTGCACGGCGGCCTGCGCCACAGTCTCACGCTGGGCGGCGGCACTCAGCGTCTCACCCCGCTTCAAGAGGGCATTGCCGCCCAATGCCGCGACAATGCGCATCTCAGGCCAGGGTGGCGACGAGCATCGCCTTGATCGAGTGCATACGGTTTTCGGCTTCATCGAACACGATGGAAGCGGGGGATTCGAACACCTCGTCCGTCACCTCCATGGCGGAGAGACCGAAACGTTTCTGGATATCCTGTCCCACATGCGTTTCGGTATTATGGAAGGCGGGCAGGCAATGCATGAATTTCACCGCGTCATTGCCGGTGGTTTTCATCAGCGCCTTATCCACTTGGTAGGGGCGCAGCAGCTTGATACGGGGCTCCCAGAGGCTGTCATCCTCCCCCATCGACAGCCAAACATCGGTGTAGATGAAATCCACACCCTGCACGGCCTTCTTCGGGTCGGACTCGAAGGTGATTTCGGCACCGCTGATGGCACAGGCCTCATCCAGCCGGGCCTTATCCTCCGCCAGAGGCCATAATGCCTCAGGCGCGCCAAAGCGCATTTTCATGCCCAGCTTGGCCGCCCCCATGGCCAGGGAAAGTGCCACATTATCCTGCCCATCGCCCATGAAGGCGAAGCTGATTTGCTTTAACGGCTTGTCGCAGAATTCCCGCATGGTCATGAAATCCGCCAGCACCTGGGTGGGATGCGCGGCATCGGTGAGGCCATTATAGACCGGCACGCCAGCATACTGTGCCAGCGCTTCCACATCCGCCTGGGCGAACCCCCGGAACTCGATGGCATCATACATACGGCCCAAAACACGTGCCGTATCCTTGACACTTTCCTTATGGCCGATATGGCTGCCGCTGGGCCCCATATAGGTGACATGCGCGCCCTGGTCATAGGCCGCAACCTCGAACCCGGAGCGGGTGCGGGTGGAGTCCTTCTCGAAGATCAAGGCCAGAGCTTTGCCTTTCAGGCGCTGCACCTCGTAGCCGCCGCGCTTTGCGGCTTTCAGTTCAGCGCCCAGGCGCAGAAGATCGAGAATCTCGGCTTCGGAAAAATCATCCAGCCGCAATACGGAACGGCCGCGCAGATTGGTCATTCGTTTTACTCCTTAAAGTGCGTCACGGCGGATGGGGCAAGTCATGCAATGCGAGCCGCCGCGCCCGCGCCCCAGCTCAGCGCCTTCGATGGTGATCACCTCCACCCCCTGCTGGCGCAGCCTGGTGTTGGTGTAGACATTGCGGTCATAAGCCAGGACAACGCCGGGCTCGACCGCGAAGACATTATTGCCGTCATCCCATTGCTCGCGTTCGGCTTCGTAGGAATCACCGCCGGTTTCGATCACGCGCAGCGCCTTCAGCCCGGCGGTATCCGCCACGGTTTCGAGAAAGCTCCGCTTTTCCTCTACAATCTTCAGCTCCCCTTTCTTGGCCCCGGGATAGAGGGAGAAAGGCCGCAGCCGGTGCACGACATCAGGATAAATGGTCACCAGATCACGGTCGCAGAAGGTGAAGACGGTATCGAGATGCATGAAGGAACGGTCGCTTGGCATCAAGGCGGCGATCACGCGTTCCGCGGCGCCCGCGGCGAACAGGCGCTTGGCATAAAGCGAGACCGCCTGCGGGGTGGAACGCTCGCCCATGCCAACCAGCACAATGCCATTGCCAAGCGGCATCACGTCGCCACCTTCCAGGCTGATAACCCCGTGTTCCTCTTCCGGTGCACTGAACCAGAAATCGAACGAACTGCCCTTGAAGCGCGGATGGAATTTATAGACGGCGGCAACATTCGCCGCTTCCTGCTGGCGGGCGGGCCAATGCATCGGATTCACGAACACGCCGGTTTCAACCCAGCAGCTCGTATCACGGGTAAAAAGCTGGTTGGGCAAAGGCGGCAGGATGAATTCATGTGCTTCGCGGGTCAGCCCGTAAAGTGTATGCGGCAGAAACGGCAATTCCGCGCGGGCGATGCCGCCAATCAAATAAGTTGCAAGCTGGGCGGCTGGCATTTCATCCAGCCAGGCACGAAGATCGGCATCCGCGCTGCCAGCCTCGGCTGCACCCAGCCGCTTATCCAGAAGCCACAAGCGGGCGTCAGAATCGGCCAACGTGGCAGCCAATGCTTCACCAAATTCCAGTACATCCACATCACGCTCGCGCAGCGCGTCGACAAACGCATCATGTTCCTGCCTGGCTTTTTTTGTCCAGATCACGTCGTCAAACAGCAATTCATGGCAGTTCGCGGGGGTCAGGCGGCTCAGGCTGAGATCGGGCCTGTGCACCATGACTTCGCGCAATTTCCCAACTTCCGAGAACACGCCCGGATTCGGTAAAGATGTTGACATCGCTAAATTCCCTTGTGACTGGCCATAAGGTTAAAACGGCAATGCAACTGTCGCATTGTGCAAAATCAAATCGTTGATTTTTATAGAATTATTAACGGCACAACACTTAACAGCCGCGCAGGCTGTACTCCATCGAAGTAATGGCTGGCAGCAAAGAGCGGCGGCGGCGATGAAAATCTATTCCAGCACCGCTCACCCATGAATAAGAAACTCAACCGATACTCACCGTGCCATTGGCGATCAGGATAAGCGAGATGATGGCGGCCATCAGCAGCAAGATCGCCGCGATAGCCTCAGCGCGGGTAAAGGCTGGATGACCGGGTCTGCTTTCTTTCGCCGCATACCAGTAGACCGGAATGCCAATGGCATAGACAATGGTGGAAAGCAGCACGAATTGTGGTCCCGCAGCATAAAGCAACCACACCGCATAAACCGAACCCAGTATGCCGCTGACAAGGGCAGGGCCCCGATGCTCGCTTCCATGCGCCACCCCAAAAGCCGAATTGGAGGCATAGCGCGCCAAGTAAGCCGTGCTGGCGAAATAGGGCGGCAGGATCATCACGCCGGTGATGGCGACCATCCACAGCCAGGCATTGTTCGCGAACATCACCACAAACATCGAGGCTTGCATCACCAGAGTGGAGAGCAGCAGGGAAGGAGCCGGCGAATGACGGCTGTTCTCCCTCGCCAAAGCCTTGGGAAACACGCCGTCCCGTGCCCCTTCAAAGGGCAACTCTGCCACAAGAATTGTCCAGGCCAGCCAGCAGCTCAGCAAGGACACCAACACGGAGATGATAATGAACACCGCGCCCCAATGACCGACCACCGTGTTCAACACATATGCCGTGGAAGGACCGTTGAGCGCCGCGAGCTGCGCCTGGGTCATCACCCCGAACGGAAGCACGGAAACCAACGCGTAGAGCACCAGGCAAACAAGCAGGCCAAGGAAGGTGGAACGCCCGATATCCTCCGAATGCTTTGCCCGGCCTGAGACAACAACAGCCCCCTCGATGCCGATAAACACCCAGAGCGTCACCATCATCGTGCTCTTCACTTGGGTCAGTACGCTACCCAGATGCGCATGCGTGCCCCAGGTGTCCAAGGAGAATTTCCCGGAATTGAAGAACACGGCGAGGATGACGATCAGCGCGAGGATGGGGATGATCTTTGTCGCCGTGGCCACCGCATTGAGAAACGCGGCGCTTTTCACCCCAGCCAGGACAAGAAAATACATACCCCAAATAAGGATGGACCCGCCTAATATGGCTTGCCAGGATTTGCCGCTAAGCAGGCCTGGGTAGAAATAACCGAGTGTTTGCATGACCAGCACGGCAAATCCGACATTGCCGAACGCCGCGCTAAGCCAATATCCCCAGGCGGAATTGAAGCCGGCGAAGCGTCCGAACCCCTCGCGCGCATAGGTGTAGATACCCGCCGTCAGATCCGGCCTTTTATCCGCCAGCGTACGAAAGGTGTTGGCAAGAAAATACATGCCCACACCGGTCACGATCCAAGCAATGACAATGGCGCCTAACCCCGCGCCGACGGCCATATTTTGTGGCAGGTTAAATACACCACCTCCAATCATCGATCCAATGACCATGCCAAGCAGGCTAAAGAGGCCAACCGTCCGAGCCTCGGACGGAGGCTTCACGTTGGCTGTGTTTGGCGCGGATTTAGCGGCCCGTACAGGGCTTGTCTCATCCATCTTAGACACTCCGTTTTAAAAATATCTTTAAAGGTACAGAACCCGGGACGGGACGCCATGATTTGCGTCAAATTCGCATCATTGCCCGTACAGAGGCAGCTCAGGATGATTTTGGAGCGGTTCCCTTCTGGTTTTTATTTTTCCAGACTTCCACTTAGACAGCATACCCACCTCTTTCCACAACCTACATTGCCCCCAGGAGCGCCAAGTCGTCACCTTCTCAATCCCTTTTACGACAGATGAAAGGTGCACAATACGATTAACAAAATGCCGGGTGTATGAATTTGATCAGGATTGAGTTCACCAAGTTTGACCAGATGTTCGACTCCGACGAGGATGATCTTACCCGCTGTTGCCATCATGGGGTTGAAGTTTCTGGCTCACTTTTGGAATACGAGATTCCCTTCGATATCAGCTTTCCAGGCAATGCTATTGACACAACGATGCGAATAGAGCTTCGCTGCAGACATCGTTATTATTCTGGAAGCTCTGATGCAACATGACCTAGTCATCCGCGATGGCGAGATCATTGCGTACCGGCTCTTTGGCGTTGCCCATGAAATCGACCTCAAGCAGGTAGAGACCCTATGGACCAGTCAGACAGGCTCCGCCCGAAGGGGTTGGCTAAATGCGGCGCAGCCCAAAGCAATGACATTTGGCGTACCTCCCGTGGCGCTGCCTCTTGGTCCAATTATATTGCAATTAGAGAATGAGAGCATTGCCGCGAAGGTAACGGCGCGTATCTATGACTTTGGCACGATCTCCTTTGCGGTACATGTGCCTATCAGAGAAGTGGATTGGATGCATTTTGTAGCCCAACTAAACATAGTAGATCGAGCGATCGGTCAGTCATCCAACACTAACTTCTGGTATGATTTTCTACAGAAAACGCAAGATCTACTAAGGCCAGCACTGACACGTCCAGTTAACTTGCCGCTCGAAGAGGATTACCTAATAGGCTTGGTCCGTACCTTCAACGACGAATTTGAGGCAGGCGCATTACTTGCAAATGTGGACCTGGCGGCGTTGCTCTCTGGCGAACAGCGCCAACTCTCAGAAAGCACGCGGCAAGACCTGATGCGGCAGCATTTCTCCTATTACGCAGATGATCTCGTGTTACTGACATGGGCTCGTGCTTTCATCTGTGAGCCGCGCGGCGACACAGACGTAATAGATGTTTTAGAAGTTGCAAACGCCCGGCTCTTGAAGACTCGTTATTTTGACGAGCTCCTGGACGCCGAATTACCCCAGATGTATGACTTAATTAATGATGTCCGGCGGACAAATCTCTTCGTCGCTCCGCGTCGCTTTTCCACTTTGGCTCGCCGCTTGTACACACTGGTCGCGGAAGTGACCGAATTTTCAGAAAAACTCGATAATGCCTTGCAGGCTACTGGTGACGTTTATTTGGCTCGCGTCTACGCTGGAGCGTTGGATCTCTTCCGAGTTCATACTATCAACGCGGCTGTTGATCGAAAACTTTCGATCCTACGCGAGACATATTCTGCTTTGCATGCGGAGGCTTCAAGCGCACGTGGTGAGCTTCTAGAAATTTTGGTAGTGATTCTAATTGCAATGGAATTGGTACTTCCATTCTTGCAAAAGTAATGCCGAAATATCCTTGGCGATATCTCCTAGCGGCAAACACTCGTTCCATGATCACTTCATGCTATTTTGATTCTATTTCGAAATATCACAAACAGGCATATCGGTAGCGCCTAAACTAGCAACATGCATGCGCATGAAGCCATTGTACGAAGTCAAATCTATTGGACAGTACATCTCTACCATCTAGGTCAGACACCAAGGAATAAGCCAGGCCAGTGTGACCAAGCCAGCCTGATTTGCAGCCTATTAACGGAAATAAGAGGCTAACCTGCTGATCTTTTTGAGGCACCAACGCGGCTTCGCCACTTGCGCCATGTATAGAACGGGACGCCGCCAATGGTAACCAGAAATCCCCAAAAAACTGCCGCCTCGCCGGCACCATAGAGTTCCCACACTGAATAGATGAAACCGGCCAAGCCGATGAAAGCCATTCCCGCAGCTGTCTTGGCGGCAAAAAGACCTGGCCGGTCGACAAGTAATTGCAGCACCGCAGCGGCACACAGGGCGTAGGGCACCAATGTCGTCATGGTTCCAACCAGAATGATGACGCGAAAAATATCGGCCAGGGCGCCATGGCCCTCCGTCAGTAACAGCAATGTCACCAGCATGCTGGAAATAAGCAGACCCGCGGCGGGAACGCCCCGGCTATTCAAACTGCCCAGGAATTCCGGCAGCAAACCATCGCGTGCCGCCGCCCAGGGAATCTGGCCTTGCATAAGAACCCAGCCGCACAGTGCGCCGAATGTGGCAACCACGGCCCCGGCCGCGATGGCATACCCGCCCCAGGCTCCCACCATGCGGATCGCCGCGTCCGCGAAGGGAGCCGCCGAATGAGCGAGCGCGCCTGCCGGAATCATGCCCTGCACGGCAGTAACGGACAGAACATAGATAACGGCGGTAAAGCCCGTGCCGAGGAGCGTCGCACGCGGGATCGTCCGGCGCGCGTCCCGCACATTTTCCGCAGGCACCGTCGCCGACTCCAGCCCGATGAAGGACCACATGGTCAGGGTGGCGGCGGTTGCAACCGCCGCGAAAGGATTTGTTTCGGGAATCGAGAGACCAAACTTGGGATAAGTGAGATTGGCGGGGTTAAAATACCGCCATCCAAGGATCGCAATTGCCGCGAGCGGGATGACCTTCAGAAGAGTCAGCGGCACGTTGAAAGCATTGAAGAGCCTGAGGCCGGAAATATTTATGAATGTGCAGATCCAGACGGCGATGATCGCCGCCGTTACGTCAATGCCCGGAGCCGCCAGCGGCGGGAAGAAAACACTGAGATAGCCAACGAGAGAAAGCGAGATTGCCGCATTGCCGATCCAGGCCGCCTTCCAGTAGCACCAAGCGGCAAGAAAGCCTGCGAACTCGCCGAAGGCCACCCGTGTATAAGCATAAGGCCCGCCCGCGGCCGGCAGCACACCCGCGAGCCTGGCGAACATGATCGCCAGCAACAGGGAGCCGGCCGTCGAAAGCCCCCAGCCGGCCACGGCCAGTACCCCATAGCCCGCAAGAGCCGAAGGCAGCAGGAACACGCCTGAACCGATCATGTTGCCAATGACGAGCGCCGTGCATGAAACAAGGCCCATGCCAGCCGGCTGCCCGCGTGCCTTCGCCGTCTCGGGATTTTCCGGGATGCGCCCGGCATTCTCCGTCTTTGCCGCGTGGCCGAGCTGGGAGCTTGCCATGGGCCTAGCTGGCTAAAATTTCCGAGCTGTTCGCCGCTTGTTCATCAACGACGTAGCTGAACAAGCATACTTGGCCATCCTCCATGGTCTCACGATAGATACCCTGAATTTCCGCCTCGAAACCGGGAAAGAGATTGTAGCCCTCCTCCACCATCCGCAGATAAGCCAGTAGCGGAGAATTCGCGCCGCCATAGCGCTCGCCTGGCAGAACAAGTCCTATACCGGGCGGATAAACCAATGCCACCGTGGCGGAAACGCGTCCGCTGAGCTGTGCCAGAGGCAAATACTCCACTCTGTTATGCATCAGGTCTTCCCAGGCTTGGCGCGGAGGCATAATCTGTTCCGGCAGATGATTTTTCTGGAACAACTCCGCCTGCAGGCGGCTGGCCTGATGGCGGCGATAAAAATCATGCAGCCTGGCGCAAAGATCACGTAAGCCCACACCGGCATAGGCGTCCGCGTGCCGCACCGCAAAATCAGGCATCGCCGCCGCCAGCGGCGCGTTGCTGTCGTGCATCTCCTTGAAGGCGGTCAGCGCCGCGAGCAATGTACCCGCCTTGCTCGCCTCCAGCCCCGGCGTCAGCAGAAACAGAATGGAATTGAAGTCATTCTTTTCCGGCACAATACGGCGTTCGCGCAGAAACTCCGCCAATACGGGCGCGGGTACGCCACGCTCCGCATAAGCGCCAGTCTGGCGGTTAAAGCCTGGCGTCAGCAAGGTGAGCTTGTTGGGGTCCGTCATCGCATATCCAGGCACCATGCCAGGAAAGCCGTGCCAGACCGCGTCCGGCGCCAGCGCCCACGCCTCGGGGCGGCTGGAGAGAACATCGGTGGAAACGGTCTCCCAGGGCTGGCCTTCAAACATGTCCGGCACGAACGGATCGAAGAACCAGGCCTCATCCCCATTCTGCGCGCGGGCGGCAAAATCCTTGCCCAAAGAGCGCAGCATCTTGCGGATTTCAATGCCGAGCCGAATCGTATCGTCCCATAGCACCTCGCCGGAGCGGCCCTTCATCATCTGCGCGCCGACATCGAGCGAGGCGAACAGCGGATAAAATGGCGAGGTGGAATAATGCAGCATGTAAAGCTCGTTGAAGCGCCGTTGCTCCACACGCGCCTTGCCTTGCACGTGGAAATCCTTCACATGAATCTGCGAGGCCTGCGAAAAGCCGGCAAGCTGCTTATGGGTGGATTGCGTGGCGATAATACCAGGATCCCCCGGCTTCACCTCCAACCCCATCGCGTAACACCCTTCGAACAAAGGATGGAATTTCATGAACCCGGCCCAAGCCTCGTCGAACAGGATATAATCACAGAGCGGCCCGAGTTTTTCCAGGATCATCTCCGCGCTGTAGATGGTGCCGTCATAGGTGCATTGTTCTAGCACGCTGGCCCGGAAGGGGCGCTGCTTATCGGCGATGGATTTGTCGGTGACCAATGGACTCTTGCGGATGGCCTCCCGGATGGAGGCTTCATCCAAAGCCTCCCAGGCAATAGGGCCGATGAGCCCCTGCGCGTTGCGCGTGGTGGGGAGGTGGATGGGCAGGCCGCCGCCGAACAGCAGCGCCCCATGCACGGCGGCCTTGTGGTTGTTGCGGTCGAACAGCACGAGATCGCCCGGCGCGATGATGGCGGACAGCGCGATCTTGTTGGAGGTCGAGGTGCCGTTGAGCACGAAATAGGTGCGTTCCGCGCCGAAGATTTCCGCCGCCGCGATTTCCGCCTGCCGCGCAGGGCCCTCATGCACCAGCAGGTCGCCAAGTTCGATGACGGAATTATCGAGATCGTTGCGGAACACCGCCTCACCCAGATGCTCGACGAAAGCATGGCCAATGGGACTTTTGCGGTAGAACACGCCGCCATTATGGCCGGGGCACGTCCAAAGCTGGTTGCCTTGCTCGGCATAGTCCACCATGGCGCCGAAAAAGGGGGTTTTCAGGCTGTCCGCATAGCGCGCGAGATGGTCAACCAAATTCCGCGCGATAAAATCCGGCGTGTCCTCACCCGCGAATATGTAGCCTGAAACATGGCGCAGCACATCGGCGCCAATATCCTGAAATTGATGCCGCTGCGCAAACAGGAAAATCGGCATCTCCAGCCCCCGCCCACGTACCTGGCCGATGAACGCCGCAACATCGCCGAACCCCTCGCTGGCGCCCCACTCGACCAGAATGCAGCCTATGGCGGCATCGGCCGTTACCGCCTCAAGGGCATCCGTTAGATCAGCAGCACGCGTGATGTTGATATCCCGCGTTGCGATGGCTTCAACGATCCCTTCTAAATGCCGTTTCTCGGTTTCGCTCGTCTCAGCCGTTTCCACGGCGAGCAAAAAACGGAACATTGTTTCGAAACGCATTGGGCATCTCCCTTTCCGGTAGCGGGAGTATAGTCACGTAAATCCGCCTGGCATTGACCAGTATCAACTTGCGGAAGAATGAATTGTGCCAAACTCGCCCCCCTTAAGAGGGGATTAGCCAATGGACATGAAAAGCCGGAAACCTGAACAACTCGGCATGTGCGTGCTGGTGGTCAGTGACAAACCGCACCAGGATAGCGCGGCGGGGCGTGCAGCGCGGACATTGATCCAGGATTTGGAAGATCACGAGGTGGAGGCAATCCTCTCCGCCAGCGTCGAGGATGGGCAGGCCGTGATCGATTCTGACCCGCATCTCCAGGCCGTTATTTTAGATTGGGATTTACAAGCAGATAGTGGCCACCGGCATGCGGGAGATCTATTGAAGGATGTCCGCGCCCGCAACGCCGCGCTACCGGTATTTCTACTGGCCGAGCGCAACGATGCGGCCCATGTACCTGCCGAGGTAATGGCGGAGGTGGATGAATTCATCTGGCTTCTGGAAGATACGATGGAGTTCATTAGTGAACGCGTCGTCGCGGCGGTTCAGCGTTACCGCGCGGAATTGCTTCCGCCGATGTTCGGCGCCTTGATCAAATTCGCTCGGGAAGCAGAATATTCCTGGCATACGCCGGGTCATACCGGCGGTACGGCGTTTTTACGCTCGCCAGTGGGGCGGATGTTCCATGATTACTTTGGCGAAGCGCTGCTGCGCTCCGACCTTTCCATCTCCGTTGGTGAGCTGGGTTCACTGCTCGACCATTCCGGGCCGATCGGCGAGGGTGAGAAATATGCCGCGCATGTGTTTGGCGCTGACAGAACCTATTACGTGACCAACGGCACCTCCACCTCCAACCGGGTTGTGATGATGGGTACTGTGGCACGCGGGCAGACCGTGCTGGCAGACCGCAATTGTCATAAATCCGTGGAACATGGCCTCAGCCTCACGGGTGCCGTGCCGGTCTACATGATGCCGCAGCGCAATCATCTCGGGCTCATTGGCCCGATTCCACCGAAAGCCTTCGCGCCCGAAACCATCGCACGCGGCATCGCGGATGCGCCGCTCGCCAACGGCAGCAAGGACAAGCCTGCCTTGGCCATCGTGACCAACTCCACCTATGACGGGCTGTGTTACAATGCCGCCCGGGTGGAGGAATTACTCGGTCAGTCGGTCGACCGGGTGCTGTTCGACGAGGCTTGGTTTGCTTATGCACGCTTCAACCCGATCTATCGCGGCCGCCATGCCATGCGGGGTGCGCTCGGGGAATATGCGCGCACCGGCCCAACCGTGTTTGCCACGCAATCGACTCATAAGCTGCTGGCGGCACTTTCCCAGGCCTCAATGATTCATCTGCGCGAGGGGCGGGTTAAGGTGGAGCCTACCTGCTTCAATGAGGCGTTCATGATGCATGCCTCAACCTCACCGCAATATGCGATCATCGCCTCTAACGATGTAAGCGCCGCGATGATGGATGGTGCAGGCGGCAGGTTGCTCACCGGTGAGGCGATTGCCGAAGCCATCTCCTTCCGACAGATGATGGCGCGGCTGCACGCGCAATTTGCCGCGCGCGGGGACTGGTTCTTCTCCGCTTGGCAGCCGGAACAGGTGCGCGATGGTACCCGCACGCTGCGCTTTGAAAACGCCCCGGCGGCGCTTCTGGCCGAAAGCCCGGAATGCTGGCTGCTGGAACTCGGGGCCTCCTGGCATGGCTTCGCCGAGTTGGAGCCGGGTTATTGCATGCTGGACCCGATCAAGGTGACGGTGGTCACGCCGGGCACCGATGTCTCGGGCAGGCTGGCGCAGACAGGTATTCCTGCTCCGCTGCTCTCCGCATATCTGGCGGAGCACGGAATTGTGGTGGAGAAGACCGCGAATTTCTCCATCCTATTCCTGTTCTCCATTGGCGTGACGAAGGGCAAATGGGGCTCGCTGGTTAACGCGCTGATGGATTTCAAGCGCGATTACGAGGCCAATGCGCCCCTCATCCGCGTAATGCCGGCGCTGGCCGCCAGCCATGCTGCCGCCTATGCCACGCGCGGGTTGAAAGATCTTGCGCAAGCGATGTTCGAAGCCATGCGGTCGGGGCAGATGCCGCAATTACTGGAGACGGCGTACACTGTGACACCGCACGCCACCTACACGCCCGCCGCCGCTTATGACCGGCTGGTGCGCGGAGAGGCTACTCGCACGGCTTTGGCTGGCCTGGAGGCAGGTGTCGCGGCCACCGCCATCGTACCCTATCCGCCAGGTATTCCCTTGCTTATGCCGGGTGAGGCGCTGGGTGCCGCAGATGGGCCGGTGCTGCGCTACCTTGCTTCCTTGAGGGATTTCGACCAGCAATTTCCTGGTTTCGAGCATGACACGCACGGTATCGAAGCAGAGGGTGGAGACTATCACGGGTTGCATTTCTGAAACTCGTTAGGAAACAGAAAGGCGCCGGGAAATTTCCCGGCGCTAATTTTTGAGGCGTGGCACGCGTCGCGTTCGGCGTGATGTGTTCGGAGAAGCCTCGATCTGAGGCCTGCGCCGGATTGAGAGCGGCTGATGCACGAGAACGGCTTCCCAGACGCGCCCGAAGCGCCGTGCTGATGTCTGGTGTTAGGACCGTCACTATCCACAATATCACCTCCAAAATTCAGGAGGACAATTCAAGCAAATCAAACTGCGCCACGAGATGGGGGACTCACACCAGTTACTGTGATCCCGCACTGGCATGTCGATGTCGAAGCCAAACCCCGATGGGGTACATGCCCCGTGGAGCCTGGGGAGTATTCCATTGGCCCCGTCGGCTCGCCCTTGGTCATGCTAAACCAACAGAAGGACGCGTAGTCGCGTAGATATCGGCGACGGAAACGACTCTGATTACAAATTCCTTATCTTTTCCCGTCGATTCCACGCTATGGCTTTCCGGCTGGCGCTTCCACTGTGCTTCCACAAGTGGTTTTCGAGAGCGGGATTTTAGGTGGTAAAGCCATCGATATATGTTTTATATATCAATGGCTTATGTAATGGTTGCGGGGATAGGATTTGAACCTATGACCTTCAGGTTATGAGCCTGACGAGCTACCGGGCGACGCCCTTGAAATAAAAGGCTAATTTCTCCTTTCACAGTCTCCGTGGGTCTTGCAGAGGGTCGGTACAGTTGTCACCGCTATTCTTGAAGCTTGGCGAGCTAACGAGCCCACTTTCTGCATTGCTTAGCCCACTTATTTTTCATACAACATTTGCGCAAAAATCTGCAACTACAATAAATAACATCGCTCAACGGAATCCAAACTGAGGCTTGACCCATTGCGTAACTTGATTTCCGACCTGAAAATGGGAAAGCATAAATTTCATTGTCAAACCAAGCGATGAGTGGACAGACCCTCTGTGCCATTAGGACCCCTCCACTTTTCCGAAGAACGTCCAACCTGACCGACACCGTCGTCACAACCACCGACAAGAGCCGCTGTAAATCAGCATAGATGCCTACGCCAAGTAAAACCTGGTTTGTGTTTACATCGTGGTGAATTTAGAAAGCTGTTACCAATCGTATATCAAAGAAATCTCCGCCAACATCATTCCTTGTGGCCAAGCTGTGGTTCCAGAATGCGGTTAGATCTATGCCGTTTCGAAACCGATAACCAACGATAGGGCCAATACTGTAATTTGCGACTTTGCTCTGCAGAACGGCGGCACCGTTGATCGTATCGTTTGACACTTGATTTTGCTGGCTGCCGCCTAGGCCAATTGTAAATCGATTAATAGTCTTAGTTAGTGTATAATCCGCCGAGAACTCAGAGGCGGAATGATACGTATTGCCGCTATAATGATGACTAGTATTCACAGCAAATCCCGTTCCGATACTGATATCCCAACCATTATACAACCAACTAATTCCAACATTTGGCTCAAAAGTCGCGAAAGCACTGCCTGAAGGTACGCCACCATTCGTCAAGCGTCCGTCATATAAGTCTGACATTGTGGTTGATGCATCAGGAATCAAAATCGTTAGGCTATTGCGCACATAAACGTTGCCTGGAACAGACCGAAGGGGCAGGCTCCATGATAGCATGTACGGAATAACAATGGTGTTATATGTACCTAGTGTTCTGATCGGAAAGTAGTCTACATTCTGGCTAAACCTTAAACTTGGGGAGGCTAGGATGTCGAAGGGTCGTGCGGTTGCTGTCATGTTGGATGATGCTGAGCAAGCTGCCCTGACGGCT
>NZ_JBFWIX010000036.1:0-15314 GCF_050253495.1 Acidocella sp.
CTTCGAACCCGCACCCTCTGGGTGATCCATCAAACGCGCCCCTCACGGCCATCAACACCATGATTTATATCGGAAATATTGAGATCCTGACAGCAAAATCAGCGATTTACTTGGGGAATGTGGGTTTAGACGAACAGCTTACGGCGGCGGACTTGTTCCGGGCCATCGATTACGGCGTGCCGGCTGTGGAGATTGTCGGCTCCCGTGTTGCCAACTGGGACATCAAGATTACCGACACGATCGCGGACAATGCCTCCTCGGGCCTCTACGTTCTCGGCTCGCGTCCGGTCCGGCTGGGGGATTTCGACCCGCGCCTGTGCGGCATGGTGATGGAGAAGGCCGGCGAGCCGGTTTCTGTGGGCGCCGGGGCGGCATGCCTGGGTTCACCGCTGAATGCGGCTTTGTGGTTAGCGAAGGTGATGGCGAAGGCAGGCAAGCCGCTCGTGGCGGGCGATACCATTCTGTCCGGCGCGCTGGGGCCGATGGCGGTCGTGGCGCCGGGTGACGTGTTCGACGTGCGCATCGAGGGCGTTGGCGCCGTGCGCGCCGCATTTGCAAAGGAGTGAGACATGGCCAAGGTAAAAGCCGCCATCATTGGCTCAGGTAATATCGGCACGGACCTGATGATCAAGATCATGCGCACCTCCAAGAATTTGGAGATGGGCGCACTCGTCGGTATCGACCCCAATTCCGATGGCCTGGCCCGCGCCAAGCGCCTGGGCGTGCCGGTGACGCATGAGGGGATCGAGGGGTTACGCAAGCTGCCGAACTATAAGGACATCAAGGTGGTGTTCGACGCGACTTCGGCGGGCGCGCATATCAGGAACAACGAGATATTGCAGCATGATGGCAAGAAGGTGATTGACCTCACCCCCGCCGCCATCGGGCCGTTCACCATTCCGGCGATCAACGGCGACGCCAACATCAACGAGCCGAACGTCAACATGGTGACATGCGGCGGGCAGGCGACCATTCCGATGGTGTATGCCGTGAAGCGCGCGACCGACCGCGTGCTTTATGGCGAGATCGTCGCCTCCATCTCCTCGAAGAGTGCCGGGCCGGGGACGCGCGCCAATATCGACGAGTTCACCGAGACGACCTCGAAGGCCATCGAGGTGCTGGGCGGGGCGGAGCGTGGCAAGGCCATCATCGTTCTGAATCCCGCCGAACCGCCGCTGATCATGCGCGACACCATATTCGTGCTGAGCCAGGGAGGCACGCCGGAGGCGATCGAGGCGTCGATCCTGGAGATGGAGCAGAGCATCCGCAAATACGTGCCCGGCTACCGGCTGAAGCAGAAGGTGCAGTTCGAGCATATCGGCGACAACGCGCCGGTGCGCATTCCCGGCATCGGCTATGCCTCCGGGCTGAAGACCACCATCCTGCTGGAGGTGGAGGGGGCGGCACATTATTTGCCCGCCTATGCCGGCAATCTCGACATCATGACATCCGCCGCGCTGACCACCGCCGACCATTGGGCCGCGCGCGAACTACTGAAGGAGGCCGCTTAAATGGCCCGTCCCAACCCGAATAAGATTTATGTGCAGGACGTGACCCTGCGCGACGGCATGCACGCCGTTCGGCATCAATATTCCATAGAGAAGGCCGCCGAGATCGCCCGCGCGCTGGATGAAGCGAAGGTTGATGCCATCGAGATCAGCCACGGCGACGGCATCACCGGCTCGACCTTCAATTATGGCTTCGGCGCGCATGACGATACGGAATGGGTCTCTGCCGTGGCGGGCGCCTGCAAGCACGCCGTTGTCACCGTGCTGCTGCTGCCCGGCATCGGCACTGTGCATGACCTCAAGCATGTGTACGAGGCCGGGGCGCGTTCCGTGCGCATCGCAACCCATTGTACCGAGGCCGACGTTTCCCGCCAACATATCGAGGCGGCGCGCAGGCTCGGCATGGATACGGTCGGCTTCCTGATGATGGCGCATATGGCCTCTGTGGAAAAGCTGGTCGAACAAGCGAAGCTGATGGAAAGCTATGGCGCGGAGTGCGTCTACGTGACCGACTCCGCGGGCGCGCTACTGCCTGAGCAATATGCCGAGCGCGTCACCGCTGTCCGCGCGGCGCTGAAGCCGGAGACCGAGATCGGCGTGCATACACACCACAATCTCACGCTCGGCGTCGCCAATGCGGTCTCTGGCATCAAGGCTGGGGCGGTGCGTGTTGACGCTTCGCTCGCAGGCATGGGGGCGGGGGCGGGCAACGCCCCGCTGGAGGCGCTGATCGCCGTGCTCGACCGCTACGGCATCGAGACCGGCGTCGATCTCTACAAGCTGATGGACGCCGCCGACGACCTCGTGCGCCCTTTACAGGACCGCCCGGTGCGTGTGGACCGCGAAAGCCTTGCCCTGGGCTACGCGGGCGTCTACTCCTCCTTCCTCCGTCACGCCGAGAACGCCTCGAAGATTTACGGCGTCGAGACGCGGGACATTCTGGCCGAGCTGGGCCGCCGCAAGATGGTCGGCGGGCAGGAGGACATGATCATCGACGTGGCGCTGGATATTCTCAAGCAGCGTGAGGCGGCAGCATGAGCAACGTATCACTCGCAGACTTCGCCGCGAAGCTCGACGAGGCGGCGCTGACCGCCACCGCCACGCCGCAACTGACGGATAGCTACCCCGGCTTCACCGCCGATGAAGCCTACGCCGTGCAGCTCATGCTCCTGCAACGCCGCTGGCAGCGCGGCGAGAAGCGGGCAGGCTACAAGATGGGCCTCACGTCCCGCGCCAAGATGGTGCAAGTCGGCGTCTCCGAGGTCATCTGGGGCCGCCTGACGGATGCGATGCGACAGGAGGAGGGCGGGACATTGTCCAAGTCCCGCTTCGTGCATCCGCGCGTCGAGCCGGAAATCGCCTACATCATGGGCAAGGAGCTGTCGGGCAACGTCTCGGCGGTGGAAGCCTTGCAGGCGGTGGAGGCGGTTGCCCCGGCAATGGAGATCATCGATAGCCGCTACCAGAATTTTAAGTTCGCGCTACCCGACGTGATCGCCGACAATTCCTCCTCCTCCGGCTTCTATGTCGGGTCCTGGGCGAAACCGGACACCGATGTGAGCAATCTCGGCATCGTCATGGAGGTCAACGGCCGCCCGGTGCAAATTGGCTCTTCCGCCGCCATCCTCGGCAACCCGATCCGTTCGCTGGTCTCAGCAGCAAAGCTCGTCGGGCGCGCGGGAGAAAGCCTGCGTCCGGGCGACATCGTGCTCGCAGGCGGTGCCACCGCCGCGCATGCACTGGCACCCGGAGAGCATATTCAGACGCATTTCCAGACCCTTGGCCGGGTCGCCTTTAACGTGGAGGCTTAAATCTCATGCCGATCGTGAACGTTACGATGATTGAAGGCCGCGCTGTCGAGTTGAAGCAGAAAATGATCCGAGCGATGACAGACGCCATCGTGGAAAGCATCAATGCACCACGAGAGACCATCCGGGTGATTATCAACGAGGTACCGCCTTGGCATTTTGGCTCTGGCGGTGAAGTTAAAGGAATGCCGTCGGAAGAGGCAAAAGCCAGAGCCACGGAAGTAGCCTGAATCTATAACGCCACCTTTCCAAGGCGGCCCGAGCAATATTTCGTCGCTGCTTTCGGAAGGGACGGCCAGCTTCAAACCATATCGACTTCAAGACAATCAAAGATAAAACAGGAGACGTTTCATGACTCGTATCACAGTTTCGTCGCGCCATGGCTTGTCCCGGCGCGGCGCTTTGAAACTTGGTGGTCTCACCGTCGCGGGGTCGCTGCTTGATGCACCTTATGTCCGCGCTGCTTCATCCCGGAAAGTAAAAATTGGTTTTGTCAGCCCGGTCACTGGACCACTTGCGGCCTTTTCCCAGCCCGATCCGTTTCTTCTGGCTCAATTGAAGAAGAGCATCGCCGGAGGGCTGAAGATTGGCGGGCAGCTTTACGATGTCGAGATCCTTTATAAAGACAGCCAGTCCGATTCGAATCGTGCCTCGGATGTTACCAGCGACTTGATCTTGAATGACGAAGTGGCGTTGGTGATCGCGGCCTCTACCCCCGCCACCACCGTGCCTGTTTCCTCGCAATGCGAGCTGAACGGTGTGCCCTGTATTACCACGGATACGCCTTGGCAATCCTGGTTTTATGGCTGCCAGGGAAATCCGAAAACAGGATTTCAGTGGACCTATCATTTCTTCTGGGGGTTGGAGCAGCTTATCGGCACCTTCACCAGCATGTGGCAGCAGATCCCGACCGATAAGGCGGTCGGCAGTCTTTGGCCCAACGATTCAGACGGTAATTCCTGGGCGGACGTTAAAACAGGCTTCCCCCCCGCGTTGGCCAAGGATGGCTTTAAACTCACCGATCTCGGGCGCTTTCCTCTGCCGGTTTCAGACTTTACCCCTTTCATTACGGCGTTTAAAAACAACGCGGTGGAAACCGTCGTCGGGGTGTTGCCCCCGCCGGATTTCGCGACTTTCTGGAGTCAGTCCGCGCAGCAGAATTTCCGCCCGAAAATTGTTACCTGCCCGAAGGCTCTTGAATTCCCGCAGACCATCAAAGCTTTTGGAGAGCGGGCCAACGGGCTCTCTGTGGAAGTGGCCTGGGCGCCGGAATTTCCATTCGTTTCAACCCTGACCGGACAAAGCGGGCGGCAATTGGCAAAGGCATATACCGCAGCCTCGGGCGATCAATGGTCCATGCCGCTAGGTAACCGTCACGCATTGTTTGAGGTTGCGGTGGATGTGCTCAAGCGCGCCAGCAGCACCGACCCGAAGGATATACGCGCCGCGATCGCCGCAACAAATCTCAAGACCATTAATGGCACCGTGAATTTTGCACAGGGGCCGGTGCCCAATGTGAGTGAAACACCGCTTGTCAGCGGCCAATGGCGAAAGGCAGGCAATGGGTTCGATCTGGTGATCGTGGACAACGCTGTGGCGCCGGAAGTGCCGGTTGCCGACAAGCTGCAATCTCTCGCTTAAAATGATGGCGGCGCTTCTGGAGTTGCGCAACGTCACAAAGAGCTATGGCTCTTTGTGTGTCACGGACAATCTCAGCGTCGCCCTCCATGGAGGGGAGGCGCTGGGCATTATCGGCCCCAACGGTGCGGGCAAGACGACGATGTTCAACCTCATCTCCGGCAATGTTACACCCGGCACGGGCAGTGTGCATTTCCAAGGGCAGAATATCTCCACTTGGCCGCCCTTTAAGCGCGCCATCTCCGGTATTGGTCGCACCTATCAGGTGCCGCAGCCCTTCGTGGGCATGAGCGTGTATGAAAATGTGCTGGTGGGGGCTATGTTCGGTGCCAGCCATAATGAGCGTACCGGTGGTGAACTGGCCATGCATGTGCTGGAGCGCACCGGTCTCGCCACCAAGGCTGGCAGGCTTGCGGGCAACCTGACGCTTCTAGATCGCAAGCGGCTTGAATTGGCTAAGGCGCTTGCAACCGAGCCCAAGCTGCTCCTGCTGGATGAAATCGGCGGCGGGTTGACTGAACATGAGGTGCATGAGCTGGTGGCACTTATCAAATCCATCCATGTTGGCGGCACCGCAATCATCTGGATCGAACATGTGGTGCATGCACTGATGGCGGTGGTGGATCGGCTGATGGTGATAAATTTCGGCGCCAAACTGGTCGAGGGTGAGCCGCATGTGGTGATGGCCAACCCGGAGGTACGCAATATCTATCTCGGGGTGGAGGCAGTATGAGCCTGCTGCAAACGGATCAGCTCCTGGCTTTTTACGGTGATTTCCAAGCCCTCTATGGAATTACCTTAACTGTCGAGGAAGGAGAGACGGTGGCGCTGATCGGTGCCAACGGTGCGGGTAAATCCACCTTCTTGCGGGCTATAACCGGTCTGGTTTTGCATGGTGGCGGCGAGGTGAAGTTCAAGGGGGCGATGATCGGGCGCTTGCGGGCAGAGCAGATTCTTGCCCGCGGCATCTCCCTGGTCCCCGAAGGGCGCAAGCTGTTTCCGAGCCTTTCCGTTGAAGAAAATCTGCTGATGGGTGGCTATGCCAAGAGGCAAGGTCCGTGGAATATTACCAGTATTTACGAACTCTTTCCGGCATTGCGTGACCACGCGAAGCGCCCAAGCATGGCGCTCTCTGGTGGCCAGCAGCAGATGGTGGCAATCGGCCGGGCATTGATGGCAAATCCTGAGCTGCTCTTGTGTGATGAGCTTTCCTTGGGCCTCGCCCCCGTTGTCATTCGCGATATCTACGCGGCATTGCCCCGTATCAAGGCGGAAGGCACCTCCGTGCTGCTGGTGGAGCAGGATACCGGGCAGGCCCTACGCGTCGCGGATCGTGTATATTGTTTCCAGGAAGGCAAGATCTCCCTTCAAGGGCGTCCGGCGGAACTGACACGCGAGCAAATCTCTTTTGCCTATTTCGGAGTCTGAACATGTCAGACTGGATCAATATACTTCTTCAAGGTATGCTAACCGGCGGATTATACGCACTGCTTGCGGCGGGACTCTCCTTGTCCTTTGGGGTGATGCGTGTAATCAATATCGCGCATGGCGATTTCGCGATTCTCGCTGCTTATATTGCCATTGTACTCGCTTCTTCCCTGCATTTGAACCCGGTGGAAGCCCTGGTACTCACGGTGCCAATCATGGCGGCGCTTGGCTATGCGCTGCAGCGCGGTTTGCTGAATCGTACGCTTGGTAATAATGTCCTACGTCCTCTGCTGGTGACATTTGGACTGTCCATTATCATCCAAAACGGCTTGCTGGAGGTCTTTTCCGCCAATGCGCGCAGTCTGAACGTCGGTGGTTTCGGCATAGCCAGCTTTGTGCTGGGTGATAATGTCGCCGCTGGCCTTCTGCCTCTCACGGTAATGCTGGTGGCTGTGTTGCTGCTGGGCGGGATGCAATTCCTGTTCTCTCGCACGACGCTTGGTCGCGCCTTCCGCGCCGCGTCTGACGATCCCGAAACCGTAAGGCTGATGGGCGTCGATAACCGCCATATCTATGCCATGGCCATGGGTATCGCGATGGCACTCGTCGCCGTGGCGGGGGTATTTTTGGTCATGCAGAGCAACATTTCCCCCAGCGCGGGTCCACAGCACCTGCTCTATGCTTTTGAGGCCGTAATTATGGGCGGGTTAGGTTCACTCTGGGGCACGCTGGCCGGGGGGGTGTTGCTGGGCGTGGCCCAGGCCGTTGGGGCGCGGTTGAATCCGGGCTGGGGTATTCTGGCCGGGCATCTTTGTTTTCTCACCATTCTCGTATTCCGCCCCGCAGGACTTTTCCCCAAAACCAGGGATCGTTGAGCATGCAAGATCTCTCCCAGTGTGCCCGCAAGGGTGGCAGTCTCGCAATCATGTTTGCACTCTGTGCCTGTGTAGCCAGCATGCCCTGGTGGGCACACCGCTATACAGAGCAATGGACGATTGAGTTTCTCTATACGCTGGCTCTGGCGCAAAGCTGGAACCTGCTCGCGGGGTATGGCGGTTTGCTCTCCGTGGGGCAGCAGGCTTTCATCGGCGCCGGTGGCTATATGCTGGTGCTGCTGGGGGTGCAGGCCGGGCTGAATCCGTTTCTCATTATCCCCATTGCCGGGCTGGTGTGCGCGGTGCTTGCGGTACCTATTGGCAAGTTGGTGTTCCGGCTGCGTGGAGCGAATTTCGCTGTCGGCACCTGGGTCGTAGCGGAAGTGCTGCGGCTTCTGGTGACGAACACCCATATGCTGGGTGGTGGTTCAGGCACTTCCATCACGAGTACGCTGATGGGTATACCTGTTTGGTGGCGCTTCTCCGCCACGCTATGGGTAGCGCTGGGGCTGGGCGCCGGAGGTACACTGCTGGTCTATGCGCTGCTTCGCAGTAAACTGGGGCTGGCCCTCACCTCCGTGCGGGATAATGAGTCCGCTGCCGCCAGCCTGGGAGTTTCCGTGAATAAGATGAAATGGCTGGTCTATCTTGCTGCAGCCCTATGGGCGGGTATGGCGGGGGCACTCATCTTTATCACCAAGCTGCGTATTTCTCCCGATGCGGCCTTTTCCATAGACTGGACCACGACGATCTTCTTCGTTGTGGTCATCGGAGGCATCGGCACGGTGGAGGGGCCAGTTCTTGGCACACTGGTTTTCTTCCTGTTACGTGGGGCATTGGCTGATTACGGCAGCTGGTATCTCATCGCGCTGGGTGCCGTGGCGGCTGGCTTCATGGTGTGGGCGCCGGGCGGTTTGTGGGGGCTGGTTATGCGTGTTTCGGGCCTTCAGCTCTTTCCTGTTCGGCGCCAGCCGCCCACTCCGGGGGAGATTGCCCCTCTACTGAAACCTCATACCCTCTCAGGCAAGGTATAAAATATCGCAGTCAAAATACCTTTTCCGTAATTTGTGAAGTGTAAAAGGTATTGGACATAGGGGCGTTGTAATTCTACCTTTTTGCCAATTTTGGATAAGCAAAAAACGACAAGGAGCGTCATATGGATTATGATTTTTCACAGCTGACTCAAATTCCGGAGCCGATCTTCGACGTTTCAGAAATGTCGGCTTTTGAACTGTTTTCGCCGAACGTCGATGAGACGGTCTGGTTTTTCAGGGATCTTCTAGGCATGATCGAAACTGGCCGCAGTGACGATTCGGTCTATTTGCGCGGCTGGCACGATCCGTATAGTCATTCTTTGAAGGTTACGTATCGTGAGCAGCCGGGTATGGGGGCGGTTGTCTGGCGTGCTACATCTCCGGCGGCACTGCAGCGCCGGGTGAAGTCCATTGAGACATCCGGTCTCGGTCGAGGCTGGGTAAAGGCGGAAGGCGGTTTGGGGCCAGCCTATGAGTTCACCATGCCGGACGGCAGCATCCAACGCCTGCATTGGGAGGCGGAATATTACCGTCCGCCGGCGCAGAAACGCTCCATCCTCCTCAACCGCGTCCAACGTCGTCCGCTTAGTGGCGTGCCAGTACGTGGGTTGGATCATCTTAACCTGCTCTCGCGTAGCGTTACGGAAAACCGCCGCTTCATGAGCGAACACATGGGATTCAAACTCTCTGAGCAGATCATTGGGCATGATGGTACTGAGCTGGGCGCTTGGCTGCGTACCATGACGCGCTCGCATGATCTTGCGCTGGTTAAGGACATGGCCGCAGACGGTGGAAGACTGCACCATGTGGCTTTCCTATACGGTAATACTCAGCATCTTTCTGACTTCTGCGATGTTGCGACAGATCATGGCATCGAGATGGAAGCCGGCCCCGCCGTGCACGCGGTTAGCCAAGCCCAATTCGTGTATGTGTTGGAGCCTGGAGGTAATCGGATCGAATTGGTTGGCGAAGCTGGCTATACAATCACAGATCCATCCTGGACCCCTGTGGTTTGGGAACAGGATGCGCTGGAAAATGCTATTATTTTCTATGGAAGCCCGCTGCCTGCAGAATTCGACACGTATGGCACCCCACATCCATGTAAAACCAATTACCGTACACCCAACCGCTATGTAAGAGCGGAAGCGAGCGTCATACTGAAGTGACCGGGTTCTGAGGCATCGTTCTATCATTTGCCAGATATGGGACGCCTCAGAACAATTTTTCTGAAACTCGCATCTAAAAGACGTTTGGATTGGTGCGGCTTATGATCGCGTCTATTCGCGGATCACTTCATAAAACCGATTATTCCTAAATAACACTCAATATGGCCAAGTAGGGAGGCTTTCTTCGTGCCCACCACATGGATCATACTGCAGACTCAAAATAAATAATTTTCGATGTCATAAGGGAGAACATAAATGAGCAAGATACAGAGCCCATCATATTCCATACTTTGCTTCGCATGTCTCGGTTTTTCACTGGCTTGTCCGGCCATTGCGCGTGAGCCTGGTGCAGGCAATGCATATTCTCAAGGGTCGTCGATTGGCCTACCCACGGGTGCCAATCCGCCGGAAGGCGTATGGTTCGAGGATACGTCGAGCGTCTATGTCGCTCAGGCGACAGATACCGAGGGCACCACAAAAAATGGCACAAAGATCACTGCCATCTCCACGGCACCACGCATTCTCTGGACGACGCCCTGGAAATTTCTGGGCGCCACGGAAATGGCCTTCGTGGTCATGCCGATCGTCAATCTGGACGTGTCCAATATTCCCGGTCAGTCCGGCGTAACGGGGCATTCATTAGCCTTTGCCAATCCGGAATTCGTGCCGATCAATCTGTCTTGGAATCTTGGCATACCGGGACTGTTTGGCAGTGCGACATTCGGCTTCTATCCACCGATCGGCCGCTATTCTTCAAATGCGACAGTGAATATCGGCGATAATTTCTGGACATTCCAGCCAGAAGCAGCCCTTTCCTATATCTCACCGAGATGGGTGCTATCAGTGCACTTTCTATACAATACAAATACCGAAGACAAGGCAACGGATTACACGTCCGGCGACCAGCTTTTTGTTGATCTCACAGCTTTGCATAATTTCGGAAAATGGTCGGTGGGTCCGGTTGCCTATTACACCAAGCAGGTGACGCCGGACAAGAACCAGGGTACCTACTACGGTGCCGATCACCCCCTTTATGGTGAGCCTGGAGCCTTCGCACCCGGCCTGTTGGTGGGATATAAAGCTGGCAAGGTACAACTTGCGGGCTACTTCACTCATGATGTCGTGGCCAGTCAGGGCGGCGATGTCGGTACGAGAGTCTATTTCCGTGTGATGTTCCCGTTTAGCTAAGGTTATAAGCCAGGAAATGTAAGGGTGCACTATTATAGTGCACGACTGTAATCGTCAGAGCACTATACGCATTTCGTGGCCCTTAGAGTGTTGGATGGCGGCGCAGCGACCTCCCTCTTGGCAACCCCGAGCGAAACGTCATTTCCACCTACGGCATTTGATTCAAACGGTGGTACGAATTTTCCGCTCTCTGTAGCGGACTTAATGGGCGGCACAATGACGAACAATGCTCCATCAAGTTTTAATACACCGAATTGCACTACGATGACTAACTAAGCTGCACTTTCCACACCTCCGTCAGGCGGTACGGTCGGAGCCACGCCAACCGATCCCAAAAAGAGAATTTTTATCATCACTGACGGTATGGAAGACTAGTGCAGCGGCACCCCTTCTACGGGCAGTTCCTGAAGCACTACTTGTGGTCGTATGCTTGATGAAATGACAGGTATTTATGCGGAAGTAAATGTTGCTATTAAGTAATAGTAGGCAATCCGCTCTTAGCGGAAGGGTTGAAGAGTAGATCGGAATTTCGTTGTTTGATTGTATGTCTAGTGGAGTGTCGCTAACACGGGCGGGACAAGAATTTTTGGAAATTATTGGCCACATTCTACAAGAGATCGACGATCTGGTCAGGAGAGCACGTTTTGCTGGGCGTGAAGGGATAGGGCGAGTATACACCGCCAAGAGAAGACGTGTAGATGCTTAAAACAGGGCACTTGCTGCCGGTAAAATGCCGGCCGATGAACCGGGTCCTGATATGGCGGCGGAACCGCACGTTGAGGACACCATCATGCCGTTCGATTTGAGGCAGTTGCGTTATGCGATCGCGGCCGCCGACCAGCATAGTTTTCATCGCGCGGCTGATTTGCTTGGATTGAAGCAGTCGACGCTCAGCCGGCGTATCAGGCAGATGGAGGAGCGTCTCGGCACACCGTTGTTCGTGCGTAGCCGCGCCGGGGTACGCCCCACGATAGCCGGCGTGGCGTTTCTGCGTAGCGCGCGCTGTCTTATCGCCCAGGCCGACATGATGGCGACCGCGGCGGTTGCCGCCAGCCGGGGTGAAGCCGGCCGACTGACGATAGGATTCTATACCTCGCTTTCCGCCGGAGACCTGCGGGCCACTTTGCTTGACTACGTGCGTCGTTCGCCGAGCGTGGAGGTGTTCACGGTGCAGGATTCGCGGGCGCATCTGATCGGCCAGGTCATGAGCGGCGCTATCGATATCGCCGTCGTTACTGGTGATCCGAATGGCGAAAGCCATAAGACGATGCCGCTTTGGAGCGAGCGCATCCTCGTCGCTTTGCCGGAGGATCATCCCCTGGCATCCCACGAAATCGTTTTCTGGTCCGATTTGAAGGGAGAAACGTTCCTGCTTGCACATTACGGATCTGGGCAGGACTTCCATGATTTGCTGGTTGCGAAGCTGGCCTCGCCCGGTGATCGGCCCAAGGTTGTGCGGCACGAGGTTGGCGGTGAGGCGATCAACAGCCTGGTTGCTGCGGGGTTCGGTGTAAGCTTGCTTTGCGATGCCTGTGTCGGCGTGACGCATGCCGGGGTTGTCTACAGAGAGGCGCGTGATGGCAATGGTCCATGCCGCATCGGTTATACCGCGCATTGGCGGGAAGATAATGACAATCCAGCCCTGGCTTCATTCCTGAAGCTGTTGCGGGAACGGCATCAGCCTCTATCCGATAAAAATTGAGGTGGATGCGGCGCACCCTGCTTCCGCGCTTTGGCAAATGCCCGATCGGTTGCCATAAACCGTTCTAGAATCGGCGCGATTAGCTTCGCCGGGTCGATGGGTGCCGCTGCTCCCGTGCTTTTCGTAAGGATGTTGGCATAGGCGGAAAGATCACGAAATATATGCGCGGGCAATTCGGTGGTGATCTTCACCGGCCTGTCGTCCAGTATGTTTCCGAGTTTCAGCTTTATCATGGCGTACCTGCTTGTTCATATGGTGAGAGCACTAAATCCCGATCGACGATGACGTCGACTGGCAGACCGTTCCTGTCGGTGAGGGTGGGCTGGATGTTCAACTGGCGCTCGACGATCTGCTGGCCCGCCTGGTTGAGCGTATTCGCGGTGCCTTCACGCAGGGCCAGGACGATGTCGTTATCGTTGTTATTGGCACCCAACTCGCTACCAATGCCAAGAACGGTCGACAGTGCCGCTGCCTTGGCGATCCCCCACCAGTGATAATCCACACCATCCTGCAGCCCGGAATAGCCTTGGCTGTCGGCACCTTCCTGGCGCTGGAGCACGATGGATTGGCCGTCCGGCATGATAAGCCGCGTCCACACCAGCAGGATCCGGCTCTGACCGAAGGAGACTGAGCTGTCATACTCCCCCTCCAGCCGGGCGCCCTGCGGGATGAGCAGATATCGCCCGGTCGGGCTGTCATAGACGTTCTCCGTCACCTGGGCGAAGATCGTGCCGGGCAGATCGGATTTCAGGCCGGTGATCAGGGCGGCTGGGATGATCGAGCCGGCCTGGAGCACGTAGGGCGATGCCGGGGCTTGCAGCCGGTCCGGGCTGACGGTCTGGCCATTGGATGGGCCATTCATAAAGGCGAGCTTCTGTGCTTGCATGTTCTCCGTCGCTTCCGGGTCATCCGACGCCGGCGCGCTCGATCCGTTGCCCGGCGCTTGCGATGGTGTCGCTTTCCCCACGGGGGCTTGCGTGGGCTGTGTCCGTGTCTGCACGAACAGGCTGCTCGTCAGCGCGGCCTGCTGCTCCTGCGCCAGACGCTGCTCGTCCGCATCGCTGCCGGAAGTGACCCGGCCTTGCTGCTGGGCGTGCAGGATCGCCGGGCCGAGATCGCCGGGCAGCGGCGGCCCTAGCGCGGGTGTGTGTTTGGGCAAGTCGGCATAATTGCCCGGCAGGCTGGCGACGCCGTTGGCGATGCTCCGGCTTTGCGTGTTATAAAGTTGCTGTGGCGGTTGAATGGTACCGCGCGATTGCAATGCCCAATAGCCGAGCCCGAGGATACCGGCGCCGGCTATGCCACCGAGCCCGATCAGTACTTTGCGGGAGAGCCTCATGACCCTTGGGGTGTCTGGGCGCAGGCGCAGCGCTGGGCCGGGAGCATGATCCCCGCCACCATTGGTTCCGCTCATGACGCCGGAATCCCATCGGTGCGGACAATACGGACGCGCTGCTCGGAACTGGCATCGCCCATCTGCAGCACGGCGGCGGCAAACAGCGTGTCGACGATCATGTCGTTGCCGCGCACTCGGTAATTCACCAGATCGGAACCTCCGCCCGGCCCGATGACAAAGAGGGGCGGCATGTCGCCCTGACCGATCCCGGACGGAAATTCGATGTAGACTTTCTTCCCGTCGTCGAAGGCCCGCAGGGGCCGCCAGGGAGGATGATCGCCTTCGATCTTGTACCGGAAATTCAGCGCCGAGACATCTATGCCGGTTGCGATGGGCGCCGCCGCATCGACGGCTTCATTCTGCTGTTTGATCGCAATGAGGTCGTCCTCCGGATACTGCCAGGAGATCGACGCCATGTAGGTCGAAGGCGTGGAGCGCAGCTCCAGATGATAGGTTCGCCGGTTGGTGTCGATAACAAGATTCGTGGTTAGGCCGGGCGCTGTCGGCTTGACCAGGATATGGACTTGTTTGGTCGCCCCGGCGCCGCTGATCGTATCGCCGACGATCCAGCGCACGGTGTCGCCCGCCGCGACCGGACCGTTGCCGACCAACTGCTCGCCGGGCTGCAGTGCGATGTCGGTGATTTCCTCGGGCGCGGCATAGACTTCGTAAAGCGCGCCTTCGGTGAAGGGATAGACCTGGATGGCGTTGATATAATCAGCCCGTGTCGGCTGCACCCGCGCCGCCGCATTGGCATTCGCAACGCGGATCGTAGGATCGGGCGATTCATGCGGCGCGGCCTTTGCAGCATTGAGTGGTTTCAACTGGCCGGGCAGCGGGAGCGGCGTCGGCACTTGGACGATGTCTACTGGCTTTGGCGGATTGGGCAGCAGCACTGCCGGGCGCGGCGTGTCGTCATAGCTGATCCGGGGCGGCTTGTATGTCGCGCAGCCGGCGAGAGAGATGGAGCCGAGCAAAGCCAGTGAAGAGATTCTGTATTGCATCAGTCGAGTTCCTTCGACCAGTTGATGGCGGTGATGTAAATTCCGAGCGGATTTTTCTGGAGCCGGTTGGCGTCCGTGGGTGGCGAGATGACGATGGTGAGAATGGCGGTCCAATGCTGTGTCGAGGCCAGGCTGCCATCCTCGTAGTGCCGCTCGACCCAGGCCACCTGGAAACTATTGCTGGAGGCACGGATGACGCTGGAAATGTCCACCGAGACCTGAATTTTGCCGATCTGCGCGAACGGGTCATCGTTGCGGGCAAAATCGTTGAGTGCGACCGCTCCCTGGTCCGTGGTGAAGTCGTAGGCCTGAAGCCAGTTCCGCCGCACGATGACGGGATCGTCGGGAATGGAGCGGACATCCTCGATGAATTGTGCCAGGTACCAGGCGATCTGCGGGTCGGCCGGGCGGTAATCGGCCATGGCGGGGGCCACGGCCTGGGCCTGACCGAGCGTGTCGACCTGAACCACCCAGGGGACGACACTGCCATGGGTGGATTGCCAGACCAGCCCCGCTCCCAACCCGGCGGAAAGAAACAGACCGCCGAAGGCCATGAGACGCCAGTTT
>NZ_JBFWIX010000037.1:0-13840 GCF_050253495.1 Acidocella sp.
AAACGCACCCACTTAGCCAAGTATATTATTACCCTTTTAATACCCTGACTCAAAACGGGGTGGACCGCAGGGCGGCTCGAGATAGAACAGTGTCCCCGGAAAATTCTACAAGGGCACAGGACAAAAGGGCACAGGAAAATACCAACTTGTTCAGAGATTCCTTAGGACGGGTTGAGAGGCAGAGCCGACGTCTGCTGACGTCCTCGATAGCTGTCGAACAGGCTCATCTGATGTACGCAGCTTAGCGTGCAGGTGGGCGCGCAGTCTTTTTTGGCGCGGTACTCGCGGCGTATATCCTCGCGCCCGTATTCCAGCAGCGGTATTGCCGGATAGCCGCGCTGCTGGGAGCACCAATGCACCTTGCCGTCTTCGGTGATATAGAGATATCGGGCTCCTGCTCGGCATTTCCAGTCATTTGGCTTGCCCTGCATCAGGTTTTTCTGAAACAGCCTGTAGTTCAGCGAATGCACCAGAGAGGGCGAAATCTCCGTCACCTGCTTATAGGCCGCCATCTGTGCGGAGGAGAGCGCCTTCAATCCGCCAGAATGGTCGTGCAGCACTCCCACTGAGTGCTGAAACCCGTATTTCGCCGCTGTTTCGGCGATGGTGATCACATCCTGCGTGCGCTCGCCCGTTACGCCGAGCACGGAATTGACATTCACCTTGAACTTGGCATGTTCAGCCAGCAATTTCAGCCGCCCTTCCACAGAGCTGAGGCTCTTCATGGAAATATCGTCCGCCACCAAATTATCGATGCTGATCTGCATTCCCTGCAGCCGCGCCTTGTTCAGTCGCTCGATCCAGCCGCTCGAAAGCTTGAACCCGTTTGTGATCATGGTCACGATCATGCCTGCATCGCGCCCATGCCGGATCACCTTGTCCAGATCCGGATGGAGCAACGTTTCCCCACCCGTCACCGTCAGCGAAGCTGTGCCCAGCTTCGCCAAATGGTCCACCCTCGCCAGCAAATCCTTCAGTGGCACCGGGGCCGAGAAATCGTCATATTCATTGCAGTAGCCGCAGGCCAGATTGCACCGCCTTGTCACCACCATTTGCGCCAGCAGTGGCGTGTAGCGCGTGAAAATCGCCTTTCCCGCGAAGCGTACCCCCGCGCCGAGCGTGCTCAAGCGTTCTTTCAACACAGTCTTTTCCACGCGGATTCGCTCTTTCCATCCGGTCTAAATGGACATGACCGTAAAGAAAGACCAAGAAAAATACAATCACGCGACGGAGCACAATGCGTCACGCCACTTTGGCGTCCGGCTGTTTATGGATCTTCACCACGGCCGGCAGGCGGTTCCACAGGCCGCGCTTCCTGGAGGCAAAAAACGTGGTGATGTGGAATTAGGCGATGGGGCTGGTCGACCGCCACAGCGCCATTGTGGAAGAAGAAGCGAGCCTATGCCAGCCTCCAACATCATACCACCCCCCATGGCTTACCCCGGCACACAGCCGGGGGAACAGCGGTTGAGGTTTGACACGGCAAGTGGGGAATTTCGCCCGTGCACGAGGGGCGGCCCTCACGGTTTCCTAACGACGGCCAAGCACGGCATTGACAATACCGTACCGTATGGTATATTTTTATCAGCTTCATTGACTGGAGATAGAACCATGTCCGAACCCATTCGCCTGCTGGGAATTTCCGGCAGCATCCGCAAGGCTTCCACCAATACCATCGTGCTCCACACACTGAGCGAGGCGCTCGTCACCAGCGGGAAAGCCACGCTGGAGGTGTTTCCCCTTGATGACGTGCCGCTCTACAACGGCGACCTGGAGGCCGATCTGCCAGCGCCGGTGGCGGCGCTGAAATCGGCCATCACCGCAGCCGACGGGCTGGTGCTGGTGACGCCGGAGTTCAACCACGGCATTCCCGGCGTGCTGAAGAACGCCATCGACTGGGCCTCCCGCCCGGCCTTCGCTGCCCCGCTGGTGGGCAAGCCGGTGTTGCCAATCACCTCTTCTCCCGGCTTCGTCGGGGGCGCGCGCGTGCATGCACAGTTGCTGGCCACGCTGCATTCCACCCTGTCACGCGTAGTGGTGGGGCCGGACGTGGTGATCGCCGGCATCGGCCAGAAGATCACCAACGGGCGGTTGACCGATGCCACCACGCTGGAGTTCTGCTTAAAGGCCATCGACACGCTGCTAGCCGAAATCCGTATTTTTTCCCGTACGGCGGCCTGACATGGCGGGCGCTGCCGGGCCACGCCGCACGGCGCGGGGCGAGGCACGGGAGGCGGCGTTGCGCGACCGCGCGGGGGAGATGTTCCTGGCCCGCGGCTATGACGGCTTCAGCCTGGACGAACTGGTGCGCGACGTCGGCGGCAGCAAAGGCGCCGTCTACAGCTTCTATGGCGGCAAAGATGGGCTGTTCGTTGCCGCCATGGAATCTCTGATTGAAGAGATCACCGTGCCGGTGAAGCAGCTGTCCCTGGACGGGTTGTCGGTGGAAGAGGGGCTGCGCCGCTTCGCCGCCACCCTGCTGGCCATGCTGCTGCTGCCGCGCCACCTGGATTTCCAACGCCTGGTGATCGCCGAGGGGCGGCGCCATCCGCAGGTGGCGGCAGACTGGTATCGCGTGGGTCCGCGCGCCACCCATGCCATCCTGGCACGTTTCCTGGCGACGGCGCAGGCGCGCGGGACCATCCGGCCGGAGCCAGATCCCACCGCCGTCGCCGTGCTGTTCCACAACATGGTGGTGTTCGACCTGATGACCCGCGCCCTGACCGGTACCGACATACCCGGCATCGACGCGGTAGCCACCACCATCGATCATGCGGTGAGTTTCACCGCCGCCGCCCTTTTGCCAGGGACCGGATCATGACACTTTACCCAGCCAGCATCGTCTTTGCCATTTTCCTCGGCACGCTGGCGGCCCTGCCACCCTTGTCCATCGACATGGCACTGCCGGCCCTGGGACGGATCGCCACCGCGCTGCACGGCAACTCAACCCAGGCTGGGCTCACACTCAGCCTGTTCATGGCCGGCTTTGCCGTAAGCCCACTGGCCTATGGCCCGCTGGCCGACCGCCACGGTCGTCGGCCAGTGCTGCTTGGCGGCCTTTCTTTGTTCGCGCTGGGCGGCGTCGGCGCCGCACTGGCCAACTCCATGCCACTGCTGCTGGCCGCGCGGCTGGTGCAGGGCGCCGGGGCGGGCGTGGGCATGACGCTGGCCTTTGCCATGGTGCGCGATCTATTCGACGGCGCCATCGCCCATGCGCGGCTGGCACTGATCACCATGGTGGCCAATGTGGCTCCCATCCTGGCCCCCATGCTGGGCACCGGCGTGCTGGCCCTGGGCGGCTGGCGCGCCATATACGGCGTGACCGCCATTTGCGGCCTGGGCGCCGTCACGCTGGTGGCGCTAGCCCTGACCGAGACACGCAAGCCTACCCGCACATCGCAACCCATGCTACCGGCTCTGCGACGCGATTACGCCCAACTGCTGGGCCAGCCAGCCGTGGTGATCCACGTGCTGGCCAATGCGCTCGGCTTTGCTTGGATGTTCGCCTATGTTGCCGGCTCCTCCAGCATCCTGCTCGGCCTTTATCACGTGGCACCGCCCGTCTATGCTGGGTTGTTCGCTTGCACCGGCGCAGGCATCGTCGCTGGCGCGGCCCTGTCCGGCCAGTTGGCCAAGGCCGGTTTCCCCGGCCCGATCCTGCTCCTCACCGCCATGATCCTGGCACTGGCATCCTCGGTGGCGATCCTGCTTCTGCCTGAGCTTTCCCTCTGGACGTTGATGCCACTGCTGGTGCTGGCCACCGCCGCCTCCGGCCTCGCGGCTCCCGCCGCCAGCCACGGCGCGCTGGCCTTGGTGCCCGACCTAGCTGGCATGGCCGGCGGCTTCCTGACCTGCGTGCAAATGGCCGCTGGTGCCCTGGCCAGCTGGACCGTCGCCATATTGCTGCCCCGTCACGGCGTTTCCGCCATGGCGCTGGTCATGGCATGCTGCGCCTTGTTGGCGCTGGTGATGTATGGGGCTTTCTGCGTGATGCAAAGCAGAAGGGCAGCAAGAGTTAAGGGATAAAGCCTTATTTTTTCTGGAAGATTCCCATCACTATTGGATCACGTTTCCTGAGCCTTGGCACGCCCGTGAATTGGTCAGTCAACTTGAATTCCGCGGAGTGTTGGTAAAGTCGACTGAGACGTTTGCCATGGGCCGTATCGGCGCACCACAGTGCACTCACGCGAACGTCAGCGGGGTGGATGACGAGGGGCTGAAACGGGGGTTTCAACATCTGATAGAAATGATCCGCGAAGTGCCATACCGCACGATCGACTAGCTATTGCGGTGACTCTATAATGAATGAAAGTACTAGGCAGGCGGGCCGGTTCAGCCCAGGTTGGGCTCCGCGTCGTAATCTGTCCAGCGCGCCCTGGTCCGCGCTGGTGCCGCGCGCACCTCGCCCGCGCCTCCCGGCAGTTCTGCCGTGCGGCATCGGAGCCCATCTGAATGGCGAACCGCCCAGCCATCCTGCGGCTCGCGGTGCATGACGGCGGCACGGTCCAGATGGCGGACGATCTCGGCCACAACCGCTTCGCCTGAATGCGCCAGCTCCGCCTCGAACCAGACCAGGGCCACGGCCATAAGCCAGAAGCTGGCTGACGGTCCAACCATCGTACGGGCCGAGAATGGCGAGGCGGATGAACGCGCCACCGTCGGCGACCTCGACCGCCGCTCCCCAGAGGCGCAGCGGTCTGCACGGAAGCAAATCGACGCCGACAAGGGTGGATGGATACAGTCTGGGTGCTGGGTTCCATGGCCACCTCCTTCATTTGGTGAAGACCGCCCATTGGCCGTCAGTCACAAGTTGAACGGCGATGCCCTCCTCGACGCGGCAGGCCTCGATTTCCACCTCGCCGGGGTCGGCGCAGGCGACGAATAGGTCTTCCAGGTTCTCGATCTTCCTGCCCAGATCGCGAAGTATGGAAGCAGATGCAGCGGATCGTCACCGCGCGTCAGAGTGTCGGCCAGGCGCAGATGCGGCACGTGGCGGGGCAGATCGTGGCCCTCGGCGTGCTCGCGGATCAATTCGTCCAGGATGCGGATCTGGGTTGGGATTTGGGGCATGTCTATGTCTCCAAGGCGCGGGGTTGATTGGCCCGCACCGCGCGGGCGAGACCATGACCTGCGCTCCAGACGGGACGCAGCCGCGCCCTGGGTGGTACAGAGGAAGAACGGAAGGGGTAGGCACTTGAAGGCACCTGGCCCTTCCGTTCCAACCCACCGCCGATCTTCGACAGTCGGAGACCGGGAAAGACGAAGCAGTCCCAACTTTGACGAAAAAGTACGGGCAACATGTCACTGTGTGGGGGGCTTTGAGCCCCCCCCCCACACAGTGACATGCCGGCGTGCCGTTTCGCGGCCGAGGCCGACAAAGCCCACGCGGGCCTGGGCACGACCGCGCAAGCAGACCAGCCTCCATGCGAAAACCGACAAGTTTCGCATCCACGAGATAAGCAGAACCGTGCCATCGAGACGATCACTTCATCCCTTCAGGGGGATGAGGTGTCGTCGTGCGGGAACAAGCCAGCCCATTCAAGCACTCCAGCACGCGGATCGGACGGGAAAAAATTCTTCCCCCCTCTTGAGCCAGATTGGCGCCCAGCACATCTGGTGAGGTCCACTGCCGCCGTCCTGGCTGCAGGGACGACGATCATTCCAAACATTGGAGACGAGACAATCTCAATCACCTACATCGCCCCCACGGGCGACAAGGGCCAGGAAGGCGCAAGCAGCGACGAGCCCGACACTCTGAAACTCGGCCTCGACAACCGTCCCCCTCCCGCCCCTGCCGACAAATGATCACCTCGTAACGAATGGTGTTATTTACGCGTGGCGCCGACCCGCCTAGGTTGCGCTCGATTCTATCGAAAGGCGAATGAATGGCCGGGAAGCCAGCGGCGCGATTGACGGACATGCACACCTGCCCGGCCAGCAACGGCCCCGTACCGCATGTCGGCGGCCCCATCTCCGGTCCCGGCTGCCCGACCGTGTTGATCGGCGGCCTGCCCGCCGCGCGCGTCTCCGACATGGCGGTGTGCGTCGGCCCGCCGGACACGGTGGCGATGGGCTCCTCCACCGTGCTGATTGGCGGCATGCCTGCGGCGCGGATGGGTGACCAGATGTCGCATGGCGGCGTCATCGCGCTGGGCTGCTTCACGGTGCTGATCGGCGAGAGCGGCGGCAGCGGTGGCGGCGGCAATGCCGGGGCGGTGGGCGCCGGCCCGGCCGCCCCGCCCTGCCCGCGCCAGGCCGCGGCGGCGGGCGCGCCCTTCATGAGCATGGGGTAGCATGGCGGCTGGTCTTGCTGACATTCTGGCCGGGTGGCCATCCCCGGTTTTCGCCGTGCTGGATGGCGCGAAATACGACGACCTCCCCGCCCTGTTGCGGCAGGTGGATGTGCGCACGCGCTCGCTGTTTCTGGAATATCGCGGCAATGCCGGGATCGTGCGCGCAGGCCCGCATCTGGCACTGCTGAACGAGCGGCGGCTGCGCAACCTGCTGCGCATCGAGGGCATCGAGGGCGCGGCCGTGTTCTGGCGGGTGGAGGAACCGGACGAGCCCGCCTTCTACCGGCATCTGCGCACGCTGAACCTGGTGGAGATTCCAGCCCCGCCACCGGCCCAAGGCGCGGCGCCGGACCCGTTCGCGCCGGCGCAGCGGACGGTGATGTTCCGCCATTGGGACCCAAGCGTGCTGGCGATGATCCTGCCGGTGCTGACCCTGGCACAGCGCGCCCGGCTGTTCGGCCCGGCGGCGGCACTGGCGATCGCGGCGCCGGAGGGGGCGTTGCAGGCCAAGCGCCGGGCGGACTGGCCGGCGCCCGCGCACGGGCGGCTGGTGCTGAACGAGGCGCAGATGCAGGCGCTCTCGGGAGCGATGACGGCACGCTCGCACCGGGCGATCGCGTCCTATCTGCGCGATGCCGCGCCGGACCAGACCAGGGGCATGGATGAGGCCGGGCTGCTGGGTTTCGTGGCGCGGAATGAGGCGCAGGGACGGGCGTTGGGCCTCAAGACCGAGCGCGGGCTGGGACGCTTCGCGTATCTGACCTTGATCAGCCGTGGCGCGGTTTGGAACGCGCCCCCTGCCCTGGACTATCTTCGGAACGCGGCGGACGGCCCCGACAAGGCGATCGCGCGGCTGCTGTCGGCCATCGGTGAGCGGATGTTGCAAAGGGGAACGGCATGAGCGCAACGGCCGGGGCGGCCTTTGTGGCGGCCCAATTCGTTCCCGGCCTGGACGTCGCGGTCGACGCCGTGGCGCTTGGCATCGCCGGCGCCGCGGCGGTGGGCGCCATTGGGGCCGAGATCTACCAACATGCGGGCCATCAGGCTGTCCAGGCGAATACCAAGGCCGACGAGCAGCTCAAAGACTCCGATGCTTCCGAGCCTTGCGTTGAATGTGATGAGGACCCGTGTGCGCATTTGCGTAAGGGCAATGGCACAGGCAAATACCGTGGCGGTGCACATGGTGAAACCAAGGGGCCAACAGGTGACGGGCTTGATTCTCATCATACGCCGGCGGCGTCTGCCAATAAAATGGGAGGTGGGCCGAATAAGGACGATGGACCAGCGATCCAGATGGAACCTGTCGATCATCGCAGTACGGCAAGTTATGGTCGAAGCCCGGCTGCGATGGCATATCAGGAAAAACAGGCTCAGCTTATAAAAGATGGAAAGCTTCTCGACGCGGCCAAGATGGATATTGAAGACGTCAAGAAAATTGCGGAGAGATCTGGCGACCCACATAAATATGACGAAGCCATAAAAGAAATGCAGCGTTACGTGGAATGCCTACAAAACCAGATCAACCAAAACCGCCCCTGAACAGCCTGAAAGGAAAAATAAATGAAGTGGGTAATTTCTCCATATGAAGGCGTTTCTCAAGACGGACTTCATGCCATTAAATTCGGCATGAATGCTCTGCAAGCGGAACGTGCTTTCTGTCCGTACGAAAGCAAAATCGAACGATCGTCTGACTATATTAACGCTTATTTTCCTGGCGTGGAAACACCGATTTTGGGATTCAGAAACGATTATCTCATTGATATCGGCTTTGGCTGGCGAACAGAGGCCGTTTTTGTTTGTGGAATGGATCATTTTCATACGGCACCTCGTTTTTTCCTGGAGGAAATCAGCCGGAACGACAAATATCTGATGACCGATGGGCACGATGCGTTCTTTTCGCCCAAATTCGGCATTGCCTTCGATCTGCTCGATTTAGATGAAAGCGACAAGACGATATGGGCATATTCGCGTGAAGAGCTGGAACGGATTTTGGTTAAATGCACGCCATTCAGGGGCGTCTGACAGTTAGATCGCCAGCAGGAACCGGCACTCTATGAGAGACCTGACATGACCAAGCTCAATGCAAATTTCGCATACTGCATCAAGAAATTCGGCCCGCCCGCCGGTGGAGAGCCAGTCCCTCGGCGAAGACGGGCCGCAGCGACGGGTATTTCTTGCGGATGGATTTGAGCACGTTGGGCGCACCGTCGCGGTCTTGAACATCGGCGGGATGGATAACCAAGCCCACGAGGTTCCCGAGTGTATCCGTGACGATATGCCGTTTGCGCCCCTTGATCTTCTTGCCCGCATCAAACCCGCGCGGCCCGCCGGCCTCGGTCGTTTTCACCGACTGGCTATCGATCACGCCCGCAGTTGGCGATGCCGAGCGCCCGGCCAACTCCCGCGCCTGCACGACCAGGGCGCGGTTGATGCGCATGAGCGTGCCATCACGGCTGAAGCGGTAGAAATACGCCTGCACCGTCGTGAAGGGCGCGAACTCCCTGGGGAGTTGCCGCCACTGGCAGCCAGTGAACAGCATGTAGAGAATCGCTTCAACAATCACGCACAGCGACACAGAGCGCGGCCGCCCCCGCCGCGCAGGCGCTGGCATAAATGGCGCAATCAAAGCCCATTCGCCATCGGTAAGGTTGCTTGCATAGCGCAGATCATCCCGGCAGTATCGCTGCCGAGCGGTTTCAGTCCAAGTCATCGGGATTCCGTCAGTTGTTGCAAACCAACAAAATCACAACCAACTGAAATCGCTAAACTATTTTTTCGGTCAGGCTCTTAAAGAGAAATCATGATTGGCTAATATAAAGCAAATATCGAAACGGAAAGCATAGTCAGCGATGCCGCAGTATAAACCCTTTTCATATGGTCCTTTTGCTAATCCAACTGATGCACAGATAGGCCTTTGCCGGATGATTGATAATAAATATGGTGTGGGAGTTGGCGTAGCATGGCAGGATAGAGACTATGTACGTCTCTTCCGTGAGCCAACCGTTGGCAAAGACGGGTTAACCAAAATGGTGGTGGTAGAGAATTTTGGACCCGTACGCCCGAATTCAATAACCAGCTCAGCGTCTGGTGCAGCACCAAAATTCAAAAGCAGCGTTCCCAAAGTAGCTTCTGGAAATAATTTACCAAGCACAGGGGCGCTTGCTTTTGATACCGTAGGTGTTGCTGCAGACGCTTTCTCTATGGTGTTGGCATATTCTGCCGTTACTGTGGCTTTTGCCGCAATTACAGAAGGCGCATTAACAACCGGGGCCGTTGCTCTTGTTGCGTTTACAGGGTTTGAATTTTTGGATTCATTAGCTATGCTCTTTGCAGACGGTATCATGACGATGTCAGAATATTATGATCGAGCATCAGGAAACACGAAGTTAGAAAATGCCGTTAAGAATAATTGGTATTACGATCAAATCGAGACATGGGGTCCAGTACTTGCTTTGCCCGCCCTAGGAAAAGACATCGCAGATTTTAGAAAATTGCGCCAAGTTGGTGCTGATTTAAAAGATTTACGACAGCAGATGGGGCAAAGCCTCGGTATTTTAGCAACTGAATGGGTACAGTATGGTGATCAAGAAGTGCTTGCCCATATGAAAAGACTTAATGAGTTTGTCGATCAAGTGGAAGATAATGCTAAAGATATAGCTCATGACCTGTCTTCTCTTAAATTTTATTCATCCCCATTGGATTTGTTTTCAATCGTCGTTGATTTTAAAAATGGCCAAGATATTTACGACGGTATGAGAAATGATTTTGAAAAGTGGTTTTCTCAACCAGACGGAAAAGTTAGCGAAGATCAATTACGGCATGAAGCGATGTCTCATTTTTCAATGAATCCTCGTGCGGAAGTTGGCGCATCATCTATGCAAAACTACAGAAGAGAACTTTATAGATCTACGAATTATGCAAAATTTCATGTTTATTCAGCTAAGTTAACATCAAAAAAGTGAAAGCTACTGACGTGAACGATTCAAATTCAGTTGAATTTCCCTGGCCGGACCGCGTAACCGGCGCTAAACGATGCGCACGCACCACATTCTTTAGTCTTTTTGGAATGGCCTTCCTTTTGGAAGCCGTGTTTTTTCAATTTTTTCCAGCAGAGCCAATGCCTTTAAGTTTTAATCGCGGAATTTTGATTCTTGTTCCTCCCGCACTGATTTTTTTACCGATTATAATGTGGAATGGCGCTTTTAAGCGGCGGCTATGGGCATTTGTTTTTCTAAAAATAATATCTACAACCGTTCTCGGTTTAGTTGTTTTGAATGATATAGGTTATTTTATATGGGCCTTATCGCAAGGAAATAATTTTCATTTGTTTCCTCCTCCAATTGATGCTCTTTTGCTATTAAGCTACCCTGATTTTATCATATTTTGTTTAGTTACTTCGACTATTGCTGCTTCAATAGGATTTTTTACAGGCCGGGCCTATGGCTGGTTTTATGCGGTCGGGATTAATGATACCTGGGAATAAATGTGGTCATCGCACGATCTGTTAAAAATTGCCCGCTAAGCCGTAAGCGGCTGGTTCAGATTAGACTTCATAAAACAAGATTTTCGGAAAAGCGTCCCGATCAAACGGGTTCAGCCGCCAGCGCCCGGTAGAGGGTCGCCCGATGCACTCCGAATAGGCGGGCGACCTCAGCAACCGGCTTGCCCTCCTGCTCAGTGAGCTGCCGGGCATGGGCGATCTGCTCGGCCGAGAGGGAGGGGCGAGGCCCGAACCTTACTCCGCGCGCCTTGGCGGCGATCCGGCCGGTGCTGGTGCGCTCCACGATCAGGGACCGCTCGAAATCGGCGATGCCGGCGAACACGGTCAGCACCATGCGCCCGGCCGGGGTGGTGGTGTCGGCCCATGGTTCGGCCAATGAGCGTAGGCCGGCCCCGGCCTCCTTGATGCGCTCGGCGATTTCCAACAGGTCGCGGGTGGACCGGGCGAGACGATCGAGGTGCGTGACCGTCACCACGTCGCCGGCACGCAGATGATCTAGCAGCCGTTCCAGCTCCGGCCGGTTGCGCTTCGCGCCGCTGACCTTTTCCTCGAAGATGCGGGTGCAGCCAGCCTCCCGTAGCAGGGCGCGCTGTTGCGCCAGGTCCTGCCCCTGGGTGGACGCACGCGCATAGCCGAGCAGGGGGCCGGGAGAGGAAGCTTTGGACATGCCTCCGTTGTAGCCGCCAGGAATTGTCGCGCAAATCCTACAGACCGTGTGGAAACTCCGCCTAGTCTACGGTCTGGGCATTTTCTGGCGTCCCGACGAGACGGGAAACTGCTCCGTCTGCCTTCCCGACCGTGTTAGCGCTGTTTTCTGCCGCTGGAGGCAAGAGGCGGCCTTTTAGGCCCTCATGTCCTGGCTGCGGCGATCAATTCCGGGACGCCGACCAGGGTGATAGCCCTTCTGATATTGTAGGCGAGCGCGGTGAGACTGAACTCCCCGCGGACATTCTCCAGCCGGCGCATGAGGAACGCGCCCTGGTTCATCCACTGCTTGATGGTGCCGAATGGATGCTCGACTGTTTCCCGCCGCTGGTCCATCACCTCCGGCCGGGCTGCGAGCCGGGCCGCCATGCGGTCCATGACGCCCTCATTGTCCAGGCGCGACACACGGCGATAGGTGTTGGCAGTGCAGCGTTGCTTGAGCACGCAGTTCCGGCAAGCTTTGCGGTTGCAGTAATCGACCTTCCGGTTGCCCCGCAGCTTGGCTGCGTAGAGAGGCAACAAGGTGGCCCCGCCTGGACAAACGTAAACGTTTTTGTCCGGATCGTATAGGAACGCCTCCTTGGTGAAGAAACCTTCGCGGGCGGCTGTGCCTTTGGCCGGCTTGGGCACATAGGCTGTAATGCCCGTTTCCTCGCAAGCCTCGATATCCTCGATCTTGTAATAACCCCGGTCGGCAACAACCTCGATGGTCTCCACGCCAAGAGCCTCCATGGCCGCCGCCGCCGTTGGGGCGAGGAGCCCAAGATCGATAACTTGGCTGCTGACCTTCTGCTCGGCGATCAGCTTGTGCTTCACGTCCACCGCAAGCTGGATGTTGTACCCCACGCCGACCTTGGTCATGCGGGCCATGGCACGGGCGTCCGGGTCGGTCAGCGATATCTGGTCCTCGCCCGTGCGCTCCAGCTCATCCATGAGGGCCTGGTGGCGGTTGCGCTTGCCGCGGATCGCCGCGATCTTCTCCGCCAACCCGCCGCTACCGCTGCCGCTGGCCCGGTCTTCATCGGCGTCGCCCTCATCCAGCCGCGCCATATAGGCAGATAGTTTTCCGTCCGCCTCGCGGATGAACGCCGCTAGCGCCGCGCGGGTAAAGTTGCGGTCCTTGTTGCTCACCGCCTTAATGCGGGTGCCGTCGACGGCCAGCAATTCACGCCCGAACAGGTCGAGCTGGCGGCACAACAGGACGAACTGGCGGAACACCAGCTTGAACGTCGCACGGTTGTCGCGGCGGAAATCAGCGATGGTCTTGAAGTCCGGCTTCAAGTGCCGCAGCAGCCAGATCACCTCGATATTGCGATGGCTCTCGGCCTCAAGCCGGCGGCTGGACCGCACACGGTTGAGGTAGCCGTAAATGTAGAGCTTCAACAGGTCCGCCGGGTGGTAACCGGGGCGGCCCGTCGCTTTAGCCGCGGCCCGGACAAACCCCAGAGCTTGCAGGTCAAGTTCGTCAACAAATGCTTCAATGAACCGGACCGGGTTCTCCGGCCCCACGTAATCGTCAATCGCCTCGGGCAAAAGGAGAGGCTGCGAACGATCCGTCCCTCTAAGATGTGCCATGGCAAACCGTACCATCACGCATCAATTCAAGGAATCATCGCCCGGGAAGTTTCCACACGGTCTGCACAAGTTGTACGACAGGTTGCGGGTCACATGCATAGCGGGAAAAATTCTCTGCACATCGGATGGTCCAAAATTGCCATGCCGAAATCAGCCACAACAGGACAACCTTACCATTTGGAAGAAACGGATGCGATCATGGGCGAACCTCGTACATCGCCTCTTGAAATAAGTTGATTCAGCCAGAATAGGCCGGAACACTTATTCCAACCTTACCAATCGCCTTCAGCAACTCTGGCATTGTTGTATAAGCCCCCTTGAACATAAGGTCACTTAGATTTTGATCGAGTCGAAATCCTTCGTCTGTGCCGACATAGATCATTGGATGATAAATATCGACGCCTCGCGCCCCGGAGATGTAGCCGATTACGATGACATCGGTATATTTGCTTCCCGGCAACTTTCGAAAAACCACGGATATTATGCCATCGATGGCTGGCGGCCATTCATAATCGGGCGTATCGGGCCAAGTCAAATCATAAATATCTCTGCCGTTTTGGTAGAGGCTCAGGGCAACATATGGTGTTACAGCAGGGTCAAAGCCTAAAGCTGCATCGCCCGGCAGAGGATCGGGAATGATGGGCTGCTGCCGGTTTGGTGGACAGCAAGTTAAGCTAGTGTCCTGATTCGGAATTTGTCTTCATTTTGGGCATTTTTGTGAGGGACCGCAGGCAGAAGCGTTGAATTGAGGCGAGGATATCGTCGG
>NZ_JBFWIX010000038.1:0-11552 GCF_050253495.1 Acidocella sp.
TCGCCATCGTCACGCCTGGCCTCTACCCGGATCGCCTGGCTCTCCACAGTCCGCGCCTCCGCGCGATCCGCCCGGGCGCGGACCGCCTGATATAGATCTGGCAGGGACAAAAACCGCTCATCATCGGGTCGCAAGAACCATTCCGAGGACACCCGGCCTAGCCGCTCACCACGGCTGACATCCACCTTAAATCCCGCCGCACCAGCCCGGCCAGCATTGGATTCCCCAGCCGCCACCACGGCAGACATATTGATGTTCATGGCAATTCTCCATGACAGGCCCCGGAAGACACTCTCCCGAACCAAAACCCGTCATGAAAATCCCAGCAAAACTCTGACTCTTAGTGCTGGAACGGAGCCAAGGGCCAACAGGGTTATCTACAACTGTGGTACATATTATGTGCCGCACCCGGGCTCAGTGCCACCTGCGAAAGACCCTCCGTTCACCGTCCAGATTTTTGCGAACCCAGTAGCGTGTGGCTTATACTTTTCCGCCATTTTATCTGTTCTTGCGTCAACTTTTTTTATGACAAAATTGGTGTCCGTTTGATCAGAATTGACCATGATCAATGACCAAATGCCCGGATGAGGTTCAGACGATAATCATGAAAAAACCTCTGCCTTCTGCCCTTCGGCTATCCGCCTTCGTCATTGCTGCCGCGGTTTCCGTGTCCGCCGCTACCGCTCAGCCTTATGCGGGTATGGGGAACGGCCAAGGCTGGGGATCAGGTATGATGGGCGGCAGTTGGGGGCAAGGTGGATTTGGTTACGGAATGGGGCCGGGTATGATGGGGGGTGGTATGATGGGGAATTACCCCGTGTCAGCCGGCTGGGGCGGCAAGGTACTCAGCTTTGATGACGCGCAGAGTTACATTCAATACGGCAACGCGCACGGTACGGCGGATACCAAGGCCAATAGCGTGACCTTCACCGGCGATAACGTGGTCATTAATCTTGTCGCCGTACAGCCCGGCTATAAAGATCAGACCTTTGAACTTCATGGCCTTACCAACCCCACCATCATTGTACCGCGCGGCGCCACCGTGCAACTCAACCAGCTCAACATGGATTACGGCAATAACATGGAGCATACAGTGGTGATCACCAGCGTGCCGCCGCCTTATCCATATATGGCCATGATGTATCTGGGCCAGCCGCAAGTACCGCCCATGCCGGAACTGCCCTGGCGCAGCGGCGATGATTTGAAAACAGCGCAGTATGCGGCCCTGGGTGAGAGTTTCGTGGCCAGCGCACCGGGCGAATACTGGTACGTGTGCCCGGCTCCGCAACATGCCGAGGAAGGTATGTACGGTAAATTCATCGTGCAATGAGTTGCTTTCGCCGTCACTGAAACTGAGCCGACCGGCATCGCCATCGCGCCGAGAATCCGGTCGAGCACCAAGCCGAAGCTTGGATACAATACGCTGGAAGCGACGGATATACCGTCCATGCTGTGGCTTACACCACGATTGCCACAGCGAGTCTGTAGTCAGATTTCCGAAATCGTTTGGCGCAGCATCTCGCGTACGGTTCCAGCCAAGCGGGCAAGTTCTTGATTTTCTATGCCCTGCATGGAGGCAACCGGATCGACCGCCGAGACCTCAACATTTCCGTCCTCGTGTTGCTGCACAATCACGTTGCACGGGAGCATGGTGCCGATCTTGTCCTCGATCCCGAGCGCCTGATAGGCCATTTTCGGATTGCAGGCGCCGAGGATGCGGTACGGGCGAAACGCGACGTCGAGCTTCTTCTTAAGCGTCGCTTGCACATCGATATCTGTGAGCACGCCGAACCCATGGGTCTGTAATGCCGCCACTGTTGCAGCAACTGCCTCGTCGAATGGCAATGTCAGTGTCTTCGAAATGTGATAACTCATCTGGGAATCCCTCCTTCGATTTTTCTGCTATTCTCAGCGCGTGGTGAGCTTGCCGTACACCCCGTTTATCACACTCTGGCTGCGACCTCCTCCAGCCTCAGCCGCCGCAGCCGCAACGCGTTGCTGATGACCGAGACAGAGCTCAGCGACATCGCCAACGCCGCGATCATCGGACTCAGCAGCACGCCGAACACCGGGTAGAGCACGCCAGCCGCGACCGGCACGCCGATGCCGTTGTAGATGAAGGCAAGAAACAGGTTCTGGCGGATATTGCGCATCACGGCATGGCTCAGTGTTCGCGCGCGCGCAATGCCGGCGAGATCACCCTTTACCAGCGTCACCCCAGCACTTTGCATCGCAACCTCGGTGCCAGTGCCCATGGCGATGCCAATATCGGCTTCAGCGAGTGCTGGTGCATCGTTCACGCCGTCACCGGCCATGGCGACGATCCGGCCTTCCGCCCGCAACCGGCGCACGATTTCATGTTTGCGCTCCGGCAGCACATCGGCGTCCACTTCGGTGATGCCAAGCTGGTGCGCAATCGCCTCTGCCGTGCGCCGGTTGTCGCCGGTCAGCATGACGATACGCACCCCCTCAGCCTTGAGCGCATCAAGCGCCGTGCGCGTGGTCGACTTGATCGGGTCGGCAATCGCTACCGCCCCGGCCAGCTTACCATCGACGGCGATAAACAACGCCGTCGCACCGCTTGCACGCAACTCGTCAGCCTCGTCCGCCAGCGCGCCCAGTCCCGCACCTTCCGCCTTCATCAAGGCAGCGTTGCCGAGCGCGATGCGCCTGCTCTCGATTTGCCCGCGCACGCCCTGGCCGGTGAGCGATTCAAAGCCGGTGGGATCGCCAAGCGTGATCTTGCGCTCACCGGCGGCGTGCAGGATTGCCGCCGCCAGCGGATGTTCGCTCGCGCGTTCGAGGCTCGCTGCAAGGCGCAACACCTCTTCCTCGGCAAAGCCGGGCGCAGGCATGATGGCAGTAAGGCGTGGCTTACCCTCGGTCAGCGTGCCGGTCTTGTCGACGACCAGCGTGTCGACCTTCTCCATCCGCTCCAGCGCCTCGGCCGAGCGGATCAGCACGCCGGCGGTGGCGCCCTTACCAACCCCGACCTGGATCGACACCGGCGTGGCGAGCCCGAGCGCGCAAGGGCAGGCGATGAGGAGAACGGAGACGGCGGCGACCAGCCCGTAAGCGAGCGACGGCGCCGGTCCCCAGACCGCCCAAGCCGTAAAAGCGAGTACCGCAACCCCGATAACGACGGGAACAAACCAGCCGGAGACAAGGTCGGCGAGGCGCTGGATCGGCGCGCGCGAGCGTTGGGCGTCGGCGACCATCGCGACAATGCGCGCAAGCACGGTGCCCGCGCCCACCACATCGGCACGCATCACCAGCGCGCCGGTGCCGTTCACGGTGCCGCCGATCAGCATGTCCCCCACCTTCTTGGCAACCGGCATCGATTCCCCCGTAACCATGGCCTCATCAACCGTGCTGTGGCCTTCGAGCACGGCGCCATCGACCGGCACTGCATCGCCAGGCCGCACGCGCAGCCGGTCACCAGCTTTAACCTGATCGAGCGTCACCTCCTCGTCAGTGCCGTCATCCCGGATGCGCCGCGTGGTTTTCGGTGCGAGATTGAGTAACGCGCGGATCGCGCTTCCCGTCCGGTCGCGGGCCCTGAGTTCGAGCACCTGACCGAAGATGACCAGCACGGTGATCACGGCCGCGCTCTCAAAATAGGTCGCGACCGAACCATCAGCACCGCGGAATCCGGCGGGGAAGATGCCGGGCGCGATAGTGGCAACCACGCTGTAGAGATAGGCCGCGCCAGTGCCGAGCGCGATCAGCGAGAACATATTGAGGCTGCGATTCACCACCGAGCGCCAGCCGCGCGTGAAGAAGAAGGACCCCGCCCACAGGACGGCGGGGGTGGCGAAGATCAGTTGGAGCCAGCTCGAGAGCCCTGGCGGCACAGCCCGCGCGAGCACCGCGCCAAGGCCCGGCACGTAGACGCCCATCGCCAGCACCACCACCGGCACAGCAAGAACGAGTGATGCCCAGAAACGCCGGCGCATATCGCACAGCTCCTCGTTCTCTCCAGCATCAGCCGTGGGTGCTGCTGGCTCAAGCGCCATGCCGCAGATCGGGCAGTTGCCCGGATGATCCTGCCGAACCTCGGGATGCATCGGGCAGGTATAGATCGTACCAGGCGCCGAGGGCGGCGCCGCTGGCTCGTCGGCCAGATAGCGGTCCGGATCCGCGATGAATTTCTCCCGGCAGCCCTGGGAGCAGAAATGGAATGTCCGCCCCTCATACTCGGCTTGGTGCTCGGACTTGGTTGGATCGACGGTCATGCCGCAAACCGGATCTTTTACCCCGTCGGATACCGGCATGGCGTGATGATGGTGTGCGTGATGCTGATGATCGTCCATGGGGTACTCCATGAGTCACTGGCGTTGTCCTCGGGCTGCTTGCCGAGAAGTCTATCTTACCCTATATACCCCCCAAGGGTATGGTATCAAGGGTACAGTTTCATGCATGACGCGGCACGGCAGAAAGTAATCCAGCGGCTGAAGCGGATTGAAGGCCAAGTTGGCGGCTTACTGCGCATGGTTGATGATAATCGCTATTGCATCGACATGCTGACGCAGATCAGTGCCGTACGCGCCGCTTTGCACAAGGTCGAGGAGGAGATCTTGCGCGACCATTTGAGCCATTGTGTTGCAGATGCGTTTAGCTCAGGCAGTGCCACCGACCAGCGCCATAAGGTGGAAGAATTGGTGCAAACGCTGGGCCGGATGACACGGTAATGCGCAACGCTGCAGCCAGGCGTGGGTGTAAACGGTCGATGGTGGGTTTGGTCCGCCTCGCCGTGGCGCTGTTGTTTATGCTGGCCTCTTCGCCAGGATGGGCAGCGGCACCTTATTATGCCAATGGCGGGTCTGCCGCGATGACAATGCCCATGCCGGATACAATGCCGGCGCCGTCCAAGCCCTGCTGCCCCAAAGCGACCCCGGCCTGCCCGTGCGGGACCAACGCATTTAGCGCCTTACCACTCGCGGCAGCCGCGCCACCCGTCATCGCCCTGACGGTTCTTCGTTACGTGGTACAAATTCAGGTGGCTTTGCCCGGCCAGATCATCCCGCCCATCTCGCCGCCGCCGCGCAAACTGGTGTAATCTCTGGCGGTGCAAACCGCCGCGCCGTTACGCGGCTACTCCTGTTCCATTCAGACAGCTTGCAGGGTTACACCAAAATGCACACCAATTTGTCACGCCGCCATATTCTCATGGCGGGCGCCACCACAACGGCGCTTTCAGTCCTTCCCAATGCCGCGGCGTTCGCCGCTTCCACGCGGCGCCTCACGGCAGCGACACGCACCATTGTCGTCAATGGCAAGGCGGCGACGATGTTTGCCATCCTTGGCGCTGACGGCCAGCACGGTGCCGTGCTGGCCCCCGGCGAGCGTTTCGCGGTCAATCTCGATAACCGCTGCGGCGAACCGACCATCATCCATTGGCACGGACAGACGCCGCCCGTGGCGCAGGATGGTGTAACGATGACCGGCTACGAATCGCCGATCTCCAACGACGCTGGCCAAGCCTATGATTTTGCGGCGCGCCCCGGCACACACTGGATGCACTCGCATCTCGGCCTGCAGGAGCAGAAGCTGATGGCAGCGCCGCTGATCGTGCATACGGCTGACGATCTCCGCGCCGATATGCAGGAGGTCGTTCTGATGCTGCATGACTTCACCTTCAAGAACCCCGCGGAGATTCTGGCCAGCCTGACCGGCCAAAATGGCCAGGGCAGCATGGGTGGCATGGGCAACATGACGGGGTCTTCTGCTCCTATGGGCGGCATGGCCATGGGCAACGGTCCTGACCTCAACGATGTTGATTTCGACGCCTATCTCGCCAACGACCGGACGCTGGACGATCCGCAGATCGTTCGGGTGGAGCGGAGCGGGCATGTACGCTTACGGATCATTAACGGCGCCACGGCAACCGCATTCTGGATCAGCACAGGGGGCGTTCCAACACGGCTGATCGCTGTCGATGGCGATCCGGTGCAACCCTTCGACATCTCGGCGCCCTTGCCGATTGCCGAAGGCCAGCGGATTGACCTGCTTCTTGCGCTTCCCACCGGTGAAGGCGCTTATCCCATACTGGCACAACGCGAAGGAGATACGGCGCGGACGGGCATTATTCTCGCCACGCCGCAGGCGAAAATCGTAAAATTAGCGGCGGCGGCGCAGGCGGTGACAGGTGCTTGTGGCATCACGCTGGAAACCAAGCTGTTTGCGCAGACACCCCTCGTCAACCGACCCATCGACCGGGTTCACCAAGTGGTGCTCGCCGGCAGCATGACGGGATATGATTGGACGATCAACGGACGGCAATGGCAAAATCATGAACCTCTGCAAGTGAAACAAAGCGAACGCGTCGCACTCGATATCTTCAATCACAGCATGATGTCGCACCCGATGCATCTGCATGGCCATCACTTCCAGGTCGTTGCCATAAACGGTACGGCCGTGCAGGGAGCCATGCGCGACACCGTGCTGGTGCCGCCCATGAGCCGCATCAGCTTGGCATTCGATGCCGTAAATCCGGGGCGCTGGCTGTTTCACTGCCATAATCTCTACCATATGGCCGCCGGCATGATGACTGAAGTGCAGTATATTTAACAACGGTGATCCGGCGGCGCCTTGAGCGATATCAAGGCGCTGCCATCATTTAGGCGATATGAATAACCAACAAGATGGTCTGAAATCTTCATGAAAGGAACTGCGATATGTCTGGTTTTTTCCGTAAAGCTAGCGGCACAGCCTTGGCGTTCGCTGTCACCGCGCCGGCCGCATGGGCAGATTCTGCGGCAAGCAATACGGCAGGAGGTGGAGGTGCTGCCTTCCAAGGGCCCGGCTGGAATGGCTACGGGCCAGGGCCTTGGATGATGGGCGGATGGGGCGGTGGCATGCCGATGATGGGATATGGCGGTTGGGGCGGTTACGGTGGAGGGGGATGGCTCATGATGATCTTTGGCGCTGTTATTGTCGTGGCACTTCTGGTGTTCATCTTCCGCGCACTCTCCTGGACGGCGCATGCACCACATCAGCAAATGCCCCATTCCGGCGTCGGTTCGGCCGGCTTGCACGCGCTCGATGAGCGTTACGCGCGTGGCGAGGTCAATCGCGAGGAATATCTGCAGAAGAAACGCGATATTCTTGGAAGTTAACACATAGGACCTGCTTGTGGCCCATTGGCCTTGGCCGCAAATTTTTGTGAATACCAGAGTTGAGGGAGAAACCGGTAGGTCGGCAAGTTGTTCGCGCGCGAACGAGACAGCCATCTCCGATGTCGAAGCGGTGAGGCGCGTAATTGCGCGCTCATAGTCTGGCGGCAAATATATCCCACGCGGGTCCAGTCGAAATTCTTATCTTGCTGCCCAAGGGCCGCCCCAGTCATCTCGTGCTGGGGCCGGAGTCAGCATGGCCCCAGCGCCTCGATGATGCGGCAGCTGCCAACGGTGCCGCCATGGCATGAAGCGATCATCGCGGCCAGTTCCCGCTGCAAGGCGGTCAGGTCGGCGATCTTCCGTTCCACCTCGGCGAGGTGGCCGCGGGCCAGGGCGTCGACCGTCGCGCAGTCGCGCCCGCGATCTTCGGAAAGCTCCAACAGGGCGCGGATCTGGTCCAGGGAGAAGCCCAATTGCCGGGCGCGTCGGATGAACGACAGCCGCCCCAGCTCCGCCTCGCCGTAGCTGCGGTAATTGCCGCCGGACCGGCTGGGGGGTGGCAGCAGCCCGATCTTCTCATAATACCGGATCGTCTCGGCCTTGGTGCCCGTCGCCTTGCCGAGCGTGCCGATCGTCATCACCATCCGCTTGACCCTCTAGTTGCTACAGGGTGCATGTAATTGGCCATCGACCGAATCTGAAGGGATGACGAGATGGCGGGTGGTTGCTGCGGCGGCTGCGAACCGGCACCGCCGCCGAAGGACACGGCGTGGCGGCGGGTGCTGTGGATCGCGCTCGCGGTGAATCTGGGCATGTTCGTGGTGGAGGTAACCGCCGGTGTCTCCGCCCGCTCCGCCGCGCTGCGGGCGGACGCGCTCGACTTCCTGGGCGACGCCGCCAACTACGCCATCAGCCTCGGCGTGGCCGGGCTGGCCTTGCGCTGGCACGCCAGGGCGGCGCTGCTGAAAGGCGCCTCGCTGCTGGCGCTGGGCACATGGGTGCTCGCCAGCACGGCCTGGATGGCCGTCTCCGGCACGCTGCCCGCCCCGGAGACCATGGGGGCAGTCGGCGTGCTGGCCCTGGCCGCGAACCTGTCCTGCGCGCTGCTGCTCTGGAGCCACCGGGGCGGGGACGCGAACCGCAGCTCGGTCTGGATTTGCTCGCGGAACGACGCGATCGGCAATGTGGCGGTGGTCGCGGCGGCGTTCGGCGTGTTCGGCACCGGCACGGGCTGGCCGGACCTTCTGGTCGCGGTGGTGTTGGCCGGGTTGGGCGTCAGTGGCGGGAGGCAGATTGTCGCCAAGGCCCGGCGGGAGCTGCGGGTCGAGCCAGCGCGCATGGATGCGCGTGAGGGCAGGGAGATGGGTTAGCACCGGGGGCTCTGACGTATGGACTTACGCCCATTCCCGGACTTGATCTAACGGCGCGTTGGAGAACGGGCTGGCCTATCGGGGCGTCCGCTCGTGTGTGTGCCGGTGGTGCAGGTCTGGGTAATGCGCGTGCCTGTGCACCAGCCGCGCGTGCCGGTGCCTGTGTGAATGCGGCTCGCCCGACGGCGCGTCCTCAGCGTGCTCATGCCGGTGGTGCTCGTCGTGGCTGTGGCGGTGCTCATGCACCATCTCTGCGTGGACATGCTCGTGCTCATGCCTCTCCGCTAGATGCAGCCAGAGGCCGAGGCCCATGAGCGCGCCCGAGACCAGCAGCCTGACGGACAGCGGCTCGCCGAGGAACGCCACCGCGATCGCCGCGCCCACGAAGGGCGCGAGCGAGAAATACGCGCCGGTGCGGGCGGTGCCGAGGTGGCGCAGCGCCAGCACGAACAGGACTAGGCTCACCCCGTAGCCGAGGAATCCCACCAGCCCCGCCGCCAGGATCAAACCCGGCGCGGGGAAATGCCCGCCGGCGCCGAGCGCCAGCGCCACGTTCGCCGCCCCGGCGACCAGCCCCTTCAGCATCGCGATCTGCACCGGATCGGCCGAGGAGAGCTTGCGGGTGAGGTTGTTGTCGATGCCCCAGCACAGGCAGGCGCCGGCGATCAGCCTGGCACCGAGGTCGAGGCTCGCCCGCCCCTGCCAGGACAGCAGCGCCGCCCCGGCCAGGATCGCGAAGGCGCCGAGCAGCAGGCGGCGGTCCACATTCTCGCGGAAGACGACCCAGGCGATGCTCATGGTAGCCAGCCCCTCCAGGTTCAGCAGCAGCGAGGCGCTGGCGGCGCCCGTGTGTGCCAGGCCGAACATGAGCAGCAGCGGCCCGCCGAGCCCGCCGGAGAGGATCACCAGCCCGAGCCAGGGGAGGTCCGCGCGCCGCAGCGGCGCCTCCGTTGCCGGAAGGCGCAGCACGGCGCGGAAGGCGTCGATGCAAGCAAGGCCAAGCCCGGCGCCCAGGTAGAGAAGCCCGGCCATCATCCAGGGGCTCACCGCCCCGAGCAGGATCTTGGCGAGCGGCGTGCTAGCGCCGAACAGGACTGCCGAGAGAAGGGCGAGCAGGATGCCAGTGCGGAACATAGCGGCACCCTAGCCCAGCCGGGCTGGATTGTCGCTCGGATCAGATGACATGGTCAGACCGCACCTCGCAGATTTCTGCTGTCGCCGTTGTCTCAAACTGAATTGTGGGGCCAAGCCCCTGGTTGCGCACCCGCAAGGGGTGCGCTTCTGGGCGATCCGCCAAGCGGATCGCTGCTTGGTCGGGCCTATGCCCGTCCCCAAACGGCAGCGTTTCAAGCCAATCGGTCCAGCATTACATGAAGAGGATGCAACGCCCTGCTCTCTAATCCGCCCCATCCCCATCCAGTTCAGCACTGACATCTCCCGCCTTCCGTGCCCCCTTCCCCGCACCGGCTTTTGCCTTCGCTTTCCAGGCCCTCTTGCGCATGACATTGATGGCGGTGGCATCGAGCGTGTTCTTCAAGTGGATCGCATAATGCTTCTCGATCATCTCAACCGAGGTGCGGCAATTTTTGGCGACCTGATAAATATCCGCCCCTTCCATCAGCCGCATGCAGATATAGGTATGGCGCAAACTATAGGCGGTCCGAGCCTTGCCATCCCGGTCCAGCTTCAATCCGGTGCGCGCCAGCAGATTATTGAACAGCTTGATGTGATTCCCCGGGAAGACCAGATCGGTCGGCCCCGGATATTCCGGCGCGGACGGGACAGGTGCGTCCCCGCCAGTCCTGCGCCGGTGCTGCCGCTCCCGGCGGGATTCCGCCTGCACCGGCTTGGCCCGCGCCAGCAGCCGCTGATAAACCCGCACCGCCCCCGGCATACTCTTGCAATGCCCGACCCCGCGCTTGCCGCGAACCTCGATCTCCAGAAGCTCCTGCTTGCCGTCACCCTCGGCAATCGTCACATCCCGATGCTGCAGATTAAACGCCTCATCCGGCCGCAACCCGGTATTGGCCATGAACAGCACGAAGTCATAAACCTGCTCGGCATTCCACTTGAGGTGTGAGCGGAACGGTTCCTTCGCATAAGCCCGCGCCGCCTCGTAAAGCTGCTTGTACTCCTCGGGGCTGAACCAGGGCCGGTGGGTGATCTTGCCCTGGGGCCGGTAAGGCGGCGTCAGGTCCGGCAGATGCTCCAGCCAGCCATGACGAATGGCGGTTTTAAGCACCATGCGCAGGGTCACCACCTCATCATGCAGCGTGCTACGCGCCGGCGGCTTGGCCTTCGGCTTATGTTGACTCTTCGAATGCGGGTTGGGCGCGGCATAGCTCGTCATCCGGTGCACGCGGTATTCCTGCACCTTGCCGGGCGTCACCTTGTCCAACGGCAAGGCCCCAAAGAACGGCAACAGATGCACCCGCAACCGGATGCCATGGCTCTCGGTCCATTTCTCGGAGCGCTCGCCTTCCGTGATGACCCCGTATTCCTTGAGGAACTGATCGGCCGCCTTCCTGAAGGTCGGGCGGTCATTCAACACACCCGCTTCGGCCTGGCCGTGCAGTTTGAAGTACCAGCTCTCCGCCGCCTTGGCGGCCAGCTCCTGGCCTTCCTGCTTAGTACTGAATTGTCGCTGCTTTCCGCCAACAGACGCCCGCGCCTGCCAGAAGCGGCTATTGCCGCGCTGATAAATCTGAACCTTTCCACCCAACAGCTCGACGGTCGGCATGACACCCCCTTGCGCATAACGCGCTCCGGTTGAGGATCAGTGGCAGACCACGACCATAGGCCATCAGGTTTGGGAATCCGAGTTAAATTACCCTAAGACTACCCTAGTGCGCCGGACAGCAAAAAGCCTCCCGGAGGAGGCTTTAATGTGTTGATTTCATTTGACAAGTTGGTTGCGGGAGTAGGATTTGAACCTACGACCTTCAGGTTATGAGCCTGACGAGCTACCGGGCTGCTCCACCCCGCGTCAAAAGCATAACCGCCCTTACTTTGCCTACTGGCATTTTAGGGCGGTTATTTTGTTTGATAGGCTGGAGGACCTGGC
>NZ_JBFWIX010000039.1:0-3058 GCF_050253495.1 Acidocella sp.
CCGAGCGCGATATTGACGGGAATCGCGACGCGGACGCAGCTCTTGATTTCGGCGATCTGATCCAAGGCGATACACGTCGAAAGCTCGTCATTAGTCTGGCCGGCTGCGACATCAAACTGTGTACGGGGGGACGAAAACATGGCCTGGTCACCGTTATGATCCTGTCTGTCGTCAGATAATTTTAGACAGTTAGCTGCCTGATTTAGCGGAGGCTTTGACTCACCTGTTCGGTTAAAGGTTTAACCGGCTATTTCGTTGTGGTGCAAGCGCTTGGCCTGGATGGCTTGGCGCCGTGGTCTTGGTTATGAATTCCTCAGCGGCTTTGACCATAATAAAAGTGGGCGAGGCAATTAGGTCATGGGCCTTAAGCAGCCGGTAGGCAGACGCCTCCGAGACGAAATAGCCTTAGCTATCGGCGAAGGTCATGGCCAGTTCACGCGGGCACAGCATGGGTTGTTCCAGCGCTAGCTCGATCATCTGTGCGCGCCTGGCATCACCAATGCGGTTCCACACGCGATCAGGTTTGGAGTGACGGTCGCGCAGCGCCTCGGGCCAACTGGCACGATAACGTTCGTGCCCGCGATAGCATCTCGGGCGGGAAATGCCGAGTTGGTCCAACGTCTTGCGCACGGGCAGGTACGACTGCTCGGGAGAGTGTCCGTCCTTCTGTGTATGGCTGAATTGGTCCATGCTTCCTGAGAGGGGCATGAAAGATGACGATTTCGAACGAGTTGCTGAATGGGTGCAAGCGTCCTGAGGACCTACTTGGTGATGCCGGGCTGATGAAGGAGCTGAAGATCCGGCTGATGGAGCGGATGCTGGACGCGGAATTGACAGCGCATCTAGGAGCCTGTCCCGGTAACGGGCTAAATTCACTCGACAAGATGGTTGCGTCGTGATTCTGTTTTTCGATGAGCAAAGTGTTTCGCCCTTGGAAGACCGATGAAGTCTGGCTGCTTCCGCCTTCGGTGGCGGACTTCGTCCCCGCCGGCCATCCGGCCCATCTGATCCGCGATCTGGTCAGCGAGGAGCTTGATCTTTCCGCGATCATGAGGGCCTACACGGAGGTGAAGGGCTATCCGCCTTATCATCCGGCCATGATGGTGGCACTGCTCCTTTATGCCTATCGCAGCGGTGTTTATTCGTCGCGCCGGATCGCGCGCGGCTGCGAGGAGCGGCTGGATTTTCAGGCGGTGACGGCGCTCAACCAGCCGGACTTCCGGACCATCAGTGAATTTCGCCGGCGCCACCTGGATGCGTTGGCCTGTCTGTTCGTGCAGGTGCTGGCGCTGTGTCGCAAGGCGGGTCTGGCTGAACTGGCTCATGTTGCTGTTGACGGCACCAAGATCAAAGCCAATGCCTCCAAGCATAAGGCGATGAGCTACGCCCGCATGGTGGAAGCCGAGGCTGAACTTACCCGCGAGGTGAACGAGTGGCTGGCACGCGCGGCAGCCGAGGATGCGGCCGAAGACGCCGCGCACGGCTGCACGCGCCGCGGTGACGAACCGCCCGACTGGATGCGTGACAAGCAGGCGCGGCTGGCGCGCATCCGTGCTGCCAAGGCTGAGCTCGAGGCCGAAGCCCGCGCCGCGGAAGCCGCCCGGCCGCCGCCGCCAGCAAACCCTGACGGCAGTGCCAAACCCCGGCCGGGCAAAACCCCAAAACACGAGCCAGGCAAACCAAAGCCCAAGGCGCAGCGCAATTTCACCGATCCGGAAAGCCGGATCATGAAAGGCCGCGATGGCTTCATCCAGGCGTATAATGCGCAGGCCGCGATCGATGCCGGCGCACAGATCATCGTGGCGCACCGGCTCACCAACAACGGTTCTGATCAAGACGCCCTGCTGACGCTGCTCGATGCGATCGAGGACAACACCGGCGAGATGCCCAATGAAGTCTCCGCCGATAACGGTTTCTGTTCAGAAGAAAATCTTGAGGGGCTCAACGCGCGCACGGTTCGCGGCTATATCGCGGCAGGGCGCGCAAGCTCGCCAGGCAGCGGCAAAAAAGGCGGCAAGCTGGTTCAGGCCATGCGCGCCAGACTCCGAAAAGGTGGACATCGAAGCCGGTACCGTATCCGAAAATACACCGTCGAACCTGTGTTTGGACACATCAAGCAGGCCAGAGGCTTCCGGCAGTTCCTCCTCCGCGGTATCGATAAGGTCAAAGCAGAATGGGCAATGATCTGCACCGCCCATAACCTCGCAAAACTCACCGCTTGAGGGGGAGCGGCGCAAATGAAAACACGGGGCTAATGCAGATAATTGCTGCCGTAAAGATTACCAGGACAGGCTCCTAGCATCAAAGCTGTCGAACTCGCCACACTGCATTGGATCGACTGGTTCAACCATCGGCGTATCCTCGAACCAATCGGCAACATACCACCCGCTGAAGCAGAGGAAAACTACTACGCGGAACTTGCGGCTATGCCCGTAGCCGCGTAGCACTCAAACCAAAATGTCTCCGGGAAACCCGGCGCGGTTCACTTCGGGCCGGTCTTCCTAAACAAGGTGCCCGGAATCAGATACGGGGAGGCATTCGGCGTCGGAGATCAACGAAGCCAGGACGACACCCTGTCAAGTGAATCGTAGAATTGACCCCCTGGGCGAACTGACGAACTACCCCCTTTCATTGCGTGGTGCTTTCGTCTGTATCGAGCGCCGTCCCGGCGTTATGCAAAAGACCGGGACGGCGCTTTCGCGGAACCAGTAGCTGTCCTCACAGATCGTGACTAAGATGGAAGTGGGCGGTAGGCGGTCCGGGAACATGGTGGCAACACAGGATTACCAAATACAATGCCCCAATCACCGACTGAGCGCTTCAAAGTAATCAGAATGCAGAGTCCCTCTGGGACTACGCCCTCACGGCACTCGCCAACACCCCAACACCCCAACTAGGCGTGTCTAGTTTCGCACCGACAAATGGCCTAGTTATATTCAGTCGTTTTTAATTGAGTTTTCATAACACTAAACTCTAATCAACTAATTTTTTTGATATTTTATATCTTAAAATTCAGCGTGAACCATACCTTGGATTGTCGACCAACATTTCTGGTATG